>NZ_JAAMOZ010000001.1:2257864-2580416 GCF_011758645.1 Brooklawnia cerclae | reverse complement strand
CCTGCGGTCAGCGCCTGGCAGACTCGTACCGTGAGCATCGACGACCTCCCGCCGGCCGAGTTCGCCTACCCCGGCCCTCTGCGTGACAAGCTGGTTGCCGCCATCCTTGCCGGTGACAAGACGGCCACCACCTCGCTGAAGGTGCAGTACGACACAGTCGGTGACCCGTTGCCGGCAGCGGGCGAGCGAACAGCACTGGTCGACTCCGCGGGTAACCGCGTCGCGGTCGTCGAGACCATCGACGTACGCGTTGTTCGCCTCGGAGACGTCGACCTCGCGTTTGCACGTGCCGAGGGAGAGGGGTTCGCGTCGGTTGCCGAGTGGCGCGCCGCCCACGAACGCTTCTGGACGACGTCCGAGGCGCGCGAGGAGATCCCTGACGACTTCGTGGTGGACGACGACGCGCTTGTCGTGCAGGAGTTCTTCCGCGTGGACCGCTCCGCGTGACGTCCAGCGGCCTAGCATGAGGCCCATACACAGCACCATGTTGAACGTCGCGTTCCTCCCCCTGATAGCCGTCGTGGCCACGTTGGTGACCCGGCAGCTGAATCGCTTTGCCCCGGTGCCTCTGCCTGCGGTCGAGATCATGCTCGGTCTGCTCGCCGGTCCTGCTGTGATCGGCCTGGTGCAGGCGGACGCGCTGCTGGATGTGCTGTCCAACCTGGGTGGTGCGGTGCTGTTCCTCATCGCCGGCACCGAGGTGGACGTGCGCGCGATCGCCGGTCGTCCGGGGACGCGGGCATTGGGCGCTTGGGGGCTCACCTTCGTCGTCCTGCTGGTCGCCGGGACGGTGCTGACCGGCGCGGACACCGGGGTGGTGCTCGCCATTGCCTTGTCCTCGACGGCGGTGGGGATGCTGCTGCCGATCCTCAAGGACGCCGGCGACCTGGACACCCCGTTCGGGACGGCGGTTGTCGCCAACGGGGCGGTCGGGGAGTTCCTGCCACTGGTCGGGCTCTCCCTGCTGGTGTCGGAGCGGCCGATCGGGGCCTCGGCTGCCGTGCTCGTGGTGTTCGCGGCGGTTGCCGCCCTCATGCTGTGGGTGGCTGTCCGGTCTCGTCACGACCGGCTGCACGCGTTCATCCATCAGACCCAGCACACGAGCAGCCAGTTCGCGATCCGGCTCGTGTTCCTGATCCTCGGTGCACTGGTCGCCATCGACCTGTTCCTGGGCCTCGACATGCTGCTGGGTTCGTTCGTCACGGGGCTGATCCTGCGTGCTCTGCTCGCCGGGGCCCCTGCGCAGGACGCGGCGCTGATCGAGTCGAAGCTGCAAGGTCTCGGGTTCGGGCTCCTGGTGCCGGTGTTCTTCATCTCCGCGGGCCTCCGGTTCGATCTGGGGGCGATGCTCGCCGACCCGATCCTGTTCGCCGTGGCCAGTGCAGCCGCAGTGGTGCTGTTCGTTCTGCGCGGTCTACCTGGGATGGTGACCGCGCCCTCGGGGGCGAGTCGGCGTACCCGCCTCGCACTCGGTGCCTACACGGGCACGGCGCTGCCGATCATCGTCGCGACGACGAGCCAGGCTCTCGACCAGAGCCGGATCACGAGCGGCCTGGCCGCAGCGCTGGTGGGCGGTGGGCTGCTCTCGGTGATCATCGGCCCCGTCGCGGGTGCGATGCTGCGCCGTTCCGAGTCCGCCGGTGGCCGTCCCACGACGCCACAGCGGGACGCGTTCGTCACCGACCTGGGGTAGGAAAGAAATGGGATCTCGTTGATAGCGTGATTCGGTGCTGACCCGATTGCCGGGTGACGCGCGCGTCGCGTGGGCGCTGTTCCTACCGGACGACGATCCCGGCTACGGGCCGGAGAGCCAGGTCGGCGGGCACGAGATGAGCTTAGCCGTCGACCACGGCTACATTGATGTCGGCGCGAGAGCGCGTATGCGGCACATGACCTTCGTCCTCTGCCCGTGTGGTCAATTCTGCTTCGACGCCTGGTACGGAAGGAAGAGATGATCATCGACGAGGTAAGCGCCGGGGAACCCTCGGCTGCGGCGCTCCGGGGCACCGTCGCCGCGTGCCGCGCTCTGATCGAATCACGGTTCCCCGACGAATCGGAGCAGGGCGCCGCGGCGGCATTGCTCGCCGACGGCACGATTCTGACCGGCACGAGCCCGGACTACGCCAATGCGGCCGTCACCGTCTGTCATGAGACCGAGCCCTGCTGTGCGGCACACCGGCTGAACAAGCGCATCGTGGCGTCCGTGTGCCTGCATCGCACCGGCGGCGGCGAGTTCGTGGTGTTGAGCCCTTGTGGGGTGTGCCGCGAGCGACTGGCCATGTACGGCCCGCGGGTGCGCGTGGCGGTGCCGGGTAAGGAGGACGCGACCTCGATCCGATGGGTGTCGTTACGCGACGTGTTGCCGCACTACTGGGCGACCGTGTTCCCGGGTGAGGCACCCGGTTGGGAGGAATGAAGCTCCCTCGGTGAGCGGCGGCCGTCCGCGAAGCCGAATTCCGGGCCGACCACGCGGTTCAGGCGGGCCGCGTGTTCTTCGCGCGGGTGCTATGTACTCGCGCGGGTGATATGTGGCCCGCGTGAGTACACAGCACCCGCGGGAGCCGCTACAAGGCTGGCGTGCGCGAGCACACGGCGCTCGCGGGAGCACACAGCACTAGCGACGGGTGCTGCCGGCCGGGGTCGTCCCTCGGGCAGGCCGCCGTCGCGCGTGTGCCGCGGGCTTATCATTGAGGACCGATGTCAACCGCATGTAGCGACCTATCGATCCCGACACCGGTGAACGCATGAGGCGGGCGGCTTCCGGCAGGCCCGCGTGGTTCGTGTTCGTGGGACTCATGGTGGTCGGTCTCAACCTCCGAGGCCCCATCACCTCGCCCGCGCCGGTCATCGGCGAGATTCGCTCCGACCTCGGTCTGGGCACTGCTGCGGCCGGGATGCTGACCACGATCCCCGTGTTGTGCTTCGGCGTCCTGGCGTTTCCCGCCTCGCGGCTCATCCGTCGCGTCGGCATCGACCGTGCGGTACTGGTCTCGATGGTCGGCACCGCTCTCGGCATCGTGGTGCGATCCGCCGGCGGCGTGCCGTGCCTCATGATCGGCTCCGCGGTGCTCGGAGCCGCCCTCGCCGTCGGCAACGTGGTGGCGCTCCTGGTGATCAGGCGCGACTTCCTGACGAGGGTGGCGTCCACCACGGCCGCGTACACGGCGTCGCTCAACGTCGGTTCGATGCTGACGTCCGCGCTCACAGCTCCGTTGTCGTCCGTCGCCGGCTGGCAGCTCGCGCTGGGCGCCGGGGCCGTCCTCGCGATCCTCGGCGCCGTCCTGTGGTGGAGGGTGACGGCAGGCGGCGACGTGAAGGAACCCGCCCCGGAAGCCCCCTCCAGTGTGTCCACGCCGACGGGGTCGCTGTGGAGATACCCCCTGGTGTGGGTGCTCACCATCACGATGGTGATCCACCTGTTCATCTACTACGCGTTGACGGCCTGGCTGCCGGAGTTCCTGGGCGACGCCCTGGGGATGGCGCCCACCTCGGCGGGGTTCGCGTCCTCGCTGATGCAGGTGCTCGCGCTCATCGGTGCCTTCGCGGCCCCTGCCTTCGTCCGCCGGATCGGTGCCGGCGGGGCGTTGGCCGGCCTGGCCATGTGCTGGGCACTGACCCCCGCGGGGCTGCTGATCGCGCCGTCCTGGTGGCTGGTGTGGTCGTTCATCGGGGCGCTGGCTCAGGGCGGATTGTTCACGGCACTGTTCATGCTCATCGTGGAGCGTGCCCGCTCGCCACGGGAGAGCGGTGCCATGTCGGCTGTCGTCCAGGGGTTCGGCTATGCCCTGGCGTCCGTCGGCCCGGTCTTCATGGGGCATGTGCACGATGCGACCGGTGGCTGGGCAACCGGGATGCTGTCGCTCAGCGGGATGGCGCTGGTCGTGGTGGCCATAGGTCTCGGTTTCGCCTTGAGGGAGCGAGACGGACAGGCGTCGTAAGGGGGCGTCCTGATGGAAACCTGCCGCCACGACGAACCCGCGGGCAATGTCGCCGTCCGGTAGCTCTTCCGGGTCGCATACGAGAACCGAGCTGATGAAGCGAAGTCTTGTCAGTGCCGACGGTTAGGTTTGGGGCATGGACTTCGATGACCTCCCGCCCGCCGGGCCCGCCCGTCCGGGGCGGCCGCCGGAGGGTCTCCGATGACCGACGGCAGGGCGATCGGACGCAGTGAGCCGGATTCGCCGACGGCGATCCAGGTGCGCGGCGCCCGGGTGCGCAATCTGCGCGGCATCGACGTGGACGTGCCGTTGCGGCAGATGGTCGCGATCGCAGGGGTGTCGGGGTCGGGCAAGTCGTCGTTGGCCATGGGTGTGTTGTACGCCGAGGGCTCACGCCGCTACATCGAGGCACTGTCGACCTACACCAGGCGCCGAATGACTCACGCGGCGCGGGCGGCGGTGGACAGCGTCCGGTATGTGCCGGCGGCCCTCGCGTTGCGGCAGCGACCCGGCGTCCCGGGGGTGCGCAGCACCTTCGGCACCTCCACCGAGCTTCTGAACGTGCTCCGGGTGATGTTCTCCCGGCTGGGCGCGCATCTGTGTCCCAACGGCCACCGCCTGGCGCCGACCATCGACGTCGCCGCGGGCCTGGAGTTGACCTGCCCGGAGTGTGGGGAGACGTTCATGCCTCCGGGGGCGGAGTCGCTGGCCTTCAACTCCGAGGGCGCCTGCCCGACGTGCTCCGGCATCGGGTCGGTTCGCCGGATCGACGACTCCACGTTGATCCCCGATCCGTCGAAGACCATCGCGGACGGCGCCGTCGTCCCCTGGAACGTGCTGGGTCTGTCGGTGATGCCCCAGGTGGTGGCCGAGTTCGGGGTGCGCCTCGACGTCCCGTACACCCGGCTCACCGACGCAGAGAAGGACATCGTCCTCAACGGGCCGGAGGAGAAGCGCCACATCAGGGTGCCGACGAGGAGCGGCCGCGTCTTCGATCTCGACTTCACCTACCGCAACGCGCGCCGTGCGGTCGACGAGGCCATGCGCAACTCGGACAGCGAGCGCACCCTCGCCCGGGTGAACCGGTTCATCACGGAGCAGGTGTGCCCGTCCTGCCACGGCACCCGTGTGAGCGACCGCGTGCGCGGCACCCAGGTGTCCGGCATCGACATCGCCGAGGCGACGGCGATGGCACTGGACGAGGTGGTCGCCTGGGCTCCGACCGTCGTCGACCCCCTGCCCGCTGAGATGTGGGCGATGGCGCGCATGATCGTCTCGCAGCTGCTCGGGATGGCCGAGCGTCTCGTCCAGCTCGGTCTCGGCTACCTGGGCCTCGACCGGGCGAGTTCCACTCTGTCGACGGGCGAACGACAGCGGGTTCAGCTCGCCCGGGCCGTCCGCAATCAGACCAATGGCGTGTTGTACGTGCTGGACGAGCCCTCCATCGGTCTGCATCCGGCCAACGTCGAGGGGCTCGTCGGGGTCGTCCGTGATCTGCTGCGCGACGGGAACTCCGTGGTGCTGGTCGATCACGATGTGCAGGTGCTGCGCGAGGCCGACTGGCTGATCGAGATCGGGCCCGGCTCCGGCACCGACGGCGGCACGGTGCTGGAGACCGGTACCGTCACCGACCTCGCGAGCAGCCCCACGTCGCTGATCGGGGGTTTTCTCGCCGGACGCGAACCCATCGTCGTCCGCGAACAGGCCGCCCCCGCCGAGGTGTTCGCACGGGGCCGGATCCGGCTCACCACACGCCCGATCCACACCGTGCATGCCCTGGACGTCGAGATACCCAAGGGCCGGCTGACCGCGATCACGGGGATGTCGGGGTCGGGTAAGACCACCCTCGTCCTCGACAGCCTGGTTCCCGCGCTACGGGCGAGAAACGGCTCCGGCCGGCTGCCCGGCCACGTCGCGGTGCTGGATGCCGCAGACATCACCCGGGTCAACGTCGTCGACGCCACCCCGATCGGCATCAACGTGCGGTCGACCGTGGCCACCTATACAGGCATCCTGGACGATCTGCGCCGCGCATATGCGCAGACCGATGAAGCTGTGCGACGCGGCCTGGGCGCGGCCGACTTCTCCTACAACACCGGCTCGTTGCGCTGCCCACGCTGCGAGGGCACCGGGCAGGTCTCTCTCGACGTACAGTTCCTGCCCGATGTCGACATCGCCTGCCCCGAGTGCGAGGGTGCCCGTTACGATCCCGCCGCCCGCGACATCCTCCTACCTGCCCCCGGGCTGGCCAACGGCATCGCGCTGCCCGACCTGCTGGAGCTCACCGTCGCCCAGGTCGTCGACCTCCGGCTCGATCTGCCCCGCGTCCGCAGGAAGCTGCGGACGCTGATCGACCTGGGGCTCGGCTATCTCACTCTCGGCGAGGACACCCCCGCGCTGTCGGGTGGAGAGGCGCAGCGCCTCAAGCTCGCGACCGAGTTGCATCGCAACCAGTCCGACACCCTGTTCGTCCTGGACGAGCCGAGCGTTGGTCTCCATCCGCTCGACACCCGCGTCCTGCTGGGCGTGATCGATCGGCTCGGCGCCAAGGGTGCCACGGTCGTTGTGATCGAGCATGACCTGGACATGATCGCCAACGCCGACCATGTCATCGATCTCGGGCCGGGCGGGGGACAGGCAGGCGGACGAATCGTCGCCGTCGGCACGCCGCGCGAGATCTCGGAGACGCCCGGAAGCGTGACCGGGTCGTACCTGGGACGCGTCCTGGATGCCGATGCGTCTGTGCGCGGGCGCCTGCCGCAGCAGGCCATTGCGCCGCGTCCGGGTGTGTGACACACGTCATGGCCCTTGCTCCTGACATGGTTCGTGCACGCCGGCGCCCGACCTGAGATCGTTGAGATCGTCGACCACTACCAGGAGGGAACCATGACGGACGAGCCGTCGCCTGCCCACGTGCCGGGACCGTGCCGCGCGGTCGAAGCCCTGCAGGAGTTCTTCGCCGCCGAGAACGCACGGGACTGGGACGCATACGCAGGCTTCCTGGCACCCGACGTCGAGTGGTCGGTCATCTCGCCGGGCATCGTGACCGTCGTTCGCGGCATCGAGGACTACCTCGCGGCCATGAAGCGCGCCTATCTCGGCAGCGACGGCACCTTTGTCGTCCGGCAGGTGTCGCCCGATGCATCCGGGCGGATCGTCAGCACCGTGCTCGAGGACGACGAGGGCAACCGTTCGCTGGACGTGTTCGAGTTCCGGGACGGGCTCATCGCCCGGGAGTGGGAGTTCCTCCTCGGCGTGGACCCCTTCTCTCAGCCGACCCGGTAGCGCTCCAGCGTGTCGGGGTTCACCTCGACGCCCAGGCCGGGGCCGCCCGGGACGAGGACGCGACCGTCCTGCAGCGTGAAGGGCGTCGTGAGCAGTTCGTCGCGGAGCGGATTGCGCGTCCTGTCGAATTCGATCACGGGTTCGTTCTGGAGCGGGACGGGCTCATAGGCGAACGGTGCCAGCGGGAGCGCGCTGCACACCTGGAGGCCGGCGCTGAGCGCGATCCCGGAGCCCCACACATGCGGGACGACCCGTAGGTTGCGCGCCGACGCGAGCGCCGAGATCTTCATGACCTCGGATATACCGCCGCACACACAGATGTCGGGCTGGACGATGTCGACGCAGCCGCCGCCGATGAAGTCGCGGAAACCGAACCGTGTGTACTCGGCCTCCCCGCCCGCGATGGGCACATCCAGTGCGGCCCGCACCCGCGCGTAGCCCTCGCGATCCTCCGGGGGAACAGGCTCCTCGAACAGTTCGAACCCTTCGCGTTCCAGCGTCCGGCCCATCAACACCGCCGTGCTCGCGTTGTATGCGTGGTTGGCGTCGGCGAGCAGGCTGAAATCGTCGCCCAGGGCCTTGCGCACCGCCGTGATACGGGCCGCGTCCTGGCGCACCGGCAGGAGGCCGATCTTCACCTTGAGCATCGTGAACCCGGTGGACGCGTACCGCTCCATCTCGGTCTGGAGCGCCGCGACGTCCGCGACCGGGTCGAACGTGGTGCTGGTGTAGTAGCCGCCGGTGCCGTAGGCGCGGACGCTGTCGCGGAACCGCCCGCCCATCAGGGTGGACACCGGCACGCCGAGTGACTTTCCGGTGAGGTCCCACAGGGCGATGTCGAGCGCGCTCATGGCTTCGATGTAGGTGCCCTTCTGGCCGAAGTCACGTGTGTGGGCGTAGAGCGTCTCCCATACCAGGCCGGGCGCCGCGTCCGGCATCGCCAGCAGCTTCGGGCCCAGGACCTCGTCCACGCAGGTCTTCACCGGCTCAGCCGGGCCGTACTGGCCACCCTCCCCCCAGCCGACGAGTCCGTCGGTGCTGGTCAGCTTCACGAGGAAGCTGTTGCGTTCCGGGAACTCGGCCTGCGACGAGAAGAACCGTTCGCTGCCGAGCGGAACCTTGAGAATATAGGTCTCGATCCGGTCGATCTTCATGTTTCCTCCGCTCGTCTCGGCTGCTCTGACGCGTCAAACGCTGACGGTCACGATAGCAGGAGATCAGACAAGTTGATTCTAATGTGGAAGAGCGGCACGAACCGACTCCCACGGCGTCCCCAGCATACGACTCGTCAGGATCACATGCCGCTGGTAGGCACAGATTGTCGAAACGCGGCCCGGGTATGCCGCGTGACCACATCGTGGACGCTCCACGTTTGACTGAACCAGAGTCGGCGGTTATGTTCAGGTCATCTGAAGAGTGGTGAACGCTTGAGAACCCGGTTCCGAGGACCTCGCCGCTCGCGGCTGTCGTGTGCCGCACGAAACGCCCCGCAGACGGGGCCAACCACGAAAGCAGGTGACGGTGATGTCGGCAACCTGGCTCATCATCGATTTCGTACTCGTCTTCATCGGTATCGCACTGCTGATCGTGCGCCTGAAACTCAATCCGGCACTGGCGCTCCTCATCGGGACGATCGTGCTCGGCCTGACCACGGGCGTCCCGATGAGCGACGTCGTCGACGGGGTGAACCAAGGCTTCGGCGACCTGATGGCCGAGGTCGGGTTGCTGATCAGCCTGGGCATCATCATGGGCCTGCTCATGTCGAGCTACGGGGCGGTGCAGCGCATCGTCGAGGGCATCCTCAAGCTGTTCGGGAAGAAGGGTTCGCCGTTCGCCTTCAGCCTGACCCTGTCGACCATCACCCCCGCGATCTACTTCGACGTCCTGCTGGTACTCGTGGCACCCATCGCCCGCCGTGTGGCAAAGAGCACCGGACGCCCGGTCGCGTCCCTGGCCGGGCCGGTGTCGATGGGCCTGGCAGCGGGTAACGCCCTGGTCATCCCCGGCGCGGCCATGCTCGCCTACCTGGGGACGATCGGGATGTCCGCTGGCGACATGCTGATCCCCGGCTTCGCAGTCGCGATCCCGACCGTCGCCCTGACGACGTTCCTCTACATCTTCGCCATGGAGAAGCTGCGCTGGTGGAAGGCGCCCCTGGACGAGGACATCCCCGCCGACGACTCCGAGGCCTCGGTCGAGACTCCGGCGGAAGACGTCCAGCTGCCGTCGATGGGAGCTGCCCTGGCACCTGTCCTCGTGGTTCTCGTCCTGATCATCGCCGCGATCGTCGCACCGCTCGCCGGTGCGGACCTCGCCTTCGTCGAGTTCCTGGGCAGCCCGGTCATCGCGCTCCTCATGGGGGTGCTCACCGCTCTGGTCATCACGGTGCGCCGCAGCGGGCTGCGTGGGCAGGAAGAGGTCGTCGGAAAGGCCCTCGAGACCGCCGGGACGATCCTGGTGGTGACCGCGGTGGCCGGCTCCCTGGGGCAGATCATCGCCAGCACCGGGATGAAGGATGTTCTTGCCGGCCTGTTCGAGGCGAACGCGGCGCTTCCGCTGGTGGCAGTGTGGTTCATCGCGGCCGTGCTGCGCATGGCGATCGGTGGGCAGACCGTGTCGGGGATCACCGCGATCAGCATCATCAGCCCGTTGGTCGGCACCCTCGGCCTGCCGCCCGCGCTGGTCGTCCTCGCGGCGGGTGCCGGTGGCTGCTTCGGCGGGCAGTTCAGCGACAACGCCTTCTGGATGGTGCGCTCGCTGTTCGGTCTGACGACGCGCGGGACGCTCAAGACCTACACGTTGTCGCAGTCCATGCTCTCAGTGGTCGTCCTCGCCGTGGTTCTCATCGTGGACATCTTCGTCTGAGTCCCCGGCGCCGGTCGCCGCGGCCGAGGCGACCGCGCGATCGTGGTAGGTGCGTAGCGCGCTCGACGGATCGGCCGTCACGCCACTGAGCTCGCGTTGCACCGTCTGCACGTGCTCCCGTGCCAGGCGGGCAGCGCGAGCCGTGTCTCGTGCGCTGATCGCCTCGAGCATTCCCAGGTGGTCGGCGTGGGCATGCTCGAGGCGTCCCGGGAGCCCGATGACGCGCAACGAGTACTCCTCGAACTGCGGGGCGATCGACTCCCACATGTAGAGGAGCAGGGGATTCCCACTGGCCTCGGCGATCTGCCGGTGGAACGAGCCGTCGAGGCGGACGAACTCGGCCTCGCTGATACCGGGGTCGGACGCCGCCGCGAGGAACGAGACCATCTTCTCCCGGTGATGATCGGTGAGCCTGCTCGCGGCCAGTTCGGCGGACTTGCCCTCGAGCGCGATCCGCACCTCGAAAAGGTCGCTCATGGTGTAGCCACCGCCGAGCGTCAGCTCAAGACTGATGGTCGTGGGGCGATTGTTGATGACGAAGACGCCCACTCCGTGTGTGGTCTGGACGTATCCGGCCGCCTCCAGGACGCGGATGGCCTCACGCATGGAACTGCGTCCCACCCCGAACTGCTGCGCCAGGTCTTTTTCGGCGGGAAGTCTGGTGCCCACCGGGAACTCACCCGAGGTGATCAGCTCGGACAGCTTGTCCGCAACGGAGTCCGACAGCTTCCGCCGGGGAACGTGCCGATCGCTGGTCAAACCTCTGCCTCCGGTGCCGGGAATGGGGGTGCCGTCGAGAATGCGATGCGGCACCCGATGATTACGACGATGGCTCATCGTATCGTCTGCCGGGTCGCGGCGTGCGGCTCGATGGTGACAGGCGTTGTGAACGGCGACTGCGCAAAGGCAAGAGTCGTCGTTGCGCAGTCGTCCGCGTCGACAGGATCGGGTCTGCACGGGTCGGGGCCCCAGGAGACTCCCGGGGCCCCGACCTGCGGTCGTGACCGCACACCGAGCCAGTCACACCGTCGGTCGGATGCCGTCGGTCACACCGTGAAGTTGTGCCACAGCAACAGGGCGAGCCCGAGACCGACGACGAGGTTCACCACTGTCGCGATGACGAACACGACGATCGGACGCCATCCGGCCTCCCGTATCGCCTTGATGTTGAACTCCAGGCCGATGCTGACGAACGCGAAGGTGAGGAACCACGTCCGCAGGTTGTTGGCGACACCGATCGCGGCCTTGGACACGTCGGAGGGAACAGCGCTGGAGTAGATGGTCGCGACGATCGAGGCGACCAGGAAGCCCAGGACGAACTTCGGGAAGCGGTCCCAGAAGGCCCTGGCAGTCGGACGAGGCGCTCCCTCGGTGCGTTCCACCTTGTAGGCGAAATAGACCGTCAGCAGGATCGCGGCAACTCCCAGAAGGGCATTCTGCGTCGACTTGACGATCGCGGCGATCTGGAGTGGCTGCTCGCCGGCCAGAGTGCCCGCGGCGGTCACGGCGGCGGTCGTGTCGATGTTGCCGCCGATCCACGCGCCGGTGACGGCGGGGCTCAGGCCGAGCACTCCCGCGAGCCAGGGGAGGACGAAGATCGCCGGCAGCGCGAACAGGATCACCAGGCTCGCTGTGTAGGCGAGATGCTCCCGCTTCGCCTTGACGGCTCCGGCGGCCGCGATGGCCGCGCTCACCCCGCAGATGGAGACCGCTGTCGACAGGAGCGCGCGGAGCCTGTCGTCCAGACCGAGTTTGCCCGACACCCACCAGGTCGAGAAGAACACGATGCTGATCAGGAGGATCGCCTGAAGGATCGCGGGGCCGGCGGCACGGACGATGATGGCGAAGTTGATGGACGCGCCCAGCAGCACCAGGCCGGTCTTGATGAGGAACTCGGTACGGAAGCCGGGGGAGAGCTTCTCCCGTAGTTTCGTGGCGCTGAGGATCGCGTTGCCGAGCAGCCCGAGGATGATCGCGTACACGGGGAACTCGATCGAGTCGGCGATCGTCCCGAAGCCGGTCCCCTCGGTCCACCGGGGCACGCCGTCGGTCAGGACGAAGGTGAGGATGCCCAGGACGAGCACGACTGCCAAGCCCCCGACGACCCAGGGCCAGTTCTCCTTGAAGCTGGGAACCGGACTGGTGTCGTCCGGCTGCTCGTCGACCGCCGAGGTTGCGGCGATATCTGTTCCGCTCATGGGACGAGTCCTTCCGGAATGACGCCGGTCAGGGCGAGAGCGAGCAGGACGAGGCCCACGATCACGGCCAGCCAGTCCTCATTGATCGAGAATTTTCCAGCCGCGTCCGGCTGATCCGTCGATGGCGATGAATTGCCCGTGTCAGCGGGCACGGAATCGGAAATTGACATAGGAATACCTCTAGGGGTGAGACTCGCGCAAGAGCGGCGAGAAATACGATGGTGGAACGCCAATGGCACGAGTCGGCATTGGCGGGCGACGACCCCGCGATGGCTGCGCTCAGACGAACGGGCGAGGCTCAGGGGGAGGCCGGGAGCGGATGCGCTGGGCTGCTCGCGTAGTCAGACGCGCAGCATGGCGCTGCGACAACAACAGCGCGTCCCGGGCGCCACTCGACAGGTGAGGTCGCGGGTTGGGACGTCGGCGGAACTCATGGCCCAGAGTATAAGCAGGAGTCCGAGTTGCCGGCCATGGTGATTCCCAATTCTGGGAAATGAGAATCGGGGAAGAAGTATCGATGGCGCGAGCTGCGGAATCTGTTATCGTCCTGCCCATGGCTGCGCAGGGGTGTGACATTTTGTTCTGCAGCCGTGCCGCGTGTCCGCGCGCGTGTCGCGCGTCCTGATCGGCGACCGCATCCAACTTTTGAGTTTTCGTTCATCGGGCCCGTGCGGCTTTTCCCGCGCGTGGGCGCATCCGGAATCATTGCGAGGAATCATGACAACCATTCACCGGCCGGAACGCGCTGAGGGGCAGTGGGCGGTCGACGGCCGTGCGCCCCTCAATCCGAACGAGGTGTTCAAGGCCGCCGACAACCCGCTGCATGTGCGCGAACGGATCGAGAAGACCTACGCACGCCTCGGCTTCGACTCGATTCCGCCGGACGACCTGCACGGGCGCATGCGCTGGTGGGGGATCTACACCCAGCGCAGGCAGGGCATCGATGGGGGACGCACGGCCACGGCGA
The DNA here is from genome assembly GCF_011758645.1 of Brooklawnia cerclae. Taxonomy (NCBI): domain Bacteria; kingdom Bacillati; phylum Actinomycetota; class Actinomycetes; order Propionibacteriales; family Propionibacteriaceae; genus Brooklawnia; species Brooklawnia cerclae. The sequence continues at coordinate 2,567,163 of NZ_JAAMOZ010000001.1, read as the reverse complement.
CCCCCGAGGAACTGTCGGACCGGTACTTCATGATGCGCGTCCGGCTCGACGGCGGCGCGATCACCGTCCGACAGCTACGGGTGCTGGCGGACATCTCGGACGATTTCGCCCGCGGCACCGCCGACATCACCGATCGGCAGAACCTCCAGTTCCACTGGGTCGAGATCGAGAACGTGCCTGAGATCTGGCGTCGCCTGGAGGCGGCGGGCATGCGGACGACCGAGGCGTGTGGCGACACTCCGCGCGTCATCCTCGGGTCTCCGGTGGCAGGGATCAGCGCCGAGGAGATCATCGACCCCACCCCGGTCATCCAGGAGATCGTCGCGAGATTCATCGGGGACGAGGACCTCGCGAACCTGCCGCGCAAGTTCAAGTCGGCGATCACGGGGCATCCGAGCCTCGACGTGCTGCACGAGATCAACGACATCTCGCTCGTCGGGGTCGTGCACCCGGAACTTGGCCCCGGCTACGACCTCTGGGTCGGCGGCGGCCTGTCGGTGGCCCCGCGGCTCGCCGAACGCCTCGGGGCATTCGTGCGTCCGGACCAGGCCGCGGACGTGTGGCTCGGCACGATCCGGCTGTTCCAGGACTACGGCTACAGGCGGTTGCGGACGAAAGCCCGTCTCAAGTTCCTGCTCGCGGCCTGGGGCGCGCAGAGGTTCCGCGAGGTGCTGGAGACCGAGTACCTCGGCTACGCGCTGGCCGATGGCCCCGCTCCGGCATCGTCGACACTGCCCGCGGACCACATCGGCGTCCACAGCCAGAAGGACGGACGCCACTACGTGGGCCTGGCACCGACGGTGGGACGGGTCTCCGGAGGCATCCTGCGCGGGTTGGCGGACGCGGCCGAGATGTCCGGTGCCAGGCGTATCCGGTTCACCCCGCATCAGAAGGTACTCGTGCTGGACGTACCCGCGGAGGGAGTCGACACGCTGATCGAGCAGGCCGGAAGGCTCGGCCTGACGGCGAGCCCGAGCCCGTACCGCCGTGCGACGCTGGCGTGCACCGGCATCGAATACTGCAAGTTCGCGTTCGTCGAGACCAAGTCGACCGCCGCAAACCTCATCGGCGAGCTCGAACGCAGGCTGGCCGGCGTCACGCTCGACCGGCCGATCACCGTGCACGTGAACGGGTGCCCGAACTCCTGCGCGCGCATCCAGATCGCCGACATCGGGCTCAAGGGGCAGCTGCAGAAGAATCCCGGTGGTGCCGACGAGTTCGCGTTCCAGGTGTTCCTCGGCGGCGGCCTGGCATCGGCGGCCAGGGACGATGCGGGGCTCGGCCGCACTGTCCGGGGGCTGAAGGTCACTGCGGATGAGCTTCCTGACTACGTCGAACGGGTTACTCGTCGGTTCTTGGCCGAGCGCGGTGGCGACGAGTCCTTCGCCGACTGGGCGCATCGTGCCGACGAGGGCTCGCTACGTTAGCGGAGGGCGGCCGCGTAGGTGCGCACAGCTCGTGCGTACTGGGGAAGGTGACCGGCCAACACCGTGAGCGCGCGTCGGTACAGGGGAATCGCCTCCGCTTCTCGGCCGACGAAATCGTTGGCCGAGGCCAGTTCGTACAGGGCTGCCGCATCCCCGTCGTCTCGTTCCGCTGCCAGCGCGGTCATCGTAGCCAGGACCGCTTCCGGATCGTCCGGGTCGGCGTCCTGCCAGAACGATTCGATGCGAGCCTGCCACGCTGTGCCGTCGGCGTGTGCGTCCGTGTGAGCAGGATAGGGCCTGTCCGAGGTGCGCGGGCATGTGGCGCGTGGGGGTCGTACCAGGTCCGGGGCGGGGCCGCACCGCGGCTCCCCGGCAGGCTGGACGACAGACAGACATCGTCGTGCAGCCGCACAGGGGCGCGAAGCGCTGCGGGATGAGGACCCGGGTGGCAGAGTCGAACCATGGAGGAGACAACGGTCGTCGTCCCCACGAGGGACGGCCTCGAATTGCAGGTCTATCGCTGGGCGCCCGAAGGTGCACCGAAGGCGGTCATCCAGGTGCAGCACGGGTTGGCGGAGCACGCCGCTCGCTACCGGCGCTTCGGCGAAGCGCTCACAGGTGCCGGTTACCTCGTCTACGCCCCCGACGGACGCGGATCCGGGCGCACGGCACACGGGGACTACGGGAATTGGGGGCCGGACGGATGGCCCGGATGGGTCGACGACCTCGTCCAGCTCAATGCGCGGATTCGGCATGACAACCCCGGCCTGCCCGTGGGGTTGTTCGGCCACAGCATGGGCTCGTTCGCCACCCAGAACTACCTGCTCGACCACTCGTCCGATGTGGACGCCGTGGTGCTGAGTGGCACAGGTGAGGTCAGCGGTCTGGCCGATGCGCTGGGTGGGGACGGCCCCGCCGATCTGTCGGCGTTCAACGCCCCCTTCGAGAATCGGACGGGGTTCGAGTGGCTGAGCCGCGACGATGCAGAGGTCGACAAGTACGTCGCCGATCCGGCTTGTGGGTGGGTGGCGCCAGCACCCGGCGATTTCGCGTCCATCAAACGAGCCGCCGACCCGGCTGCTCTGGCCGGCATCCGCGAGGATCTACCGATCCTCATCGTGAGCGGCGACCACGATCCGGTCGCGGGGCCCGAGGCCGCAGGGCCGCAGATCGTCGGCGAGCGATACCGGAACGCCGGCGTCCAGGCGGTGACGGTCAAGCTGTATCCCGGGGCCCGCCACGAGCTGTTGAACGAGACGAATCGGGACGAGGTCACCGCCGACATCATCGCGTTCTTCGACGCGTCGCTGGCCTGAGGGCCGTCACTCGTCCACCTCCTTCGAGTTGTCCCGTGAACATGCGGGACAACTCGAAGGAGAACGGCCGCCGATCGGCGATGGCGGCGGGCACTGGCACAATGGCGCCCATGGACGTGCGCAGGCTCACCCCCGCCGAACACCTCAGCGATCACTGGGAGAAACGACGGGGGAGAACGCGTCCCAGACCCGAGTACACCTGGTATCTCACGTACGGCCACAGCCCCGAGTTGCACGACCTGGCGTCCGCTTTTCAGGCCACCATCAAGGGGGAGAGGCACGTCGTTCCCGTCGCGACACCTTGGCTGCACTCGACGCTCGTGCGCCCCGGTGCAGCCGACGGTATGTTCGGCCCCGAGGGCTTCGATCGGCTGCCGCCGGCGCCACCCGAGCCGTTTCTACTCACCGAGGCGATCATCTTCGACGAGGGCGCCGCGATCATCGGAGTCAGTGACACCTGGCAGGCCTGGCTGAACGCCGCCCGAGCGGCGCTGGTCCTCGACAACCCGAATCCGCACGTCTGGCTGCACGTCAGCCTCTGCTATACGACGGGCCCCTACCCGACCGACAACCTGGACGACCGGCTGAGTCCCCTCGTCAGCCCACTGGCATCGGTGGACGCCGGACGGCCGGTGCTCACCTTCTGTGAGTTGCACCGGCGTGAGACCGCCTACGAGTGGACGCCGATCGCCGAGCGGGCGTTGTAAGGGGGCTGACGGTTCTACACCTGCGACGACTTGGTGATGGCCTCCCAGAGCCCGCTGAGGTAGGTGGTGCCGAGCGCCCGATCGTACAACCCGTAGCCAGGGCGCCCCTGTTCGCCCCAGATGTCGCGTCCGTGATCGGAGCGGGCATAGCCGTCGAACCCCGCGTCGTGGAACGCCCGCATGATCTCGTACATGTCGAGCGACCCCTCGGACGACAGGTGCGCCGACTCGTGGAAGTCGACCTCCGAGGTGAACTTGATGTTGCGAATCTGTGCGAAGGGGATCTTGTCGCGTCCGGCGAACTCGCGGATCAGGGCCGGGACGTCGTTGGCCGGATTCTCACCCAGCGAGCCCGTACACAAAGTGAATCCGTTGTACGGGGAGTCGTGGAACGACTCGATGCGGCGCAGGTCGTCGGCGTCCTTCGCGATGCGGGGGAGCCCGAACAGTGACTTGGGCGGATCGTCCGGGTGCATCGCCATCTTCACGTCGTAGCGCTCGCAGGCGGGCATGATCGCTTGGATGAAGTACCGGAAATTCTCGGCCAGACCGTCGGAGCCGAGCGGGGCATAGGCCTCGAGGAGTTGCTGCAGGTGGGCGAGGCGCTCCGGCTCCCAACCCGGCAGCTTGTGCCCACCGGTGTTGTTGGCGTTCATACGGTCCATGGTCTCCTGCGCCGTGCCCTGGACCAGGGCATCCTCGTAGGCCATGGTGTGCGATCCGTCGGACAGTTCCTTGTGCAGGTCGGTGCGCACCCAGTCGAAGACCGGCATGAAGTTGTAGCAGATCACCTTGACCCCGACAGTCGCAAGGTTCTTGATCGTGGCGATGTAGTTCTCGATCGCACGGTCGCGCTCCGGCCCGCCGATCTTGATGTCGTCGTGGATGTTGACGCTTTCGACCACCTCGAAGGCGAGCCCCGCGGATTCGATCTGATCGCGAAGCGCCTCGATCTCCTCCAACGGCCACACCTCGCCGACCGGCACATCGAACAAGGCCCCGACCACATGCGTCACGTTCGGCACCTGCCGGATGTACTGCAGGGGGATGGGGTCGTCCTGTGCGCCGAACCAGCGCATTCCGAACTTCACAGTGGGTCTCCTTCATGGTGTTCGTGATGAGTGATCGGTCTGTGGGGCCCGTTCCGACGGACGGGCCCCACAGAGGTGGTCGTGTGTATCAGCCGAGCAGGACGCGTACGAAACGTAAGCCCTACGCAGCCGGATTTTCTTCGTTGGCCTGCTTGATGGCCGTGTACATGTCGGTGCGGAGGGCGTTGGCGCTCATGTACTCGTCGACCATGGGAGCGACCAATTCCTTGAACGCTTCGGTGTCGACATCGTCGTTGAACTGTACGCCCAGTTCCTCGGCATTCTCGATGGATTCCTCCACGTAGGGGACGAAGTCGGCGCTCGCTTTGGCGCTGATCTCCGGAATGAGATCCAGCAGCGCCTGACGATCCGCCTCGTTCATGTCGTCGAGAACAGTTGTGCTCATGAGCAGGAAATCGGGAATCATCAGGTGGCGAGTGTACGAGTAATACTTGGCGACCTCGTCGTGCTTCATGGAGTCGAACGAGGGCTCGTTGTTCTCAGCGCCATCGAGAACGCCGGTCTGCAAGGCAGAATAGACTTCGCCAAAGCTCATCGGCGAGGGGACGCCGCCAAGCATTTCGAGCATGCGAACCTGCGAGTCCGACTGCTGAACGCGGATCTTGAGCCCCTGCAGGTCTGCGGGCGTTCGGATCGGCCGCTTGCTGTTGTACATGCTGCGCTGGCCTGCGTGGACGCCGGACAGAACGGTTATCGACTTGCTTTCTTCGAGGGAAGTGAAGAGCTCGTGGTTGAGTTCCTCGTCGTTGAGGACCGCGAGTTGCGCCTCCATGGAATCGAAGACGAACGGCAAGTTGTAGACGACGAAATCTTCGTTCAGACTCTCCACGTTCGCGCCACCGCACCACATGAACGCAACGGTGCCGTCGGAGACATTCTGAATCACCTCGGTGCTGGTGCCGAGAGTCTCGTTCCCGAACACCTGGACGCTGTAGCGACCGTCCGTCACTTCCTCAAGTCTCTTGCCCAACTCGATACCGGCCTGATATTGCGGATGCTCTTCTGTCTGGCTGACGGCCAATTTGAAGACGGTCTTATGCCCTCCTCCTTCGCCGCCACCGCTGCCACAAGCGGCGAGACCTAGTGAGAGCAGGCCGATGGTTGCGGCCGTAACAAGTTTGGGTACTCCGGTCCGGGATGGTCTTTCCTGAAGGGGGCGCATCTCGCACTGCGTTTTCATGAATGCTCCTTCTCAACGTTTGGAAGGCGATGCTCGCGATGCGCCGCCGCTTCACAACGACGTCGATGTGGTAGATGGGCGCACTCGCGAGAAGCAGGACCACTCGGTCCGGCTCATGCCTCTGGTTGGTGGGTCTGGAAAAATGCTAGGACTTGTATATCAGCTCTGTCAAACGCTCGTTCGCTACACTCGTGACATGGGAGAAGTCAGGGGCTCGGTCCGGCAACGGGTCTATGAGGAAGTGCGCCGTCGCATCGTGTCGCTGGAGTTGCCTCCCAAGTCACCCATCTCGGAGAACGACCTGGCGCGAGAGCTCGGGGTCTCCCGCACGCCGGTGCGCGAGAGCCTGTTGCTGTTGCGCGAGGAGGGATTCGTGCAGGTGTTCCCGCAGATGGGCACATTCGTCTCCCACGTCGATATCGAGCGCGTGCTCCAGGCGCAGTTCATCCGGGAATCCATCGAGTGCACCGCCCTGGCCGAGGTCGACTGCGGAGTCGCTTCGTCCCACCTGGACGCGTTGCACGCGAACCTGCGGGCTCAGCGCGAGGCCGAGAAACACGCGGACACCTCGGAGTTCTTCGTCCTGGACGAGGAGTTCCATCTGTGTCTTCTCCGGCTCTCGGGGAGGGAATCGGCCTGGCCGGTCGTCCAGTCGGCGAAGTCGCACCTCGATCGCGCGCGGCGTGTCGGATTGGTCATCCACTCCCTGCCGGCCCTCATCGATCAGCATCAGCGAGTCGTCGACGGGGTGAAGACCGGCGATCTCGACTCCGCTGTCAGGGTGCTGCGCGAGCATCTGCGCGAGATTCTCACCGACCTGGAACTCATCCGCCAGCAGACGCCGGACCTGTTCTCGTCGGGGGAGATGCGCCCTGTTCGCCGGCTCGTCACGACGCTCGAGCCGACCCCTTCCCCGGTGCCGGAGTAACAACCCCCCCGGTCGCGGGACCACAGGGAGACGCCCGCACCAGGACCGTCGGCACTGGGCTGGCGAGCGGACGGCATGTACGATGCAGCGCGTCCGTACGTGGAGATCAACGGGGTGCGTGGTTGGTGTGATCAGAGTCGGCATTGTCGAGGACGATGCGGCCAGCGCTCATCTGCTGGTCGACTACCTGCATCGGTACGAGAACGAGCATGGCGAGTCGTTCACGGTCTCGACGTTCACCGACGGTGCCCAGCTCGTCTCAAAATATCGCCCTGACTACGACATCCTCCTGCTCGATGTGCTGATGCCGGAGTTGGACGGCTTCGAGGCCGCCGAACGTATCCGGCTCGTCGACAGCGACGTCGTCATCGTGTTCATCACGAACATGGCACAGTACGCCATCCGCGGTTACGAGGTCGAGGCGTTGAGCTACCTGCTCAAACCGGTGCCGTACTTCGCGTTCTCGCAGCAGATGAGGCGGTCGATCGCACGCGTGCGCAGTCGGCAGCCCGACTACCTGACCATCTCGACCAACGGTGAGCTCGTCCGGCTCGACACTGCGCAGATCGTGTACATCGAGAGCACTAGGCACCGAATCATCGTGCACGGCACCGACCGCACCTACTCGTTCTTCGGCGCGCTGAAAGACCTGGACGAGGAACTGGCCGGGCGAGGATTCTTCCGCAGCAACAACTGCTACCTGGTCAACCTTCGTCACGTCACGTCGATTCGCCAGAACGCGTGTGTGCTGACGGGCGGGCATGACCTCGTCGTGAGCAGATCGCGGAAGAAGGCGTTTCTCGATGCGCTGACCGACTACATCGGTGTGAGCCGGTCGTGACCGCGCTCGGCTCCATCAGTCGCCCGGTGGGAGAAACGACGTGATCCCCGACAGTCTTCCGGACATCCCGCGTGTGCTGACCGGGTTGGCGCAATGGTGTGCCTGCCTGGTGTACCTGTTCGTGCTGGTGCCACGGCGCGGATCGCGCCGCCGGATGGTCGTCGCAGGTGCGCTCGCGTTGCCCGCCCTCGTCGGAATGCAGTTGCTTGCGGGCGAGATGCCGCTCGTCCTGTGGCCCCTGGGCATGGCGGCGTCGGTGGTGCTCATGTTCGCCTTCGTGTGGCTGTCCACGGGAGCGTCCGCGTCCGACGCCGGATACGTCACCGCGCGAACCCTGGTGCTCGCCGAGTTCGTGGCGTCCCTGCACTGGCAGCTTCACTGCTTCTTCTTCGCTGCGGCCCCCGCGCCGACGACGCCGCTGCAGGTGTCGTTCGTCGTGCTGGCGTACGGCGTGTCCTTCGGTGGCGTCCACCTCGTCGAGCGGCGTGACTTCCCGCAGAACGCACCGCTGAACGTTCGTGCGCGAGAACTGCTGCTGTCGCTGGCGATCGCGGTGGCCACGTTCGTCATGAGCAACCTGTCGTTCGTCTCGACGACGACCCCGTTCAGCGGTCGCCTCGGGCCGGAGATCTTCTACATCCGCACACTGGTCGATCTCGCGGGCTTCGTGGCCCTGTACTCGCAGCAGAGCGTCCGCATGGAGACGCGTGCGCTGGCCGAGTTGTCCGCGATCGATCAGGTGTTGCGCAGCCAGCACGAGCAGTACCTGCAGTCCAAACGCAGCATCGACGCGGTGAACCGCACCTATCACGACCTCAAGCACCAGATCGCGGTGATCCGCGCGGAGGGCGACCCCCTGCGCAAACGCGCCTACCTGGACGAGCTCGAGACCAGCATCAGGGACCACGAGTCGCACTACCACACGGGTAACGGCGTACTCGATGTCATTCTGACTTCGAAGGATTCGCTGTGCGCCGAACGGGGGATCGAGCTGACCGCCGTCGCTGACGGTGCGGCGCTGGGATTCATGTCCGTCATGGACATCACAGCACTTTTCGGTAACGCCCTCGACAACGCGATCGAGGCGACCGACGCGGTGGAGGATCCCGACAAGCGCTTGATCCGGCTGGCGCTGTTCGTGCAGAGCGACCTCGTCATGATCGTCGTGGAGAACTACTTCCCCGGGACGCTGCACGTGGAGCACGGCGAACTGACGACCACGAAACCCGACCGTCAGCGCCATGGGTACGGGCTCAAGAGCATCCGCCACACGGCGGAGAAGTACGGCGGCTCGATGACGTTCGGAGTGGAGGACGGGTGGTTCCGGCTACGGATCCTGGTGCCGATGCTAGAGGGCCATAGTCAGGCGGCGAGCACCGCATCGGCCGGCGGTGCTGACCGGACGTAGATCCGAGCGCGTTCGCAGGTAGTCGTATCGGTGCACTCGGCGCGGCACCGGATGTGTGCGCCGCGTGGGACCTCGTTGAGCGACAGTTTGTGTGTTGCGAACGACAGGTTGAGTGAAGCCGTCGAATTTGGCTCCCGCGTTGGGCTTGACTCTGTGAAGCGCCGCCGACGGGAACGTTGAGGTCCTGTCCGGTAGCGCTGTGGCGCGGATGCTCTCCGGCCCCGCGTAACGGCGGGATCTCACCCGGGTGCGATGGACGTCAGTGGGAAACGACTCATCAGGAGGAACTGTGAGTAGGCACAGACGAATCACAAAGAAGCGGTTTGTCATCAGGTGGAGCGCGATTGTCGGGGCGATCCTCGTTGTCGTCCTAGGCGTCAACATTGCGGCTTTCGGCACGTTCAGTACAGTCTTGGACAACTATTTCCAGCCAGCCGTGCACCGTAGTGACGCCGTGACTGCGGCGAGCGCCGATCTGACGGAGGAGATCGAGGGCGAGGGCATCGTTCTACTGAAGAATGACAACGACGTCTTGCCGCTTGCTGCAAACAATCGCCGGGTCAACGTCTTCGGATGGTCGTCCACGAGCCCCGTTTACGGGGGGACAGGGTCGGGGGCCGTCGATGCAGACGCGGCGGTCGACTTGTTGGCTGGCTTGGAAGCGGCCGGGATCGAATACAACACGCAGATCACCGATTTTTACACCGAGTTCCGGACCGGACGGCCGACAATCGCCATTAGGGCTCAGGACTGGACAGTACCCGAGCCGACAATCGCGGAGTACGACGCTGCGGGGATCTTCGAAAGCGCCACGGAGTTCTCCGACACCGCAGTTGTCATGCTGTCTCGATCCGGTGGCGAGGGCGCCGACTTGGCGCGCAGCCTAGGGGGCAGCGCGGACGATATCTCCAGCCAAGAGCTGCCAGATGGTCGAGTTGTCGACGTTGGATCGATTGGCTCCGCCTACGAGGATGACATCGACGCAACCAAGCACTATCTCGAACTGAGCAACCGCGAGCATGCGATGCTCGAGCGCGTTGCTGAGGAGTTCGAAAACGTCGTTGTCTTGCTCAACACCGGCAATGTCTTTGAACTTGGGTGGGTCGATGAACTTGATGTCGATGCTGTGGCGTGGATCGGTGGCCCGGGTGAGACAGGTTTCGTGGCAGTCGGTGACATGCTGACTGGGCAGATTAACCCGTCGGGGCGCACCGTCGACACATGGCTCTACGACCTTTTCGACAGCCCCAGTTCGGCGAATTTCGGTCGTTTCAGCTTTACCGGTTCCGAGGATGCCGACTCCGGCGACGTGCCGATCGCTTACAGTGGTGACCCCGCGACCAGCCCCGGCTACCAGTTCGTGGACTACGCCGAAGGAATATATGTCGGGTATCGGTTCTTCGAGACCTACTTCATGGACAACGAGGTGGGGTACCGAGACGTTGTGCAGTATCCGTTCGGTTATGGCTTGAGCTATACAGAGTTCGAACAGACCCTCGATGGCTTGTCGGTTTCGGGTGACAGCGTCGTGGCCGAGGTCACAGTGACCAACGTTGGCGACACCGCTGGTAAAGATGTGGTGCAACTCTATGACACCCCTCCGTACACCAATGGCGGCATCGAGAAGTCGTATGTGAACCTGCTTGCGTTCGATAAGACCGACATGCTGGAGCCGGGCGCGTCGCAGACCATGACCTTGAGCGTCCCTGTCGAGGATCTTGCGTCCTTTGACTACGAGACCGAGGGAGCATACGTGCTTGAAGCGGGCCGCTACGAGTTCAAGCTGATGGCCGACTCCCACGATGTCATCGACTCTCGTGACTACATTGTGAGCGACGCCATCGTCTACGGCGCGGACAACCCGCGCGCCACCGACGAGGTTGCGGCCACGACACAGTTTGCTGATGCCGAGGGTGAAGTGGTGTCGCTGTCCCGTGCCGACAGCTTCGCTAATCTGGACGAGGCACTCGAGCCCGCCTCAGACCGCGAGATGACCGCGGCCGAGGAAACCGCTGTCCGAGTTGAGCTTCCTACCGACCCGGGTGCCGAGATGCCAGTCACCGGCGCGGACAATGGGCTGTCACTCGAGGACGTGGTCGGGCTGGACTACGATGATCCGGCTTGGGACCAGTTGCTGGACCAGTTGACCATTGACGAGATGACAAACCTCATCGCCTTCGGCGGCTACCAGACCGAGCCGGTCGACAGTGTCGGGAAGCCCAGCACGATCGACATCGATGGCCCGCAGGGCCTGAGCAGCTTCATGGGAGCCTCGGTTCGCGCCGGCGCCTACCCGACGGCCATGGTCATCGCGTCGACGTGGAACGCCGATCTGGCGCGCGAACGCGGTCAGATGGTGGGTTACGAGGCGCTCGAGATGGGCGTCAACGGTTGGTACGCGCCGGGTATGAACATCCATCGCAGCCCGTTCGGGGGGCGGGACTTCGAGTACTACTCGGAAGATCCCGTCTTGTCAGGCAGCATCGCCTCCGCCGAGGTGGCTGGCGCCCAGGGCGAAGGTCTGTACGTTTACATCAAGCATTTCGTCCTTAATGAACAGGAGACCTTCCGTAACTCTCGGCTGACCACGTGGATCAACGAGCAGGCGCTGCGCGAGATCTACCTCAAACCGTTCGAGGACAGCGTGAAGGACGGTGGTGCCACCGCGCTGATGAGTTCGTTCAACTACATCGGCGGTGTGTGGGCGGGGGGCAGCGACGCGCTGCTGAACACGGTGCTGCGCGATGAGTGGGGCTTCAACGGTGTGGTCGTCACCGATTACTTCGGCAACTACGGCTACATGAGCGCTAACCAAGCGATCGCGAACGGCGGAGACCTCATGCTCTCCACCTTGGGCATGTATGGCGCGACGCCCGAAGTCGCGGAGAGCGACGCTCTTGGGGTACTCCAGTTGCGCACGGCGAGCAAGAACATCATGTACACAGTCGCGAATAGCAACGCCATGTACACCGCGGCCGAACGGAACGAACGTTTGGCCGACATCGGTGGTCACGTCTCGGAGCTGTCCGGTTTCCACAGGGCCGCCTACAACATGGGTGTCGAATCCTGGGAACTGGCGGCCTACCTCATCAACGGTGCCGTCGCGGTGCTCCTCCTGCTGCTAGTCGGATTCAAGATCCGGAAGTATCGGCAGTTGTTCGCGCATTCTCCTGCGACGGTGACGCAAGACCGTGAGGAGCCGATGCCACCCGCCGTTCCCTGACCGAGAGCGGCTCTTGAGTGCGGCCCGGCCGGCAATACCGATCAGCTGGTCGGGCCGCAGACACCACGACAGAAATGATCGTCACCATGGATGAACCGTTGACCTTGCTGGAGAAGGCCGCCCTGCTCAGCGGCGGCACCGTGTGGCAGACCCGCGCCGTGCCACGGGCCGGCATCCGTGCGTTGTGGTTCGCCGACGGGCCCCACGGCATCCGCAAGCAGACCGGCTCGGCCGATCACCTGGGCCTGGGCGCGTCCCAGAAAGCGACCTGCTTCCCGACGGCGGCCACCGTGGCCAACAGCTGGGATCCGGAGTTGGCCGAGAAGGTCGGCGAGGCGCTCGGGGCCGAGGCCGCTGCTCAAGGGGTCGACGTACTGCTCGGCCCTGGCCTGAACATCAAGCGCAGCCCGTTGTGCGGGCGCGACTTCGAGTACTTCTCCGAGGATCCCTACTTGGCGGGCAAACTCGCCGCCGGCTATGTGCGTGGTATCCAGTCACAGGGCGTGTCCGCCTGCCCCAAGCACTTCGCGGCGAACAGCCAGGAGTTGCGGCGGATGGCGAGCGATTCCGTGGTCGACGAGCGCACGCTCCGCGAGATCTACCTGACCGGGTTCGAGATCGCGGTACGCGAAGGGCATCCCCACACGGTCATGTCGAGCTACAACAAGCTCAACGGCACCTACGCCCACGAGAACCATTGGCTGCTGAGCCGGGTGCTGCGCGACGAGTGGGGCTTCGACGGAGCCGTCGTGTCCGACTGGGGCGGTGGCAACGATCCGGTGGCGGCGGTGCGCGCCGGCGGGACGCTCGAGATGCCGTCGTCCGGGTTCGACTCGGTCGAACGGATCCTGCGAGCCGTCGAACGCGGTGAGTTGAGTGAGGCCGACCTGGATGCTCGCGTCGCGGAGGTCGTGGCGCTCGGTGGGCGCGTCGAAAGGCCGTCGGCGACGCAGAGGGTGGACGAGGCCGCGCACCACGAGCTCGCTCGCGACGTCGTCGCGCAGAGTGCCGTGCTGCTGAAGAACGAGGACGGTCTGCTGCCCTTGGCGCCCGGCACGCGGGTGGCGGTCGTCGGCGACTTCGCGGCGACGCCGCGCTACCAGGGTGCGGGTTCCTCGCTGGTCAACCCGTTCCGTCTGGTCACGACGCTGGACGCGCTGCCCGCCTCGGGCCTGGAACTCGTGGAGTACGCCCAGGGGTTCACCCGGGGCGGAGCGGGCGACGCGACGCTCGTCGCGCAGGCCGTGCGGGCCGCGCAGCAGGCGGACGTGGTGCTCGCCTACCTGGGCCTTGACGAGATCAGCGAGGTCGAGGGACGCGACCGCGCACACCTGCGGCTGCCGAGTGCGCAGGTGGAGTTGCTCGCGGCGCTCGCGGAGGTCAACGAGCACGTCGTCGTCGTGCTCAGCGGCGGGGGCGTCGTCGAGACGGAGTGGCTGGGCCGCTGTCAGGCGCTGCTGCACGGCTACCTGGGCGGGCAGGCGGGGGCCGAGGCGGTGCTCGACATCCTGGTGGGGAAAGTGAATCCGTCGGGGCGTCTGGCCGAGACGTATCCCGTGCGGCTGGAGGACACCCCCGCGCATCGCTACCACCCGAGTGGCGGGGTCACCGCCGAATACAGGGAGGGTCCGTACGTCGGCTACCGCTACTACGCGACCGCCGAGGTACCCGTGGCGTTCCCGTTCGGCTTCGGGCTGTCGTACACCGCGTTCGCGTACTCCGATCTCGAGATCGGCGCTACCGGGGCAGCATTCACGCTGACCAACACCGGATCGGTGGCCGGTGCCGAGGTCGCTCAGCTCTACGTCGGACGCGATCCTTCCAGCACGGCGGGGGTCGTCCGGCCGATACGTGAACTCAAGGGGTTCGCGAAGGTCGCTCTCGCGCCCGGGGAATCGACACGCGTGGTGATCCCCTTCGACGAGTACACGTTCCGCCACTTCAGCACCGCAACGGGCCGCTGGGAGGTCGAGTCCGGCCGGTACTCGATCCAGGTCGGGGCCAGCGTGGAGGACATCCGCCTGTCGGCGACGCACGAGGTCACGGGCACCGTCGAGCCGACCGCCGGTCGCCGGGAGGATCTTCCTCACTACGCCTCGGGCGAGATCACGAACGTGCCGGACGAGGAGTTCGCGGCCCTGCTGGGGCACCCCGCTCCGCCCACGTCCCGCGTCCGCGGCCCGCTGCGCCTGGACGATCCGCTGGCCGCGATGACGGAGGCCGCCAGCCCGCTGGCCCGCCTGGCCCACCGCGTCCTCGTCCGGCTGATCGCGAGGGCGGATGCCAAGGGCAGGCCCGATCTCAATCTGCTGTTCATCTACTGGGAGCCGTTCCGTGCCATCGCCAAGATGACGAACGGGCTCGTCAGCACGGCGATGGTCGAGGCGCTCCTGGTCGTCGTCAACGGGCACGCCTTCCGCGGCATCGGTGCGCTGGTGCGTGCCGCGGTCGCGAACAACCGGATGAACCGCCGCCTGCGGCGCGAACTCGCCGCCGTCAGCCACTAGACCCCGAGAGGAAGAGAGCCCCCCGTGCTCCACCGCATCCGCGAGGCCTGGGCCTCGTACTACGAGCGACACACCGCCGTCGCGCAGTTCATCATGTTCTTCCTGCTGTCCAACGGGGTCACCGTGCTCCAACTGTTCCTCATGCCGGCGTTCCGGGCGGTCTTCGACGCCACCTCACTGGTGGACGCCAACTTCCAGGTGCTGCCGGTCGGCTCCAACGTGGACGGCTCGCAGTTCTATGTGTTCGACTACCCGGCGGGCGCTCTGCCGGAAGGTGGCGGCGGGCTCGCGTACTTCCTGGCGGTGGAGATCACGCTGGGGATCGCGCAGGTCATCAACTTCTTCCTCCAGCGCAACGTCACCTTCCGTTCGAATTCCTCGATCGGCAAGGCTGCCTTGTGGTACGTCATCGCGTACATCGTCATCACCGTCGTCGCGGCGGCGGCCCAGGGGTTCTACAAGGCCCCGATCTATCGCCTGCTGATCACGACGTGGAACTGGGGCGGCACAGGTGAGACGATTGCAGACGTCGTGACCATGATCATCAACAGTGCGATTTCGTTCTGGGTGTTCTTCCCGATCTTCCGGGTGATTTTCAAGCGGACGCCGGAGTCCGCGCCGACGCCTGTGGAGGGAGCGGGCACGCCGGCGAGCGAATAGGCCGACCGAGGGGAAACATGCTTGTGAAGACCTTGACCATCGTGGTGCCCTGCTACAACTCCGAGGGCTACCTCCGCCGCTGCCTGGACTCGCTGATGACGCGGGCGAGCGACGTCGAGATCCTTGTCGTGGACGACGGCTCGACGGACGGCACCGGCGCGATCGCGGAGTCCTATGCGGAGCGCTTTCCCGCGTTGCTACGCGTGATCCATCAGCCGAACCGGGGCCACGGCGGTGCGGTCAACACCGGGATCCGGGAGGCGAGCGGCCGGTACCTGAAGATCGTCGACAGCGACGACTGGCTGGACGCCCAGGCTTTCGACCAGGTTCTGCGCGCGCTACGCGGCTTCGGCTCTGCTGACGAGGACATCGACGCCGTGGTGAGCAACTTCGTCTACGAGAAGGTCGGCAAGCGGCGCAAGAAGACGGTCCGCTACCGGGGCGTCCTGCCTGTGGGCAGAGCCGTCACGTGGGACGAGGTCGGCGACTTCGGCGCGGCGCAGTACATCCTCATGCATGCCCTGATCTACCGCACCGAGATGTTGCGCGCCTGCGGGCTGCAGCTGCCCGAGCACACCTTCTATGTCGACAACCTGTACTCCTACGTACCGCTGCGTCATGTGCGACGGCTGTATTACGTGGACGTCGATCTATACCGATACTTCATCGGGCGACCCGACCAGTCCGTCAACGAGTCGGTGCTGCTGGGGCGGATGGATCAGTACCTGCGCATCAACCGGGCGATGGTGGCGCATCTGTCCGAGGTCTGGCCCGATCCGACGGTCTCTCCGGTTCTGAAGCGCTACTTGCTGCACTTCGCCGAGATCGTCTGCTCCACCTCGTCGGTGCTGCTCACGCGGGCGGGGACGCCCGATGCCTCCGCGCGGCGCGACGAGTTCTGGGCGGACCTGCGGCGAGAACACCCCTGGCTCCATCAACGTCTCCGGCACAGTGCCATGGCGCGGCTCTCGAACCTGCCCGGCCGTTCCGGGAAGGGCATCTCGAGGCTCGCCTACCGGGCGGCCAGGGGCGTCGTCGGGTTCAACTGACCGCGCGTGGCGCGGGCTCATCCGCGTCCCGGGTCGGCCGCACGGTCGGAGTGCGGCGGCTTGTGGGCGTGCCCGCATCGCTGGGAGCATGGCTGGTGTGAGATCTCCGTGGTCCGACGCCACCTCCATCGACGTTCCACGGCCCGAGTACCCGCGGCCGATGATGGCACGCCCGCGATGGCAGAGCCTGAACGGGAGCTGCGAGTACGCGGTGAGGCCGGCTCGCGGCGCCATCGAGGACGAGCGCCCACCCGGGGAGTTCGACGGGGCGATCGTCGTCCCGTTCGCGATCGAGACGCCTGCCTCCGGGGTCGAGCGGGCCCTGCGTCCCGACGAGACGCTCTTCTACCGTCGGCATCTCGACCTGCCCGGCGCGTGGGCCGGCGAACGGGTCGCGCTCAACTTCGAGGCCGTCGACCACGAGGCCGTCGTGTTCGTCGACGGGGAGCCCGTGGGACGGCACCGGGGTGGGTACCTGCCGTTCACCGTGGAGGTGCCTGCGGGGGCGAGCGAATTGGTCGTGGTGGTGCGCGACCCCACGGACAAGGGCACTCAGCAACACGGCAAGCAGGCGCTTGCGCCCGGGGGCATCTGGTACACAGCGACGAGCGGCATCTGGCAGGACGTCTGGGCAGAGCCGCTGCCCGGCAACGCGATCACGCGGGTGACGACCTCGACCTGGCGGGGGCTGGACGGTATCGACGTGCTCGTCTCGTGCGAACATGCTTGTGAGGTGACGATCGAGGTCGGCCTGCCGGGTGGGGGACAGGCGCTCGTCCGGGGCGTGGCGGGCGAGCCGATCGGTGTGCCGATACCCGATGCGCGGCCGTGGTCACCGGATGATCCCTGGCTCTACCCCCTCACGGTGACGACCGCCGACGACGAGATAACCGCCTGGGCGGCGATCCGGACCGTGGGCCTTCGCCCCATCCCCGGGGCCGGACCGCTGGAACGTCCCGCGGTCGTGTTGAACGGCCGACCGATCCTGTTGAACACACCGCTCGACCAGGGCTACTGGCCCGAGTCGGGGCTCACGGCTCCCAGTGACGAGGCGCTGGTCTTCGACCTGCGGCGCATGCGCGACCTGGGCTTCAACGGGGTGCGCAAGCACGTCAAGGTCGAATCGCGGCGCTTCTACCATCACGCCGACCGTCTGGGCATGCTCGTCGTCCAGGATGTGGTGAACGGCGGACGCCCGCGTGTCGGCACCAGGGGATCGCAGTTGGCGATGGCCCTCAACCTGCATGTGGAGGACAGGTCGCGGCGTGCCCACAAGGCTGCCGGACGCGGTTCGGCCGCCGACCGGGAGGAGTTCGCGGCCGATCTCGTGGGCATGATCGACCACCTGTCGCCGCACCCGAGCGTGGTCTGCTGGGTGATCTTCAACGAGGCGTGGGGGCAGTTCGACACTCGCCGTCTGGAAAAGCTCGTGCGCCGGAGCGACCCCACGCGTCTCGTGGACGCGGCCTCCGGTTGGTACGACCAGGGAGGCGGCGACTTCCGGAGTCGTCATCGCTATGTGCTGCGGCTCCACAAACCGCCGTCGCACGACCGGCGTCCGTTCCTGCTGTCGGAGTTCGGCGGCTACAACCTCTCGGTTCCCGGGCACACGGGTAACGAGCACCCGGCGTTCGGCTACAAGTTCTTCGCTTCTGGGAAGGAACTGGACGAGGCGCTCGCCTCCTTGTACCGCGAGCAGCTGATTCCCCTTGTGGAGCAGGGCCTGCGCGGGTGCGTGTACACGCAGGTGAGTGACGTCGAGGGGGAGACCAACGGGTTGCTCACGTACGACCGCGCGGTGCTGAAGCCGAACGAGGAACTGCTGCGGCAGCTGAATCGGGAGCTGAACGAGGCGTTCGCGCGGCTCGGCGCGGCCGATGTGAGCGAGACAGCCGACTCACGCAGATCGAACGTACGGGATGACAAGGTGATTTGAATAAACGATAGGCAGCTATCAAAATGAGAGTGTGCTATCGGAATCAAGTGTGGGTCAGTCGGTGGGCCACGTGCGATCCGTCCGGGTCGACGCGCTCGCGAGTATCGGACGCATCGTCGAGGCCGCGCGTGAGGCTCTGCGGCGGTCGTCCTCGGCAACGCTGAACCGCATCGCCGAGGACGCCGGCGTCGGCATAGCGACGCTCTACCGACACTTCCCCAACCGCGAATCGTTGGCCGCCGCGGTGATGGATCGGGTATGGGCCGAGGACGTGCGTCCCCTGCTCCAGGAGTTCGGCTCCTCGAACGCGTCGCGGGACGATCTGCTGTCGGTTGCCGAGCGGGTCGTCGGGGTGTTCGAAGCGGAGCGTGGCGTGGTCCAGGCGCTGAGGAACCTGCCGGCCCTGGTGGTCGACCACCTCGCACAGGACGCCTCGCTCCGCGACACGGTCGCGCGTGCCCAGGCCGTCGGCAACCTGCGCCCCGACCTCGAATCCGACGACGTGCCCAGCCTGCTGGCCATGGTGACGACGTTGCCGTTCATCCTCGATGCCGCTCCCGAGGAGCGCCGACGCTATCTCAGCCTCTTCCTGGACGGGCTGAACCCTGCTCGCGCCGTTCCCCTGCCTGCCCGCTCCGCCGGGGAGGAGCGATGACCGGGGGCGCGCCCACGGGGCTTCGACAGGATCAGCCGTCCTCGGCGACCGCCGACCGGGTTCGACCGCCGTTCCCGGCCGGCACGACTCCGGGACTCGGGCTGGCGCTGGGGGGCGGGGCGGTCCTCGGCGCGGCCCATGTCGGGGTGCTCAAGGCGATGGCCGAGCGCGGGCTGCGTCCTCAGGTCGTGGTCGGGACGAGCATCGGTGCCCTCGTGGGGGCCGCGTACGCCTCCGGGATGGACGTGGACGACATGGAATCGCTCGTGCTCGCCAGCGGCTGGTCGCAGGTGGGACGGCTGAGTCTCACGCCCAGATTCGGGGTGCTGGACTCGACCGCGTTGGCCGACACCCTCTCGGTCCGGGGGGTGGCCGAACTGATCGAGGACCTTCCCCTGCGGTTCGGCGCGATGGTGACCGACATGCGCGCCCGGCAGGGTGTCGTCCTGAGCTCGGGGCCGCTCGCCGACGCATTGCGCGCCAGCATCGCCATCCCCGGGCTCTTCCCGCCGGTGGCGCGCGACGGGATGCTCCTCTTCGACGGGGGGCTTGCGGCGAACCTCCCGATCGGGGCGGCTCGCGAACTCGGCGCCGACTGGACCATCGCGGTCCGGCTGCGTCCCGAGTGGGGACTGGTACCCGTTGCGGGCGCCACGGAGCAGGCCGAGGCGTGGGAGCATGACCCGGCGACGCTCGTGATCCGTCCCGACCACAGGGGGTTGTCCATGTGGTCGACGAGCGACGTCCCCAGGCTGATCGACGCGGGTCGGACCGCGGCGGAGATCGCTCTGGACGAGGCGGAACGGCGCGGAATGCCCGAGATGGGGCTGCTCGCCTCGCCCTGTGGGCTCCAAGAGGGGGGACGCTGACATGATCGCCGTCAGCATGACTGTGTTGATGTTCGTCGCCTACGCGTTCGGCGGTTGGGTGCTCGAGGGGGTCGTCCGGTTGGTCCGCTGGCATCGGGTCGGAAATCACGGCTTCCTGACGGGTCCCGTGCTACCGATCTACGCGTTCGGTGCCGTCGGCATCCTGGCCTTCACACGGCCGATCCGCGATGATCCCGCGCTCGTCTTCCTGACGGGCATGCTGATCGCCTCCGTCGTCGAGTTCATCGGGCATGTGCTGCTGGAGAAGATGATGGGCCTGGTCCTGTGGGACTACAGCGGCCGGCTCGGCAACATTCAGGGCCGGGTATGTCTCGGCAACTCCCTGGGCTTCGGCGTCGCTGGGCTCGTCGTCGTCGAGGTGATCGATCCTCCCCTGGAGGCGTTTCTGAGTGGTCTGGACCCCTTGGTGGTCGTGTCGCTGGCGTCCGGCCTCGGCGCGGTCATGGTCGTCGACTGGGTGCATGCGGTCGTCGCCGTCGTACGGGTGCGCCCCGAGATCGAATCCATCCGCGGAAGCCTCGACGAGGTGCGGGCACAGCTGGAAAGGCAGCTGGACGAACTGGGTGCGGACTTCCAGAACGGTGTGACCCGGCGGCGGATCCGCATGCTACGGGGCTCGCGCGCCGTGCTGACCAGGTTGAACGCAGCCTTCCCCGGGGCGCGCGGCGCGAATGCCGTGCGTGGCTCCCACGCGTCCGTGCCGCCGCATGAAGCGATCGCGGACGATGCCGGTGTCGGCGGCACACGTCACGTCGCCCCCATCCGGTGAGGTGCCTCCGGCGAATTGCGCGGTGGGCGCGGCATAGACGATTGTTCTTCCGTAGTAGTGTCGATCGGTCGGTGTTATCTATCGTTTCGTGACTGATCTTCGGGAGGATCTGTGTCCCAGGTTGCAGGCGTCGCGTTGACGCTCTTCCTGGTGATGGATCCCCTGGGCAACGTGCCGCTGTTCCTCGCCGCGCTGAGGAACGTCGCTCCCGCTCGTCGCCGCTTCGTGCTGACGCGAGAACTGCTGATCGCGCTCGGCGTGATGGCGATCATATTGTTCCTCGGCCGCGGGCTGATGGAACTCCTGCATGTCACTCAGCCCGCACTGGCCACTGCAGGGGGAGTGATCCTGCTCCTCATCGCCATCCGCATGGTCTTCCCCAGCCCCGACCGTCCACTGGCCGAGCGTGTCGTGGACGAGCCGTTCATCGTCCCACTCGCCGTGCCGTACGTCGCCGGGCCGTCGGTGCTGGCGATCGAGATCGTCCTCATGCAGCAGATGCCCGGGCAGTGGCCGCTGATCCTGCTCGCCCTGGTGATCGCGTGGGCGGTCTCGTCGGCGATCCTGCTGGCGTCCAGCTGCCTGCACCGGTTCCTGGGGGAACGCACGCTGCTGGCGACCGAGCGCCTGATGGGGATGATCCTGGTGATCATCGCCGTCCAGATGATGCTGGGCGGAATCCGCGACTTCTTCGCCTGAGGACGACGGCCCGGCCCGGTCCCAGTTTCCCGCCCGCCGGAACCCGCGGATGAAATCATCAGTTGCGGATGGGATCTCGCCCGCAACTGACAATTCCGTCCGCGGGTTCGTGATGGCCCAGCCGCGAAGCGGGGGGCGGGGCGAGTGTGGGGGGCGGGGCGCTAGGTTGCCAGGGGGCGGGAGCTCGCAGGGGGGAGGCCGAGCCACTCACGCCATCGGGGCAACTCGCGGGCGGCCTGGGCGCGTCCGTCCTCGTAGCTACGGGTCAGTTTCGCCACGTTCTTCTCGCTGTTGGCGACCGTGTACCCGTCAGGGTAGAAGATGATCGCCTGCCCACTGCGCTCGAGTTCCGTGAGTTCCTCGCGCGTCCGGTTGTAGTTCGCCGCCCGCCGGGCGAGCGCGTCGACGACGGCAGGGAACCTCCTGAAGTACGACCGCATCGCCCGGGTGATCCGCATCGGCCGTTTGACGTAGTCGCGGGGCCGGGTGAGGACGACGAAGAAACGCTGGAAGCCATCGGCGCGCGCCACATCCAGGGGGATCCCCCCGCTGGGGCCGAGTGCCCCGTCCACGTAGGTGTGCTCGCCGATCGTCACCGTCGGCATGAAGAACGGCAGGCTGGACGAGGCCTGCACCCGCACCATGAGATCGTCCAGCGTCGGGGTGTCGGATCGTCCCCAGAACAAGGTGCGTCCGGTGTCCGCTTCGAAGCTGCCCAGGCGCATACGGGCGGGGTTGGCCTGGAACGTGGCGAAGTCGAACGGCAGGGCGCCACCCGTGAGCCCGGTCTCGCGGTAGATGTAGTTCGCGTTGAACATGCCCTGCCCGCGCAGGAAGGTGCCCAGGTTACCGAAACAGGGGTCGGCGGCGAACTCGACGAACGAGCGTCGTGCGCGTCCCGCGTCACGGGAAAGATAGTTGGCGGTGTTGGACGAGCCGGCGGAGATCCCGGCCACCCAGTCGAGGTGTATGCCGGCCCGCAGCAGTGCCACGACGACGGCCGAGGTGTAACTGGCGCGCATGGCTCCCCCCTCGAAGAGGAGGGCGACATCGGTGACATTGCTCGTCAGCGGGGCGGCGGACGAATCGAACGGCATACCCCGCATTGTGTCACGCGTGCGGCGGCCCGGCCGTCGAGCGGGAGCAGATCTCGCGGGGGCCCGGCGGGTGGCAGGATTGGGGGCAACCACCAGACAAGCAATGAAGCGAGGGGAACAACTGTGACCGACGCCACCACCAAGCAGATCGGTTTCGTAGGAGCGACCGGCCTCATGGGCCACGGTCTTGCCAAGAACATCCTGCTCAAGGGATACCCCTTGGCCTACACCATGCGCAGCCGGGCACCCGAGGGGCTGGACGAACTCGGAGCCACCCGCGCGGCCGACAACGCCGAGCTCGGCCACATCAGTGACATCGTCGTGATCTGCGTCACCACGGCGTCCGACGTCGAGCAGGTCGTCACCGCGCTGCTGACCGACCCGAAGGAAGGCCTCATCATCATGGATGCCTCCACCTCGGAGCCGTCCATGACCTACCACCTCGCCGAACTGGCGAGCGCCAAGGGAGCGCGTTTCGCCGACATCCCGCTCACCCGCAGTGCCAAGGAGGCCGAGGCGGGTACCGTCAACGTGCTCGCGGGCGCCGACGACGAACTGTTCGCCGAGATCGAGCCGATCCTCACGTGCTTCGCCGAGAACATCTACCGTTGCGGCGGGCTCGGCGCGGGGCATGTCATCAAGCTCGTGAACAACACCGCGTTCCAGGCGGCCCTGACGATCCTCGCCGAGGGTTTCGCGGTCTGCGTGAAGTCGGGGGTCGACCCGGCGAAGCTGATCGAGGTGCTCGGCGGGGGCGGCTTCGCCAACGGCGGCACCCTCAACATCATGGGGGAGTCCCTCAAGGGCAACTTCGACGCCCTGCCGTTCCAGCTCGACAACGCCCGCAAGGACGTCCGGTACTACAACCGGCTCGCCGGCGACCTGAGCATTCCGACCATGGTGGGCGGTGGGGTGTACGAGGCACTGAGCGCCGCCAGCGCCCTCGGCTTCGGCGGGGAGTTCTGCGCGTCCCTCACGAAGGCGCAGGCCAAGCTCAACGGCATCGAGATCAAGGCCGCCGAATGACCGGGAACCGCCCCTGATATCCTGAGCGGGCTGTGTGGCAAGCCCATCCAGCCCGCTTTCGGGCCCCGGGCGCAAGCCGCCACCAACGCCCCCGAGCGACCGAGTCGGGTCGGACGGGAGCCCGCAAGGAAGGCTTCACGAGAGCCGATCACATGGGAGGAGTGAACCGATGACGACACCGACTCCGCCAGCGGGCGCGTCAACGGCCGTCGCGGACACAGTACCCGACGACCTCGTTCTCGCCGGCGATTTCGAAGCACCCAGCTATGACAAGTGGGCGGCAGACGTCGCAAAGGTGTTGAACAAGGGGCGTCCGGAGAACAAGCTGCTGAGCCCGGAGCAGGCGGTCGACCGCCTGCGCATCAGGACCGTGGATGGCCTGGTGATCGAGCCTGTCTACACAGTGGACGATGCGGTCGGCGAGTTGGGAGCACCCGCCGCGGCGCCGTTCACTCGGGGCACCACGGTGCGCACCGGGCAGATGGACGCCTGGGACGTGCGCACGTTGCACGAGGACCCCGACGCGAGCGTCAACCGCAAGGCGATCCTGACCGACCTGGAGCGCGGCGCGACGAGCGTCTGGCTGCGGGTCGACCCGGACGCGGTGTCCGCGTCCGACCTGGCTTCCGCGCTCGGTGACGTGCTGCTGGATCTGGCCAAGGTCGACGTCTCCAGCCGCACCGACCAGGTGGCTGCCGCCGAGGCCCTGCTGGGTATCTTCGAGGCTTCCGACAAGGACAAGGCCGAGCTCTCGCTCAACCTGGGCCTCGACCCGATCGGGCTCGCGGCGCTCACCGGCGCTCCCGCCGACCTGTCGGGCCTGTCCGGGTGGGTCAAGCGCCTCGCCGGCTACAAGAAGTCGCGGGCGCTCGTCGTCGACGGCACGATCTACCACAACGCCGGCGCAGGCGACGTGCACGAAGCCGCCTGGCTGCTGGCCACGGCGGTCGAGTACGTCCGGGCTCTCATCGAGCAGGGTGTCTCGGCGTCCGATGCCTTCGACGCCATCAACTTCCGTGTCACCGCCACGTGCGACGAGGTGGCGACCATCGCCCGCCTGCGCGCGCTGCGTCTGGCCTGGAACCGGGTGGGAGAGGTCTTCGAGGTACCCGCCGACAAGCGCGGTGCCCGTCAGCAAGCAGTCACCTCGCTGCGCGAGATCACCCGCGACGATCCTTACGTCAACATCCTGCGCGGCACGATCAGCACCTTCTCCGCCGCCATCGGCGGGGCGGAGGCCATCACGGTGCTGCCGTTCGACGCCGTCTGGGGCCTGTCCAACGACTTCAGCCGGCGCGTCGCCCGCAACACGCAGGTGGTGCTGGCCGAGGAATCGAACATCGGGCGTGTCAACGATCCCGCGGGTGGTGCCTGGTACATCGAGTCGCTGACCCGGCAGATCGCCGAGGCCGCCTGGGCCGAGTTCCAGAAGGTCGAGGCCGCCGGCGGCATGGCCGCGGCACTGGCCGGTGGCTATGTGGCCGAAGCCCTTGCGGGGCTGAACGCGGAGCGGGCCAAGCGTCTCGCGACGCGCAAGCAGCCGATCACCGGCGTCTCGGAGTTCCCGAACCCGAGCGAGGCCCCGATCGAGGGCCGGACTCCTCGTCCCGAGGTGCCCGCTCGCGCGGGCCTGTCCTGGGTACGTGACGCGGAGCCGTTCGAGAAGCTGCGCGACGCCACGAGCGGCAAGGATGCCAAGGTCTTCCTGGCCTGCATCGGCACACGCCGTGATTTCGGTGGCCGCGAGGGATTCGCGTCCAACTACTTCCACATCGCGGGCCTTACGACCCCGTTGGTCGAAGGCGGAACCACCGATGAGATCGTGGCAGCCTGGAAGGCGTCCGGCACTCCTGTCGCGTGCGTCTGTTCGTCCCCGAAGGTCTACGCGACCAGCGGGTTCGAGGTCGCGAAGGCACTGAAGGACGCCGGAGCGAGCAAGGTGCTCCTCGCCGGGAACATCAAGGAATTGGGAGACGTGAACATCGAGGGAGTCATCGACGGCGCCATCGCCATGGGCATGGATGTCGTCGCCGGGCTCACCGGTGTTCTGGAGACCCTGGGGGTGACAAAGTGACCGCCGTCGATCAAGTGGGGACGCTGCCTCGCTTCGACCAGATCGAGCTGGGGGACGCAACCCCTGCCCCGGACGCCCAGAAGGCGTTCGAGCAGGCCCTCGCGTCCCAGCAGACCGAGGAGTGGGTGACCCCCGAGCAGTTGCCCGTGGGCCACCTCTACGGGAACGAGGCCTACGAGGGCATCGACTTCCTGCACACGATGCCCGGCATCGCGCCGTACCTGCGCGGGCCGTACTCGACGATGTACACCTCGCGTCCGTGGACGATCCGCCAGTACGCGGGCTTCTCCACCGCCGCGGAGTCGAATGCCTTCTACCGCCGCAACCTGGCCGCCGGCCAGAAGGGCCTGTCGATCGCGTTCGACCTCGCCACGCACCGTGGCTACGACTCCGACCACCCGCGCGTGGCCGGTGACGTCGGCATGGCGGGTGTGGCCGTCGATTCGATCCTCGACATGCGTCAACTGTTCGCGGGCATCCCGCTCGACCAGATGAGCGTCTCGATGACGATGAACGGCGCGGTGCTGCCGATCCTGGCGCTGTACGTGGTGGCCGCCGAGGAGCAGGGCGTCAAGCCCGAGCAACTCGCGGGGACGATCCAGAACGACATCCTCAAGGAGTTCATGGTTCGTAACACCTACATCTACCCGCCGGCTCCATCGATGCGGATCGTCTCGGAGATCTTCGCGTTCACCAGCGCGAACATGCCGAAGTTCAACTCGATCTCCATCTCGGGCTACCACATGCAGGAGGCCGGGGCGACCGCCGACATCGAGATGGCCTACACGCTGGCCGACGGTGTCGAGTACATCCGCGCCGGTGAGTCGGTCGGCCTGCAGGTCGACCAGTTCGCTCCGCGGCTGTCGTTCTTCTGGGCCATCGGCATGAACTTCTTCATGGAAGTGGCGAAGATGCGCGCGGCTCGCATGCTGTGGGCACGTCTCGTCCGCCAGTTCGACCCGAAGAACCCGAAGTCGATGAGCCTGCGCACGCACTCGCAGACCTCCGGGTGGTCGCTGACCGCCCAGGACGTCTACAACAACGTCGTGCGCACCTGTGTCGAGGCCATGGCCGCCACGCAGGGCCACACCCAGTCGTTGCACACCAACGCACTGGACGAGGCCATCGCGCTGCCGACCGACTTCAGCGCCCGTATCGCCCGTAACACGCAGCTGTTCCTGCAGCAGCAGTCGGGCACCACGCGCAGCATCGATCTGTGGGCCGGATCGGCCTATGTCGAGTCGCTGACCAAGCAGTTGGCGCGCAAGGGCTGGGATCTTATCCAGGAGGTCGAGCAGGCCGGTGGCATGACCAAGGCCATCGAGGCGGGCATCCCCAAGATGCGCATCGAGGAGGCCGCGGCCCGTACCCAGGCCCGTATCGATTCCGGTCGTCAGCCGGTGATCGGCGTCAACAAGTACGTGCTGGATCAGGACGACCCGGTCGAGGCTCTCAAGATCGACAACCGGGCGGTGCGCGAGGAGCAGATCGCCAAGCTGAACAAGCTGCGCGCCGAGCGGGACGCCGAGGCCTGCGCCAAGGCCCTCGAGAAGATCACGTGGGCTGCGGGCAACCCGGATTCGTCGGATCCCGAGCGCAATCTGCTGAAGCTGTGCATCGACGCGGGCCGCGCGGGGGCAACCGTGGGCGAGATGTCCGATGCCCTGGAGAAGGTCTTCGGACGCTACACGGCGCAGATCCGCACGATCAGCGGCGTGTACTCCAAGGAGGCCGGAAAGTCGGAGCTCATGGACGAAACCCGGGCCCTGGTCGACGAGTTCGCCGAGATCGAGGGACGCCGTCCGCGCATCCTGATCGCCAAGATGGGTCAGGACGGTCACGACCGTGGTCAGAAGGTGATCGCGACCGCCTTCGCCGATCTCGGGTTCGATGTCGATGTCGGCCCGCTGTTCCAGACCCCCGAGGAAGCCGCCAGGCAGGCCATCGAGGGTGACGTCCACGTTGTCGGCGTCTCGTCGCTGGCGGCCGGTCATCTCACGCTGGTCCCTGCCTTGCGTGAAGAGCTCGACAAGCAGGGACGTCAGGACATCGAGATCGTCGTGGGTGGCGTGATCCCCGAGCAGGACTTCGATGAGTTGCGCCGTGACGGGGCAGCTGCGATCTACCCGCCGGGCACCAACATCCAGGCTGCGGCCAAGGAACTGCTGCAGGGGCTGATCAAGGCCGCACGCGAGGGCAATGCCTAGGCCTGTCGATGTTCCCGCCCTCGTCGAGGGCGTCAAGGGTGGGGACCGGGCCGCACTGGCCCGGTCCATCACCCTCGTGGAGTCCCGGTTGCCGGCGCATCACGCGCTGGCCCGGGAACTCCTGCGAGAGCTTGCGCCGTTGTCCGGGAACTCGATCAGGGTCGGCCTGTCGGGGGTTCCGGGCGCGGGGAAGTCGACGTTCATCGATGCCCTGGGCTGCCAGCTGATCGAGGAGGGGCACCGGATCGCGGTGCTCGCTGTCGACCCGTCCAGTTCCGTGTCCGGCGGTTCGGTGCTGGGGGATCGCACCCGTATGGGGGAGCTCGCCCAGTCGGACGACGCGTTCATCCGCCCCTCGCCCACCGGCCTGCATCTGGGCGGCGTCGCCCGGGCGACCCGGGAGGCGATGCTGCTGGTGGAGGCCGCGGGCTACGACGTCGTCATCGTCGAGACGGTCGGCGTCGGCCAGTCGGAGGTCGCAGTCGCCGGCATGGTCGACACGTATCTCGTGTTGATGCTGGCGCGATCGGGTGACCAGTTGCAGGGCATCAAGAAGGGCATTCTCGAACTCGCCGACGTCATCGCGGTCAACAAGGCCGACGGTGACAACGCGGGCGAGGCCAGGGTCACGGCACGGGAGCTGTCGATCGCGATGAGGCTGATCTCGTCGCAGTCGGCCGAGCGCCGCGTCCCCGTACTGACGTGTTCCGCGCTGCACAAGGTGGGGTTGGCCGACGTCTGGAAGGCCGTGCTCGATCATCGCGAATTCCTGGAGAAGTCGGTCGGGCTCGACAGCTATCGCGCCAAGCAGCAGGTGGAATGGATGTGGTCGCAGGTCGAGGCATCCGTGCTCGACTCGCTGCACGGCACCCATGCGATGCGCAGGCTCGCCGACGAGCTGGAGGAGAAGGTCGGCAACGGCCAGGTCAACGCCCTGGACGCGGCGACCACCGTTCTGAGAGAGTTCGCCGCCGAAGTGCCGACCCTGGATTGGGCTCGTCCGGCAAACTGAGCACATGGACGAAGCACCCCGCGCGGGGTTCGCGCGCATCTTCCGTGGCCCCGCGTTCACCCCGGTGTCGCCGACCGAGGTCGCGGTGCTGGACGACCACCTGTTCTGCGTCGACCCCGCGGGCACGGTCGCCCGCGTGCTGGCGGCCGACGACCCGGAGGCCGTGGAACTGCTGGCGCACCACCGGGCGGCCGGGACGCTGACCGAGGCGGCGCCGGGGCAGTATTTCCTGCCGGGGTTCGTCGACCTCCACGTTCACGCGCCGCAGTGGCCGCAACTGGGGCGGGCGCTGGATCGTCCGCTCGGTGACTGGCTGATGAACTACACGTTCCCGCTGGAGGCGCGTTATGCAGACCCCGTCTTCGCCCGCCAGGTGTACACACAACTCGTCGAGAACCTCCTGCGGCAAGGGACGACGACCGCGATGTACTTCGCGACGGTTCACACGCAGGCCAGCGTCGTACTCGCCGAGATATGCGCCGACCGCGGACAGCGGGCGCTGGTGGGCAAGGTCACGATGGACGACCGGTCGTCCAACCCCGACTTCTACTGGGACGCGGACACGGCCTCGGCGCTCGACGGGGTCGTCGAGTTCATCGAGCGTGTGCACGGGCTGGGTTCCGGCGGGCTCGTGCTTCCCGTCGTGACGCCGAGATTCATACCGAGTTGCACCGACCGCGCGCTGGCAGGGCTGGGAGAGATCGCCGCCCGCTACGGCGTTCACGTCCAATCGCACTGCTCCGAGAGCGATTGGGAGCACCAGTGCGCCTTCGACCGCTACGGACGTTCGGACGCCGAGTCCCTCGACGGGTTCGGGCTGCTCACCGGCAGGTCGGTGATGGCACACTGCGTCCACCTTTCCGATCGGGACGCCGAGTTGTTCGCGCGGTCGGGCACGGCGATCGCGCACTGCCCGGTGTCGAACGCGTTCTTCGCCGACGCGGTGCTGCCGCTGCGCCGCCGCCTGGACGAGGGGCTCGAGATCGGCCTGGGCACCGACATATCGGGTGGTTTCGCACCGTCGGTTCGCACGGCCCTGCGGGAGGCCCTGGTGCAGTCGCGGACGTTGGATCACGGCGCCGATCCGGGCAGACCGGCACCCGAGCGGGGCACCCACGACGGCCACATCGTGCTGGAAGAAGCGTTCTGGCTCGCCACCGCGGGAGGAGGCGAGGCGCTGTCGCTGCCGATCGGGCGTCTGGCCCAGGGATACGCATGGGACGCGCAACTCGTCGACACCACCGCTGCCGGGGGCCTGCCGCTGTTCGACGTCCGGGATTCGCGTGATGTCCTGGATGCCATCCTGCTGGTCTCGGGCGCCGAGCACATCGCCGGGGTGTGGGTGGCGGGCCGCAGGGTGATCGGAGACTGAGGCGCCTCGTCCCGGCGTGACACAGTTCCTTCAATTCGGCCCGCCTGGGCAATCGCCACGCTCAGCGCGCCGTTCCGGTGCACCAGCGGCGGCATTTTCAAGGAACTGTGTCACGGGGCCCCGACGTGACACAACCGCCCGCGACCCCGGAGGGCCGCCGATGGTCGGGCTGGTGGTTGAATTCGTCGTAGGGCGCGCCAAAGGAGGACGACCAATGCCGGGACTGACCTCAGGGCTGCCGAACTATGGGGACGCCGGGTTCTCCGAATACCTGCGCAGGGCTTTCATCAAAGGCGCCGGCTATTCGGACGAAGCTCTTGAGCGACCATTGATCGGCGTTGTCAACACGTATTCTGCATACAACCCGTGTCACGGGAACGTGCCGCAGCTGATCGACGCGGTGCGGCGGGGCGTCGAGCTGGCGGGCGGGCTCGCGCTCGACTTCCCGACCATCTCGTTGCACGAGTCGTTCACCGCGCCGACCACGATGTATCTGCGCAACCTCATGTCGATGGACACCGAGGAGATGATCCGCGCGCAGCCGATGGACGCCGTCGTCCTGATCGGGGGCTGCGACAAGACCGTGCCGGCCCAGTTGATGGGCGCGGTCTCGACTGGAGTCCCGGCGATTCAGCTCGTCACCGGCTCCATGCTCACCGGGTCGTTCCGGGGACGCACGGTCGGCGCGTGCACGGACTGCCGATCGCTGTGGGCGCAGTACCGCGCCGGTGAGCTGGACGAGGCAGGGGTCTGGGAGGCCAACAACGAACTCGTCGGCTCGGTGGGCACGTGCTCGGTGATGGGCACCGCCTCCACCATGGCCTGCCTCACCGAGGCCCTCGGAGTGGCGCTTCCGGGGAGCGCGTCCGCCCCGGCCACGACCGCCGCGCGCAGGCGCATCGCCGAGGCGACGGGGCGGACGGCGGTGGCGCTGGCGTCGTCGGGGACGACGCTCGACTCGATCCTGACGCCCGCCGCCTTCCACAATGCGGTACGGCTGCTGGGCGCGATCGGCGGTTCGACGAACGCGGCCGTGCATCTCGCGGCCCTCGCGGGAAGGCTGGGGTTCGGCTTCGACCTCGATGCGCTGGACGCCATCCTGCGCGACACCCCGGTGCTGGTCGACCTGCGCCCGGCCGGCGTCCACTACATGTCCGACCTGCACCGGGCCGGGGGAGTGCCCGAGGTGATGCGCCGCATCGCCGACCTGCTCGATCTGTCGGCAGCGGTCGTCACGGGGCAGACGCTGGGCGCCGAACTCGATGCCATCGCGCCCGTCCCGGGGGACGACGTCATACGCTCGCGTGAGCGTCCGGTGCACACGGGCGGCAGCCTGGTCGTCCTGCGGGGGAACCTGGCTCCCGACGGTGCGGTGCTGAAACAGTCCGCGGCGAGCCCCGAACTGCTGGAACACACGGGACGGGCCGTCGTCTTCGCCGACAGCGCCGACCTCGCGTCCCGGATCGACGACCCGGATCTCGACGTGCGACCCGACGACGTGCTGGTGCTGCGCAACATCGGCCCTGTGGGGGCGCCCGGCATGCCCGAGGCCGGCTACATCCCGATCCCGCGCAAGCTCGCCGCGCAGGGGGTGCACGACATGGTGCGCATCTCCGACGGCCGCATGTCGGGCACGGCCTTCGGGACGATCGTCCTCCACTGTGCCCCGGAGGCCGCCCGCGGCGGGACGATCGGGCTGGTGCACGACGGCGACACCATCCGGTTGAGTGCCGCCGAGCGCCGGCTCGAACTGCTCGTGGACGCCGGGGAGCTCGCTCGGCGCCGCTCGGAGTACTCGTTCGACCCCGATCTCGCCAGTCGCGGCTATCGCCGCCTGTACGAGCAGCACGTGACACAGGCCGACCAGGGGGCCGATTTCGACTTCCTCCGCCGCAGGCCCGGGGGGATCCAGGTTCCGCCTCGGCTCTGACAGCGGGCGATCCTGAATTCCGGCCCCCCGCGATTGGTGGCCAATGCTCGTGTATAGGCTGTCGCCACGACCTGCGTGATCGGACAGGAGCGGTTCGGATCGCGGGCTGATCGACACGACAGTTGCGATATCTATGGAAGACAACGCGACGGAGGATTCCGTGACCACAACACGTTTGGATGGCGCTACTCAGTTGGACGCCTCCGGGCTCGACGTATCCGGGTTGCTGCACGACGCGCCCGCGTCACGTGAGCAGAACGAGGGGCCGGGCGCACAGCCGCAATTCCCCGGCACCCCGACCGTCATCAACGGCAACGGTGCCGTTGCGCACGTCATGAAGCACGTCTGCGGCGGCGTCATCGGTTACCCGATTACCCCGTCCACCGAGATCAGCGAGATCTACGAGGCCGCCCGGGCCGAGGGCCAGCTCAACGTCTGGGGCAAGCACCCGTTCTTCTTCGAGCCCGAGGGCGAGCACTCGGCCCAGTCGGGCGCGCTCGGCGCAGCGCTGACCGGTGGCCAGTTCGTGTCGAACGCGTCGTCGAGCCAGGGCATCCTCTACGCGATGGAGTCGCATTTCGTCACCGTCGGCAAGAAGGTCGGCGGCTTCGTCCTGCAGGTGGCGGCCCGCGTGGTCAGCAAGCACTCGCTCAACGTGATGGCCGGCCATGACGACGTCTACGCGCTGCTGCCGTCCGGTTACACCGTGTTCTTCGGCTCCAACCCGCAGGAGGCCGCAGACCTGGCGGCCATCAGCTACCGCACCTCGGCGCTCACGCTGATCCCGGTGGCCAACGCGATGGACGGGTTCGCGACGAGCCACATGCTGTCGGAGGCCAGGCTGCCCGAGCCCGCGCTGCTGAAGGAGTACCTCGGCGATCCGGCCGGACGCATCGAGTGTCCCAGCGTCGCGCAGGAGATCGTCTACGGCGCCAAGGGCCGGGTCTGGCAGCTGGGCCGCTGGATCGACCGCAGGGCCGCCGAGTTCGGCGTGCGTGAACTGGTCGAGGTGCGTGACTGGCTGGCCCGGCACGCGGAAGCCGTCGAGGCCGACAATCAGGGGCAGTTGGTCGACGAGACCCTCCGCTTCGTCCCGGACGACCTGGCCGCCCAGTGGCGTCGCCAGTGGCTCGGTGCCTGGCAGAAGGGCACCCGCCAGCTTGTGCCCGCCCTTGTCGACCCGAGCAACCCCGGTCTCACGGGTCCGGTGCAGAACCAGCCCGACTTCCAGGCCGGCATCGTCGACCATCGCACCCACTTCGTCGCCGAGGTTCCCCGGCTCGCCCGCCAGGCGATGGACGAGTACTCGAAGCTCACCGGCCGCACGTATTCGCCGGTGCAGACCTACGACGTCGAGGACGCCGACTACGTGTTCGTCGGGCTCGGCTCGGTCTGCGACGACATCCGCGCGGTGCTCCCGTACCTGCGCAGCCAGGGCATCAAGGCGGGACTGGTGGCGATCAAGCTCCTCCAGCCGTTCCCCGAGGCCGAGGTCGTCGCGGCGCTGCGCGGCAAGAAGGCCGTCACCGTGATGGAGCGCTCCGACCAGATGGCCCTGACCCAGTTCGTCACCCAGGCCATGTTCAAGGGGGCGGCGAACGCCTCGCACCCGGGCCGGTTCATCGACGTGGAACCCGTGGAGGAACTTCCCGCGCTGACCAGCGCCATCTTCGGCCTGGGCGGCCACGACCTGCAGCCGCGCGACCTGATCGCCGCCGCGCGCAACATGGCCGGCGACAACGCGTCCCCGCTGGTCTACCTGGGTTCGACCTTCTTCAGTGACGAGGCCGAGGGGTCGTTCAGCGAGCTGGAGTCCCGGTTGGCTGCCGCGTACCCCGAGACGACGCTGATGTCGCTGCCCACGGGTGCCAATCCCGACCTGCTGCCCGACGGGGCGCTGCGCATCCGCTTCCACTCCGTGGGCGGGTACGGCACGATCGCCACCGGCAAGCTGATGACCGACATCCTGGCCGGTGCCCTGGGCCTGTACTCGAAGTCGGCGCCCAAGTACGGCTCCGAGAAGTCGGGCGCGCCGACCAACTACTACATCACGCTGAGCCCCGAGCCGGTGCTGGTCACCAACGCCGAGCTGGAGGACGTCGAGGTCGTCCTGTCGCCCGACCACAAGGTGTTCCAGCACACCGATCCGCTGAAGGGCCTGGTCCCCGGTGGCACGCTGATCCTGCAGTCGAGCCTGACCCCCGAGCAGACCTGGCGCGCCCTGCCCGCCAAGGCACGGCGCACGATCCGCGAGAAGGGCATCCGGTTCTCGATCATCGACGCGTTCTCCGTCGCGGCCGAGCACGCCCCGACCCCGGAGCTGCAGACGCGCATGATGGGCATCGCGTTCATCGGCGCCGTCGTCGGCGGTGTGGATCGTGTGGCCCGCGGCACCTCGGTGGACGCCCTCCGCGAGAAGGTGTACCAGCAGATCAGCAAGAAGTTCGGCACCAAGGGTGCCGCCATCGTCTCGTCGAACATGGCGGTGATCGAGGACGGGCTCACGGCGCTCGTCCCCGTCCCCTACGAAGAAGACGCCTACCTGGCCGTCGAGGACGAGCCCGCGCACGTGGCTTCCCGGGGGCTGGCGCTGTCGTCGGCAATGTGCCCGAGTGCCTGTGGTGCGTCCAACTTGTTCGACGCGGAGTACTACGACCGCATCATGGGTCGGCCGTTCCGCGAGGGCACGGTCGACCGGGCCCCGGTGTTCCCGGGATCCGGGCTGTTCGTGCCGTCGGGCACGGCAGCAGGCAAGGACAAGGGCATGTTCCGGCGCACCGTGCCGCAGTTCGACGCGTCCCTGTGCACAGGCTGCATGGAGTGCACGCTGGCCTGCCCCGACGCCGCGATCCCGAACGCGGTTCACGAGATCCACACGCTGGTGGCCACCGCGGTCGAGATGATCGAGGTGAACGATCCGCAGCGCGCGGCCATGCGCGACCACATCTACGGCATCGCCGCGCGGGTGCGCGAACGCTACCGTGCCGACAAGGACGCGGGGCCGCTGGCCGACCTCGTGGCGATGGCGGTGGACGAACTCGTCCCGGCGACCTCCGGCTCGTACCTGCGCCGCAACTTCGGCGCGGTGGTCGAGGTGCTGCGCACGTTCCCGGTGGCCCGGACCCGCCCGTTCTTCGACGCGATCGAGCGCGAGACCCCGGGCAACGGTGGCCTGTACTCGGTGACCATCGACCCCTGGAAGTGCACAGGCTGTCTCGAGTGCGTCGACGTCTGCGGCCCGCACGCCCTCACCGCCTTCGACCAGACCGAGGTGATCGAGGAGAAGCTGGAGAGCGGGTTCGAGTTCTTGTCGAAGACGCCGAACACCCCGTCGCGGTTCACGGCCGGGGCGGTGGAGCCCGGCGGCGACACGAAGCGGCTCTTCCTCGACCGGGCGAACTACTACTCGGTCACCGGTGGCCACGGCGGGTGCCGGGGCTGTGGTGAGGTGACGAGCACCCGCATGGTGGTGGCCACGAGCCACGCCCTGGGCGCCAAGCGCCAGGCGGAGCAGCGGACGCTGCTCTCCGAACTGGTCGACGACCTGACCGCCAAGCTCGCCGTCGTGGACGAGGGGTCGTCCGCACGCCGCGCACGCATCGAGACCGCGCTCGGTGAGCTGGAGAAGGGCCTCTACCTGTTGGAGGGCGGCCCCACCGGCAAGGCCCCGGCCACCACGGTCGTGGCGAACTCCACGGGCTGCTCCAGCGTGTACGCGTCCACGATGCCGTACAACGCCTTCACCGATCCCTGGGTGAACAGCCTGTTCCAGGACGCGCAAGCGCTCGCGAAGGGCATCTACGAGGGGCTCGCGGCCAAGGCGGCCGACCTGGTGAAGGCCGTGCGCGTCGCCCGTCTCGAACTGGACGACGCCTACGAGCCCGGGCTGCACGATCGCGAACTCGCCACCCTGGCCTGGTCCGACTTCACCGACGAGGAGCTGGGCTACCTGCCGGCCGTGCTGACGATCGGCGGTGACGGGGCCAACTACGACATCGGCTTCGGAGCGATGTCGCGCATCCTGGCGTCCAACACCCCGCTCAAGATGATGGTGCTCAACACCGGCGCCTACTCGAACACCGGGGGCCAGGCGTCCACCGCGAGCTACACCGGCCAGGACGCCGACCTCGCTCGTGTCGGATCGGCGCACACCGGTAAGGTCGAGGACCGCAAAGAGCTGGGCATCCTGGCGGCGTTCCATCCGAACACCTATGTGGTGGCGACGGCCACGGCGATGCAGGGGCACTTCCTGCGCGCGACGATGGACATGCTCGACTACCCCGACGGGCCGGCCGTGATGGACGTCTACACGCCTTGCCAGGGCGAGAACGGCATCGGCGACAACATGGCCAACCGCCGTGGTCGGCTCGCCGTCGAGTCGCGGATCGCCCCCGTGTTCGTCCATGATCCGCGTCGTGGCGACAGCCTGCACGACTGGTTCGACCTCGAGGGCAACCCCGACCCGGACAAGGTCTGGACGACTCAGACGATCGAGTACGTGGACGAGCAGGGCAGGCTCCAGCTGAAGGAGTTCCCGCTGACCCCGGCCCACTTCGCGATGGGTGAGGCGCGCTTCAAGAAGCAGTTCGGCAAGCTGCCGATCGACCAGGACGCGGTCGCCGTCCCGGTGGACGAGTACATCGACCTGCCGGAGGCCGAGCGCGCCACGCACGTGCCGTTCATCTGGTCGACCGACAACGCCGACCGGCTCGTGAAGATCAAGGTGAGCCGGACGATCGTCGCGATGGTGGAGCACCGCCGCCGCAACTGGCAGCTGCTGCAGTATCTCGCGGGCATCGATATCGACCAGCTCCGTGCTCTGCACGAGGAGGATCTCGCCGATCTTCAGACCCGCTACGACCAGGCGATGGTGGCGCGTGAGACGTCGATGGACGAGATCGCGCGGGCGATGAGCGAACTGGCGGCCTCGACCGCCGCCCAGCCGGTCACCTCGTTCGGTGGAGGGTTCGGAGGATTCGGCGCGCCGGCCCCGTCGGCCGCACCCGAACAGACCGAGCAGGGGCAGCCCATCGTCCGGCTCGACGCCGACGACATCGTCAAGTGCACCGACTGCAAGAACTGCTGGCAGGAGCTGCCGGAGCTGTTCGAGCGGACGAAGGTGATCGTCGACGGTCAGGCCCGCAATGCCGCCCGTCTGATCCCCGGGGCGCTCGATCGAGTGCAACCCACCGACGAGTTGCGTCGGCGGATCGCCAAAGTCGTGGCCAACTGTGACGCCGAGATCATCCACTGAGGAAACGACGATGAGCACTGGAACCCAGGACGACCTGACGCGCTACCTTTCGGCGTCGCAGGCGCTGACCGAGACCGCGAACGCGGTCGAGGAGTTGGCACGCTCGGAGGCGGTGGAGACCTACCGGCGTCAGATGGATCTGCTCGGGCGCCGGCTGCAGACCAACCCCCGAGCCTTCCGTGAGATGTTCATCTCCGACGGCATGGGGGCTGTCGCCGCCGAGTTCCGGCAGCCCGAGCTGTCGGAGGAGTTCATCCAGGCGCTGTGGGACAAGCTGCTGGCCGGCAACGACGCGTCCATGGTGCTCATGCGGTTCGTGTGGAACCTGCCGTTGGGCGCCAAGCGCAAGTTCATCAAGGCGCTGGACGTCCACCTGTCCGACCGTTACCCGGTGTTGCGCGGGCTGTCGGTGAACTGGCCGGCCGGTTCCTCGA
Organism: Brooklawnia cerclae; assembly: GCF_011758645.1. Lineage (NCBI taxonomy): Bacteria > Bacillati > Actinomycetota > Actinomycetes > Propionibacteriales > Propionibacteriaceae > Brooklawnia > Brooklawnia cerclae. Next base: position 2,529,450 of record NZ_JAAMOZ010000001.1, on the reverse strand, counting down.
TCCCGCCCTTCATCCGCACCCCCGAGGAGCGCAGCGAGGACTTCGAGCTGGTCAACCAGGGGTACCTCGGCTACATGTCGGTCGGTTACAGCCAGCGGGAGGTCGATCTCCTGGTGTGGCTGGAGGCGCTGCGCGACAAGCAGTGCGCTGATCGTCCTTGTCAGCTCGGCGAGTTGCTGAGCGGACGCAAGGAGCCGCGCGGTGGCTGCCCGGTTCAGGTGCACATTCCCGACATGATGCGCCTGTTGGGCACCGGCCACTTCCGGGAGGCGCTCGATCTGATCGAGTCGATCAACCCGCTGCCCAACGTCACCGGCCGCGTCTGCCCCCAGGAACTGCAGTGCCAGTCGGTGTGCGCGCATTCGGGCAGGCCGATCGAGATCGGCCAACTCGAGTGGTTCCTGCCGCAGCGCGAGCGGGTCGTCGATCCCGAGGGGAACACCACGCGCTACGCGGGCGTCCCCGACCCCTGGCAGGTGGCGACCAAGCCGCCGGTCGCGGTCGTGGGATCGGGCCCGTCCGGCCTGATCAACGCCTTCCTGCTCGCGGCCGAGGGACATCCGGTGACGGTGTTCGAGGCGTTCCACCGCCTCGGGGGCGTGCTGCGCTACGGCATTCCGGAGTTCCGTCTGCCGAACTCTCTGATCGACGACGTCGTGGAGAAGATCCGCGCGCTGGGTGGCCGGTTCGTCACCAACTTCGTCGTCGGCAAGACGGCCACGCTCGCCGAGCTGAAGGCGGCCGGGTTCTCGCACATCTTCGTCGGATCGGGTGCGGGTCTGCCCCGGTTCATGAACGTGCCGGGCGAGCATCTGCTCAATGTGATGAGCGCCAACGAGTTCCTCACCCGCGTCAACCTCATGCAGGGGCATCGCGGCGACTACGAGACGCCGTTGCCGATCTGCCGGGGCAGGCGCGTCATCATCGTCGGCGGTGGCAACACCGCGATGGACGCGGCTCGCACCGCCCGCCGCTTGGGCGGCAAGGTGACGATCGTCTACCGGCGCACCCGTCAGGAGATGCCTGCCCGAGTCGAGGAGTTGGCCCACGCGCTCGAGGAGGGCATCGAACTGGCCACCCTGCGCTCGCCGAGCGAGTTCATCGGGGACGACAAGACCGGCTTCGTCCGGGCCGCGGTGTTGGACGTCATGGAGTTGGGTGCACCCGACGCGTCCGGCCGTCGTCGGCCGTCATCGACCGGGCGCAGCGAGACCGTGGACGTCGACCTGGTGATCATGGCGCTGGGCAACTCGGCCAACCCGATCATCCGGGACTCCGAGCCGGCGCTGACCGTGACGACCGCGGGTGCGCTGGAGCTCACCGAGGGCAGCCAGGCGACCTCGATCGACGGCGTCTACTCGGGTGGCGACGCGGCGCGCGGTGGATCGACGGCGGTCAAGGCCGCCGGTGACGGCCAGGCGGCGGCTCGCGAGATCAGGGACGCATCCCTGCTGCCTGCGGCCAAGATCCGCGAGATGGTGCTCGGCGCCAAGCGGTACACCGACATGGCGGGTGCGCCGAACACGATCGTGGCGCGCCGCGAACTCGGGCCCGGCATCGTCGAACTCACCGTCAACGCGCCGGTGATCGCCAAGGCCGCCAGGGCGGGACAGTTCGTCCGCGTCCTCGCCGAGCCGACCGGCGAGCTGATCCCGCTCACCCTGGCCGACTGGGATGCCGAGGCCGGCACGATCGTGCTGGTCGTCCAGGGCATGGGGACCACGTCGAAGAAGATCAACGCGATGGCCGTCGGCGATCGGCTGGAGGGCATCGCGGGGCCGCTGGGGCAGCCGAGTGAGCTGCACCGGCTGCGCGACGACGAGACGATCGTGTTCACCGCCGGCGGCGTCGGGCTTCCACCGGTCTACCCGATCGCGCGTGAGAACCTGCGGCTGGGCAACCACGTGACCCTGATAGCCGGGTTCCGCAGCGCCGATCTGCTGTTCTGGGTGGGTGAGGGTGAGCGGGTCGACGCCCTGCAGGCCGAGTTCGGCGATCAGCTGGAGATGATCTACACCAGCAACGACGGCTCGTTCGGCATCAAGGGTTTCGTCACGGTGCCGCTCAAGGATCTGCTGGACGCCAACCAGCGGGGCGAGGGCCGTCCGGTCGCCGAGGTGACCACGATCGGGCCGCCGTTGATGATGCGCTCGGTGTCCGATCTGACGAAGGGCTACGGCACGAAGACCGTGGCTTCGCTGAACTCGATCATGGTGGACGCGACCGGCATGTGCGGGGCCTGCATGGTGCCGGTCGTCGAGGGAGACAGGCTCGTGCGCAAGCATGCGTGCGTGGACGGTCCCGAGCTGGATTCACATGCGATCGACTGGGACAAGTTCCTACCGAGGTTCAACCTGTTCAAGGCCCAGGAACAGGAGAGCAAGGTCAAGCACGGCTTGGCCTGACCAATGGAGTTGCCCGGGTCGGTCACCGTCACCCCGGCTCGGGCAGCGCCCTGCGGACGAGCAGTCGGCAGCCATCGCGGTTGCCGACTGCTTTGCGTCTGCGGCCTCTGTGCTCGTCGAGCGGTCGTTGGGTCCTTTCGACAGGCACCGTTACGCTCGTTGAGCCTGTCGAAACGAGGTTCCCTTCGACAGGCTCAGGGAGCGTTTGCTCGGATGGTCGTTGAGCTTGTCGAAGCGAGGTTCCTTTCGGCGGGCACTGTTACGCTCGTTGAGCTTGTCGAAACGAGGAGGGCAAACGGTCCTTTCGACAGGCTCAAGGACCGTTTGTTCGGATGCTCGTTGAGCCTGTCGAAACGACGACCTCTCCCTCCACAAGCTCCGAGACCTTACGGTCAGAGGGTCTCGTCGGCTTCCTGTGTGGCGCCCTCCTTGCGGGGACGCCCGGGGCGCGCCAGCGGGCCGGCCTGGCTGGGGAACCGGCCCGCTGCCTTGAGCTCCTTCCGCAGCAGCACCTCGATCTGGGCGTTGACCGATCGCAGGTCGTCCGCCGCCCATCGCTGGAGGGCATCGTGCACGGCCGGGTCGAGCCGGAGGAGTATCTGCTTGCGCGTGGCCACGGCGATCAGTTGTAGAGGCTGCCCGTGTTGACGACGGGGGTCGCACGGGAATCGGAGCACAGGACGACCAGCAGGTTGCTGACCATGGACGCTTTGCGCTCGTCGTCCAGGGTGACGACGTCGTCGGCCTCCAGCCGTTCCAGCGCGTTCTGCACCATCGACACCGCGCCCTCGACGATCTTCTCGCGTGCGGCGATGACCGCCGAGGCCTGCTGACGCTGCAGCATGGCCTGGGCGATCTCGGGGGCATAGGCCAGGGACGAGATGCGTGCCTCGACCACCTCGAGCCCGGCGATCGCGATACGGTCGGCCACCTCGTGCGCCAGCTCGTCGGCGACGAGCTCGGTGGATCCGCGCAGGGTCTCCTCGCCGGGGGCGGCGTTGTCGTACGGATGACTGGTGGCGACGTGGCGCAGGGCGGCCTCGGACTGGACGGCGACGAACGCTTGGTAGTCCTCCACCGCGAACACGCTCTTGGCGGTGTCGGCCACCTGCCAGACGATGATCGCGGCGATGTTGACGGGGTTGCCCTCCGCGTCGTTGACCTTCAACTCGTTGGTCTCGAAGTTGTTGACGCGCACGGAGACCTTGCGCCTGCTGCTCAGCGGTACGGTCTGCAGCAGCCCGGCGCGTCGCACGGTGCCGATGTAGTTGCCGAAGAACTGGACGACGCTGGTCTCGCCGGGCTGGACGATGACCAGGCCCGACATCAGCACGAACCCGATGATCACGACGAGCACGCCGCCGACGATGAGCGCGCCGATGCTGCCGGTCTCGGAGGTGGTGATGGCTCTGACGATCAGGAGGATCCCGACGATCAGGAGGACCAGGCTGGCCAGGAGGCCGAGAGCGCCGCTGGTATGCCAGGCGCTGTGCTCGCGGACGTTGACGCGGGTGCCGCTGAAGCCGACGGGGTGGCCTGCGGGTTCGGTGGCGGGGGACTCGGTGCCGGTGCCGGCTGCGATGTCGGTCGAGGGGTCCATCGGGGTTCCTTCCTCACGGAGATGAGATATCAAAATGCTATCACTTTTATGTGTGGGGCGGGAAAGGGACGATCGATACGCCGGACTCCTGGCCGACCGGGCGCGAACAGGCGCGCCACGGCCGTCAAGACCGGCGTCGGAGCCCCGCGGTGGGCAGAATGGGGATGTGAGCACGACGGGACACAGCGGGACGCGAGAGGCGTCCGCTCCGCGCCCGAAGCCGCCGAGGAACGTGGCGATCATCGGCAACCCGATCGCCAGGGACTCCGGTCGCTGCGTGACAGCCGTCGTCCGTGAATGTTGCAGGCTCGGATTGCCGGTCCTGTCCAACCTGACGACCTCGGTGTCCGACCCCGGCTACGGACAGGCGAGACGAGCGGTCGCCGCGGGCGCCGACCTCGTGGTCGTCGTCGGGGGTGACGGGACGATCCGCCAGGTCGTGCGCGCGCTGGCAGGCACGCAGGTCGCCCTGGGGGTCATCGCCTGCGGCACCGGCAACCTTCTGGCCCACAACCTCGGACTGCCACGACGAGGTGCCCACGATCAGGCAGCGGCGGTGATCGGCGGATCGGTCGTCCGCATCGACGTGGGGTGGGCGTCCGGAGAATCGACGCATGGCCCGTGGGGTGAGGAACCATTCGTCACGATGGCGGGAATCGGCCGCGACGCGCGAACCGTCGCCTGCACGGGGCTCAGTGACAAACGAAGACTCGGCTGGTGGGCCTACGGCGTCTCCGGGCTCGCCGAGGCCAGGCGCCGCGCCCTGCCGATGCGCGTCCAGATCGACGACGAGGAGCCACGCGACGTGCTGACCTGGACCGTGCTCGTCGGGAACACCCCCGCCGGCCCCGGTCGCATCCGGATCTGGCCGCATGCCCGGCCCGACGACGGCGTCCTCGATGTGCTGGAGGTACCGATCCGGCACATGGGGGAGTGGCTGGCCGTGGCCGACAAGGGGCTCGTCCACTACGACCGTGAGGCGCGGGCGTTGAGGTACGCCCAGGGGCGCCGCATCGCCGTCCACCCCAGCTGGCCGCTGCCGGTGCAACTCGACGGCGACGTCGTCCAGGGTGTCACGGAGCTGCGAGTCCGGGTAGAGCATCGTGGCTTGGCCGTCTGTGTTCCACGAAGTGGCCCGGCGTGAGCGGGACGACGGCGCAGTTGGTTCGCCGGCTGGTCTCGTCATCCACCGATGCCGGGGACGAGGCCATGATCCTGCGCCTGCTGGAGGGCGCATCTCCCGGTGACCTCAACGAGGTGCTCGCCGATCAGGACCTGGCCCGTTCGCTCGTGTCCAGCCTGAACGACCGCCCCTTCGGCGGGCCCGACAACCGCGCCGCCCTGTTCGAGTTGCTGGGGTCCGGGCGCCGTGGTGAGCTCGGCATTCCCGCGCGGGCCGGGCTCATCCGGGCCATCCAGGAGCGGCGCCTCGGGCCTCGCGAGGAGCGGCTGGTCCGCGACCTGATCACCGAACTGCACGGGGGCGACCTCACCGCACTGAAGAACCTTGTCGACGCCGGGGCCGACCACGACGACCTGGAGAAGTTGGTCTTCCGCGACGTCGGTTCCGCCGTCCTCAGGCAGGAGATCCTCGCCCACATCGCGGTGGAGGCGAAGGCCGTCCGGGTGGACGCGGAGCGAGCCGGCGCCGCCGGCACCGAGGCCAAAGTGCTCTCGGACATCGACGACACCGCGATCTGCACCCTCAAAGACACCCGGTTTCCCAAGGGGACGCTCTACCCCGGCGTCCTGGCCCTGTGGAAGGCGTTGGACGAGGGGCCCACCGGCACAGGGCGGACCATCGGTGATCTCACGTTCGTCACCGCCCGGCCGACCGACGTCATGGGGATCATCGAGGACTTGACCCGTTCACGGCTGCGCGCGGCGGGCATCGGTCACGGCGCGATCCTGACCGGTTCGTTCGTCAGCCTGCTGAGCCATGGCGGCATGGCCGATCGCAAGTTGCGCAACATCGCCCACTACCACCAGCTGTTCCCCGAGTACCGGATCGTCTTCATCGGCGACTCCGGGCAGGGGGACGTGCGGGTGGCCACACGGCTGCGGACGCAGCTGGGTGGTGCGGTCGACGCCGCGCTCATCCACGACGTGGTGGGCACCCCGCCGGAGCAACGCCTCCGGCATGCGGCCGACGGCGTCGAGTTCTTCGACACGTACGCACAGGCCGCGGTCGTCGTCCGGCGGCTCGGGTTGATCAGTGACAACGCGCTGGACGCTGTCGTGGACGAGACCGTCGCCGGGTTCGACAGGGTGCCGTGGACCAGTCGTGAGCAGGAGAGCCGGGCGCGCGCCCTGCTGTCGGCCGATCTCGAACTGGTGTCGGCCGCCCGTGCGAACCGGTGAGCCTCAGCGTCCCAGGCGCGACATCAGCGCGGTGAGGGCCGCGGACGTTCCCGTGCGGATCGAGCTGTCGGGGTCGGGCAGGAAGTGGGGGGAGTGGTTGGTGGGCACCGCGTCGCCCGGATGCATGCCGCGGTAGCCGCCGAACACCCAGAACACCGAGGGTGCGCCGATCGCGGCCCCCAGGTAGCCGAAGTCCTCCGAGGCCGTCATCGGGTTCTCGGGGACGAGCACCGCATCCTCGCCGAGCTCGTCCCCGAGGAGCCCGAGCAGGGTGGCGGTCTCGTCCGCGTCGTTGACCACGCACGAGGCGTTGTACATCGGGACGATGTTCGGCTCCGGTGCGCCACTGGCCGCAGCCTCGGCGCGTGCGATGCGGGCGATGGCCTCGGCCATGCGCCGCTGCACGTCGGGCGAGTAGGTGCGGGTGGAGACGAGGAGTTCGCCGGACGACGGAATCACGTTCTCCTTGCTTCCCGCGTGGATGGAGCCCACGGTGAGCACGGCCCGCTCGTGCAGCCCGACCTCACGGCTGACGATGGTCTGCAGCCGCAGGGTGATGGCCGCGGTCAGGACGACCGGGTCGATCGTCGTCTCCGGCATCGAGCCGTGGCCGCCGCGTCCGAAGACCTCGATGCGGTAGGTGTCGACCGCTGCGAAGAACGGGCCGGGGTTCACCCACACCTGGCCGGCCGGAATGGGCCAGACATGCTGCCCGTAGACCGCCTCGGCGTGCGGGATCGCGTCCCACAGCCCGGCGTTCAGCATGTTGCGAGCACCCTGGACGATCTCCTCGGCGGGCTGCAGGATCAACTCCAGAGTGCCCGACCATTCGTCCTTGTGGGAGGCGAGCCATTCGGCTGCGGCGATCGCGCAGGTCATGTGGATGTCGTGGCCGCAGGCGTGCATCACCGGGGTCCGGTTGCCGTCGGCGTCCTCCCAGACCGTGCGGGACGCCCACTCGACCCCGGTGTCCTCCGACACGGGCAGGCCGTCGGTGTCAGCCCTGAACGCCACGACCGGGCCGTCGCCGTTGGTGAGCACGGCCGCGACGCCTGTCTCGGCGATGCGCTGGGTCGTGAAACCGAGCGCCTCCAGCCGACGTTCCAACCACGCCGCGGTCTCGAACTCGTGCAGGCTCAACTCGGGGTGGGCGTGCAGGTACCGGTAGTCGGCGAGCAGACGCTCGAACTGGTCACCGGTGGGTTCGAATCGGGAGGGTGGGGTCACGGTGAGTCCTTTCGCCGCAGTGAGGCTTCCTCGGCCCCATGCTAGGCGCGTCGATCGAGCCGAGGCCACGAGCTTCCCGGCTCGGGGTGACGTCGGCGGTGTCGCCGGGAGATTTGGCGGGCAATCTCTGGGCTTGTCGAAGGGCGGTCCCTGAGCTTGTCGAAGGGTGGTCCCTGAGCTTGTCGGATGGCTCAATGAGCGTGTAGGCCCCCTGAGCTTGTCGAAGGGTCGTTTCGACAGGCTCAACGGGCGTGTAGGCCCCCTGAGCTTGTCGAAGGGTCGTTTCGACGGGCTCAACGGTCGTTTCGACGGGCTCAACGGGCGTGTAGGTTCCCTGAGCTTGTCGAAGGGTCGTTTCGACAGGCTCAACGGTCGTTTCGACGGGCTCAACGGGCGTTTCGGTGGGGTCAGTGGGTGCGATCCTCGATCGGCACGTAGGCCCGCTCCGGCTCCCCGACGTAGACCTGACGGGGCCGCCCGATCTTGCGTCCGGGATCGGCTCGCATCTCGCGCCATTGCGCGATCCAGCCCGGCAGGCGCCCGATCGCGAACAGCACGGTGAACATCTCCTTCGGGAACCCCATCGCCTCGTAGATGAGGCCCGAGTAGAAGTCGACGTTCGGGTAGAGCTTGCGCTCCTGGAAGTACGGATCCTCCAGCGCGGTCTGCTCCAGTTCGGTCGCCAGGTTGAGCAGGTCGCGGCGGCCCTCCTTCAGGCGCAGGACGGCGTCCGCGTGTTGCTTGATGATCGCCGCGCGTGGGTCGTAGTTCTTGTAGATGCGGTGGCCGAAACCCATCAGCTTGATGCCGGCCTTCTTGTCCTTGACCTGCTGGACGTAGTCCTTGACGCTGATGCCGGACGCTCGGATCGCCTCCAGCATCTCCAGCACCGCCTGGTTCGCCCCGCCGTGCAGAGGCCCCGACAGTGCGTTGACGCCGCCGGCGATCGACGCGTAGATGTTCGCGCCCGACGAGCCGATGAGGCGCACGGTCGACGAGGAACAGTTCTGCTCGTGGTCGGCGTGCAGGATGAGCAGGACGTCGAGCGCCCGGGTGATCTCGTCGTTGAACTCGTAGGGCTCGGTGGGGTAGCCGAAGCTCATCCGCAGGAAGTTCTCGATGTAGCTCAGCGAGTTGTCGGGGTAGAGCATCGCCTCGCCACGGGAGTTCTTGTAGCCGTAGGCGGCGAGCGTGGGCACCTTGGCCAGGAGCCGCTCGGTGGCCTTCTCGATGCCCTCGGGGGTGTCGTTCAACGAGTCGAAGCTGAACGTCGACAGCATCATCAGGCCGGACGCCAGCACCGGCATCGGGTGGGAACGGCGCGGGAACATGCGGAAGAACTCGCGCATCCGCTCGTCCAGCATCGTCTTGCGCCGGATGCGGTCCTCCCATTCGCTCAGCTGCTGGGCAGAGGGCAGTTCCCCGTAGATCACCAAGTAGGCGGTCTCGAGGAACGTGGACTGCTTCGCCAATTGCTCGATGGGATACCCCCGGAACCGCAGGATCCCCGCGTCGCCGTCGATGAACGTGATCGCGGACTTCGTCGATGCCGTGTTGGCGAATCCGGGATCGTAGGTGACGTTCCCGGTCCTGCCCAGCAGGCGCGAGATGTCGACGCCGGACGGGCCGTCGGTCGCGGCCACCAGAGGTAGGTCGAGCGCGAGTTCGCTGCCTTTCAAGGTCACTGTGTCAGTCACGATGTCGGTCACAATCGAAACCCCTTCCCGCATGCAACGTTGCGTGCTCTCACCCTAACCGGCCCGTCGGCCGCGGGGTGGTTGTCACATCAACTGTGCTCTTGCGGCGCAAATCCCTGGTCGTCCAGCGCGGGGCGGCCGGAGACCGGGGGCTCGGCCGACCAGGGGAAGACGATCCACTTGTCGGTGCGGCGCCACACGAAATCGGGCTCGACGACGGTGGTCGGCTTGGCGTAGAGGACGGCGCTGCGGACCTGGGCTCCGAAGCCGCGCAGGAGTTTGAGGACGAGCGCCAGTGTGCGTCCCGAGTCGGCCACGTCGTCCACCACGAGAAGGCGGCGGCCCTGGATCGACTCGGTGTCGAGCATCGGGGCCAGCAGAATGGGGTCGGGCAGCGTCTGGGACACGTCGGTGTAGAACTCGACGTTGATGGCGTCGGTGAGCTTGATGCCCAGCGCGTAGGTGAGCGCTCCGGCAGGGATCAGGCCGCCGCGGGCGACCCCGATGAGGATCTCGGCCTCGAACCCCGAGCGCGCGACCGACTCGGCGAGTTCGCGCGAGGCTCGTGCGAAACCGTCCCAGGTGAGGATCTCCTTGTCGGCAAGGTTGCTGGAATCCGCGTGATAGGCCGTCATGCGGGAAATAGTACCGATGACCTCCCCGAATGCTATGCACGGTGCGGCGCGTGGAAGGGTCCGCAGGGCGGATGCGCACTGGCTGGCGGCCGACGGCCCGGTACTAGGATTGGGTGCGATACAGACGTCGGCACAACTCGAGGTAGAGGTGCCATTGCACGCAAAGGACGAACCGTGAGTGAACTGACCTGGACCGATCAAGACAAGCGTGCCGTCGACACGGCTCGCATCCTCGCCGCGGACGCGGTGCAGAAAGTCGGGAACGGCCACCCTGGCACCGCGATCTCGCTGGCGCCCATCGCGTATCTGCTCTATCAGAAGGTCATGAACACCGATCCGGCGGACGACAAGTGGATCGGTCGCGACCGCTTCGTCCTGTCGGCGGGTCATGCGTCGATCCTGCAGTACTCGCAGTTGTTCCTGGGCGGTCTCGGGCTCGAACTGTCCGACATCGCCTCGCTGCGCACCTACGGGTCGCTCACCCCGGGCCACCCGGAGTACGGCCACACGAAGTTCATCGAGTGCACCACCGGCCCGCTCGGCGCCGGCATCAGCAACGCGGTCGGCATGGCGATGGCCGCCCGGCGTGAGCGCGGGCTGTACGACCCCGAGGCGGCCGGGCCGTACGGTGCGTCCCCTTTCGATCACTTCGTCTACGCCGTCGCCGGTGACGGCTGCATGCAGGAGGGCGTCCAGTCTGAGGCGTCGTCGCTGGCCGGCACCCAGGAGCTCGGCAACCTCATCGTCATCTACGACGACAACCGCATCACCATCGAGGGCGACACGAAGATCGCGTTCGGCGAGGACGTCTCGAAGCGCTACGAGGCCTACGGCTGGCACGTGCAGCACGTCGACTGGACGAACGGCGGCACCGAGTACGCCGAGGACGTCCAGGCCGTCTACGACGCGATCCTGGAGGCCCAGAAGGTCACCGACAAGCCGTCGCTGATCCACCTGAGCACGATCATCGGCTGGCCGCTGCCGACCCTGCAGGGCAAGGAGAAGATCCACGGCTCGGCGATCGGTGCCGACGAGATCGGCCGCGTCAAGGAACTGCTCGGGTTCACCGACGAGCCCTTCGCGATCGAGGACGACATCGTCGCCTACACCCGCGGTTCGCTGGCAGAGCGTGGCAAGGCCGCCCGTGCCGCATGGGACGAGGCGTTCGCCGCATGGTCGTCCGCCAACCCCGAAGGCAAGACGCTGCTCGACCGCGTGCTCGCCGGCAAGCTTCCGGACGATCTGACCCTGCCCGTCTACGAGGCCGGTTCCAAGGCGACCCGCGCCGCGTCCGGCGAGGTGCTCACGGCGCTCGCTCCCCAGTTGCCCGAGCTGTGGGGCGGCTCGGCCGACCTGGCCGGCTCGAACAACACGACCATGAAGGGCGAGCCGAGCTTCCTGCCCGCCGACCGCACCACCGACGAGTGGCCGGGCGGCCCCTACGGGCGGACGCTGCACTTCGGCGTCCGCGAGCACGCGATGGGTGGCATCGTCAACGGCATCAACCTGAGCGGGCTCACCCGTGCCTACGGCGGCACTTTCTTCGTGTTCGCCGACTACATGCGCCCGCCGGTGCGCCTGGCCTCCCTGTCGCACGTCCCGAGCATCTTCGTGTGGACGCACGACTCGATCGGTGTCGGCGAGGACGGCCCGACGCATCAGCCCGTGGAACACCTGGCCGCATACCGCGCGATCCCGGGGCTGGCCATCGTCCGGCCCTCGGATGCCAACGAGGTCGCGGTGGCCTGGCGCGAGATCCTCACGCAGACCGACGCTCCGGCCGGTCTCATTCTCACCCGGCAGAACACCCGCATCGTCGACCGGACGAGCGGCGAGTTCGCCTCGGCCGAGGGCCTCGTCAAGGGTGCCTACGTGCTCAAGGAGGCCAGTTCCGCGCCGAAGGTGATCCTCATCGGCACCGGCTCCGAGGTCGAGGTCGCCCTGGCCGCGCAGGCTGCGCTCGAGGCCGAGGGTGTGCCCACCCGCGTCGTCTCGATGCCGTGCCAGGAGTGGTTCGACGAGCAGGACGACGTCTACCGCAACGAGGTGCTGCCGCCCGAGGTGAGCGCCCGCGTGAGCGTCGAGGCCGGTATCTCGCTCGGCTGGGCCAAGTACGTCGGGGACAAGGGACGCTCGGTCTCCCTGGATCACTACGGCGCGTCCGGCAAGGGCACGCTGCTGTTCACCGAGTTCGGCATCACCTCCGACGCCGTGGTCGCCGCGGCCAAGGAATCGCTGAACGCCTGAGTCACGTTCTTCGGGGCGGTCCGCTTTGCGCGGGCCGCCCCGTTCGCGTTTCCGGGGAGCGGCGGGTGCGATGCCGGAACAGGCGGCGGCTGACGGGAATCGGGATGCCGTCCGCGGGCCTGCCGGCGTGTCTGGTCGGCACGCCGATGCCGAGTGCAGCGAGATCCCGATTCCCGTCAGCGGAACGATTCGCCCGACGTGCATCGCTAGCTATGTTAATTAGCTTGAGTAATGAGCTAAGCTAACTAGACGTGACGTCGATCGAATCTCCACGAGAACAACCAGCAGCCCACGGCGAGGACGAGGTGAGTGTGCTGGCCAGCGATCTGCGCATGGCCTGCCAGCGCTTGGCCCGGCGGGTGCGGTTCGAGAGCAACAAGGACGTCCCCCCGCATCAGGTCGGTGTGCTCCTGCGCCTGAACCGGATCGGCGCCCAGACCCCCACGCAGCTCGCCGACCATGAGCGCGTGAGCACGCCGAGCATGACCCGGACGGTGAACTGCCTGGCCGAGAAGGGATACGTCGCCCGCACGCCCCACCCGGACGACGGGCGCCAGGTGCTCGTGGATCTCACCCCTAGCGGCCGCGACCTTGCGCGAAGGACGATCGAGGCCCGCGACACGTGGATGCTGAGGCGGCTCGATCCCCTCGACGAGGAACAGCGTGCTCTGCTGCGCCGCGCCACCGACCTGCTGATCGAGTTCGTCGACAGTGAGCCGCGGCGATGACCGCGACGACCGCGCGCATGACTCCCGATCGTCCGAGCGCCGGGTCACGCACCTTCGCGTCCCTGGCGCAGCCCAACTATCGGTGGTACTTCACCGGCGCCCTGGTGAGCAACACCGGCACGTGGATGCAGCGGACGAGCCAGGACTGGCTGGTGCTCACGCAGTTGACCGACCACTCGTCCACCGCGCTCGGTTACGTGTCGGCGCTGCAGTTCCTCGCGATCCCGTTCCTCGCGCCCTTCGCCGGAGCCATCGCCGATCGCTATCCGAAGCGCAGGGTGCTCCTGATCACCCAGACCCTGCTGGGGCTCAACAGCCTGCTGCTGTGGCTGCTCGTCGTCACCAACACGGTCGAGCTGTGGCATGTCTACGCGTTCGCGTTCATGCAGGGCATTGTGGCGAGCTTCGACATGCCGGCGAGGCAGTCGTTCGTCTCCGAGATGGTCTCTGACGAGTTGATCCCGAACGCCGTGGGCCTGAACTCGATGTCGTTCAACGCGGCCCGGCTCATCGGCCCGGGTGCGGCCGGCCTGATCATCGCCGGTTTCGGTGTGGCGCCGGGCATGCTCGTGAACACCCTCAGCTTCGTCGCGATGCTCGTCGCATTGCTCGTCATGGATCCTCGGCGCCTGCATCCCGCACCCCCACGCACGGGACGAGGGTCGGCTCGCGAGGGACTGGTGTACATCGCGCACCGGCCCGACATCGTCATCATCCTCGTGATGGTGTTCATGCTCGGCACCTTCGGCATGAACTTCCAGATCTACAACGCGACGATGGCGACCATGGTCTTCGGACGAGGGGCCTCCGAGTACGGTGCCCTGGGGACGATCATGGCCATCGGCACCTTCGGGGCCGCGATCATCGCCGCCCGGCGCCGGAATCCGCGCGTCACGACCCTGCTCATCGGCCTGATCGGGTTCACCGTGTTCTCCGCGCTGCTCGCTCTGGCGCCCAGCTACGTCATGTACGCGTTCTGGCTCGTGCCGACCGGCCTGTGCATGCTCACCGTGATGACCAGCGCGAACTCGACGATCCAGATGACGACCGAGCCCTCGATGCGCGGCCGTGTGATGGCGGTCTACGCGGCCATCAACATGGGTGGGACGCCGCTGGGCGCACCCATCGTCGGCTGGGTCGGCGACGTCGCGGGCCCCCGGTGGTCGATCCTCATCGGGTGCATCCTCATCGGCCTGACGTGCCTGGCGGTGATGGCGTTCTTCCGCTTCCACCGTGGTGTCCGGCTACGGGTCGAGCGGGGATGGCCGCCGCGCATCCACACTTGGACGCCGTCGGGAGACCCGGAGACCGCCGAACTGCAGCGCTGAGGACGCGTCGTTCGGGCGCAGGTCGTTTCGACAGGCTCAACGACCGGTTGACAGGCTCAATAATCGGTCCCTGAGCTTGTCGAAGGGACGCTCAGCGCGCTACCCGGTGCAGGGGAACCGCCGAGCTGAGGACGCGTCGTTCGGGCGCGGGTCGTTTCGACAGGCTCAACGACCGGTTGACAGGCTCAATAATCGGTCCCTGAGCTTGTCGAAGGGACGCTCAGCGCGCTACCAGGCGCGCGACCCGGTGCAGGGGAACCGCCGCGCCGATGATCGTGCGCAACCGGTCGACGGAGGCCGGGGCGCAGCTGAGGAGCACACAGCTGGAGGGCCCGCCCGAGTCGGTGCGCGAGACCGGGGTGTCGTCCACCCATACGGGACGAAGCCCGGCCGGGTCGGCGAGCTGGGGCACCTCCCAGGCCAGGCCCTTCGATCCCACCGGCACGGCGTCGTGGACGAGCCCGGAAGCGATCGCGGCGCGGACCGAAGCGACCGGTACCTGGGCGGGGTGACCGACGACAATGCGGTCGCGGGGCGCCGAGACCGGCAGGCCGGCGCAGAGCACCACGTCGCCGGGCTGTGACTGTGCCTCGACGCGACTGCCCTCGGGCAGGCGCCCGAGCACGGTGACGCCGATGCCGGTCGCGTTGGTGGCGACGTTCTCCTCGGTGCTGCCTGTCACGGCGTCGGAGGGGACCCCGGCCTCGGCGGCCAGTCTCCTGATCTCCGCCATCATGGGTTCGCCGGTCGGGTGCAGCTCCACGCACAGGTCGTCGATCACCGCGATCGGCTGGGCGCCCACGCAGATGATCTCCAGGAGCGGGACACGCAGGGCGAAGTGGGCGACGGTGACAGGGTCGCTGGCCACCGTGTCGGCGGGTTTGGGCCCGATCCCGCCGATGGAGTCGGTGGCCACGACGATGCCGTCGTCCAGCACCAGCAGATCACGAAACCGGCGAACCGGCTTGTCAAACGGCGATATCATCGCGTCCGTCATCAGCGGCCCCCACCCTGGTCGTGCTGCGCGTCGTCACAGGACCCCGTACCCACGCACGTAGCGTAGCCAGAGGGTCGCTACCAGGAGCACCAGGACGACTGCCAGCACGACGAGGTCGGAGCGCCGGAAGCTCAGATCGCGCAGCTGGGTCATCGACTTCCGCGCCCCGTAGCCGCGGTTGGTCATGGCGACGGCGAGGTTGTCGGCCAGAAGGAT
This sequence comes from Brooklawnia cerclae, assembly GCF_011758645.1. Taxonomy (NCBI): domain Bacteria; kingdom Bacillati; phylum Actinomycetota; class Actinomycetes; order Propionibacteriales; family Propionibacteriaceae; genus Brooklawnia; species Brooklawnia cerclae. Next base: position 2,514,009 of record NZ_JAAMOZ010000001.1, on the reverse strand, counting down.
CGAGCTCGTGATCAGCGGCACCATGATCGGGACGAGGGCGGCGACCCGGCCCACCGGCCCTCTGCCCCCGGCGCGGGCGCCGCGTGCCCGCTGGGCCTCGACGATGCGATCGAGGACGCGGGTCATCGTGGGGATGAAGGAGATGGCCGTGCTCACCAGGATCGACAGCCACGGCGGTGCGTGCACCTGCGCCATGGCCGCCAGCAGGTCGTCGACGGGCGTGCTGATCGTGAACGCATAGGTGGCGACCACCATCACGAGGATCCGCATCGCGAGGTTCAGGCCCACCAGCAGCCCGCCGACAGTGGCGTGCACGCCACCCACGGCGAAGAGCAGCCGCGAGTACTCGGCGCGTGGGCTGGTCACCATGGTGACCGCGACGATCAACAGGAGCAGGGGCAGGAGTGGCTGAAGCGGTGCCCACAGGCCGCGCAGCGGCGTTCCCGCAGCGGCAAGGGCAAGCAGCATTCCCAGCAGGAGCAGACCGTTGCCCAGGGGATGAGTGATCGCGAACAGCGCCACCATGACCGCGACGAACGACGCGATCTTGACCCGGACGTCCAGGCGCTCCAACCTCATGCCGGGTTGCTTCCCGGTGCACGCTGTTCTGCCTTGTCGCCGCGCATTTCGCCTCGTCCGGCCGAGCTTCGTCCCGTCTCGTTCCCGTCTGGCACGTCCCCGGCCGTCTCGTCTCCGCCGGTCAGTGCGGTGACGAGATGACGGCCGAGATCGGCCTCGTCCAGCAAGGGTGGTGTGCCGGGCCACAGTCGCAGGCACAGCTCCGCGGTCTGGGTGGTGGTGATACCCGCCTCGGCCAGCATGCCGGGCCGGGCGAGGACCTCCGCGGTGGGCCCGTCGGCACGGACGCGCCCGTCGTCCATCACGATCACCCGGCGGGCGTGGTGGGCGACGACGTCCATGTCGTGGGTGATCATGAGGATCGTGGTCCCTCGTGCGTTGAGCCGGTCGATGAGGCCCATCATCGTGCGGACGCCCGCCCAGTCCTGCCCGGTGGTCGGCTCGTCCACCACGAGGACGGGCGGGCGCAAGGCGAGGATCGAGGCCACGGCGACCCGCTGGCGTTCTCCCTTGCCGAGCGAGAGCGGGTGGTCGTCGCGGACACCCGCCAGCCCGGTGAGGCCGAGCACCTCGTCCACCCGGTGGTCGATCTCGGCGGCGGTCAGGCCGGTCGCCCTCAGCCCGTAGCCGATCTCCGAGGCCACCGTGCGGTTGAAGATCTGGTGATCAGGGTTCTGGAAGACGTATCCGACGCGGCGGGCGAGTTCCCAGGGCTGCAGTCGCGCGGCATCGGCGCCGTCGATGAGCACGACGCCCGAGGTCGGGTCGAGGAGGCGGTTCAGGTGCTTGGCCAGGGTCGTCTTGCCGGCGCCGTTGCGCCCGATCAGGGCGACGTACTCACCGCGTCCGATCGACAGGCTCACCCCCGACAGCGCCCGGTGGCCGTCCGGGTAGGCATGGACGACGTCGCGCAACTTGATCGCGGGCTCGGCGGCGGCAGCGCCCGGCGGGGGAGTGCCGGAGGCGGGAGCCGTGGGAGCGGGAATGGGATGGTCGCCCCGCAGCTTCTCGACGATCGCGGCGGCGTCGTCCACGGTCAGCGGCACCTCGTGCGGGCCGATGAGCCCGGCGTCGGCCAGTGCGGCCCCGACCACGGCGACGGGCAGCGGCTTGACCAGATGCTCCCTGGTCAGCCGGGGGTCGCGGAAGAACTCCTCCGGTCGTCCCTGCCAGGCGACGCGTCCCTCGTGCAGGACGATCAGCTGGTCGGCCCGGCCGACCACGTCGGTGGCCTCGTGCTCGGCGACGATGACGGTGGTCCGCCCGTCGCGGCGAATTCGATCGAGGGCCGCGTAGATCTCCGCGCGTCCCTGCGGATCGAGCTCGGACGCGGGCTCGTCCAGGCACAGCACCTGAGGGCCGATCGCCAGGATTCCCGCGATGGCCAGGCGCTGTCTCTGCCCGCCGGAGAGCAGGGCGGTCTTCCTGTCCTCGAAGCCGGTCAGCCCCACCTCGGCCAGGGCGTCGGTGACGCGCCGCCGGATCTCCGCGCGTGGCACCAGGTAGTTGCGAGGGCCGAAGGCCACGTCGTCGGCGACCGTGCGTCCGAGCACCTGCGCGTCGGGGTCCTGGAGCACCAGCCCGACGTGCTCGGTGATGGTCGAGACGCGGTAGTCGGCCAGGTTGGCGTCGTCCAGCAGGACATCACCGTGGACAGTGCCCTCCTTGAGCTGCGGTATGACGCCGTTGAGGGCCATGAGCAGCGTGGACTTTCCCGCGCCCGTCGGGCCCATCACCACGGTGAAGGTGCCCGCCGGGAAGTCGGCGTCCACGCCCCGGAGCGCATCGTCCTCGGCCTTCGGATACCGATAGGTCAGGCCGACGACCTCCAGCGAACCGCGCATGGGTGGTCAGTTCACCAGCCTGGTGTTGCGTACCGCGTAGTAGGCGACCGCGGCGATCACGATGTTCACCACTGCGCCCACCAGCAGCGACGGCACGGATGCGGCGTACATGGCCCAGCCCCCGATGGGCAGGACGATCAGGCCCAGCGCGAAGCTGTTGAGGACGGTGGTGACGACCACGCCGGCGATCATCCAGGCCAGGCCTTTGCGGCCGAACCAGGAGAACACCAGTGCGCAGACGCCCATCCCGGCGGCGATCGCGATGTGCACCGGGAGGGTCAGCGGGAAGCCGACGAGCGCGGAGGTGAGCAGATGCCCGATCGCCGCGACGACGAAGCCGGGCCAGCCCCCGAAGGCGACAGCGGTGAAGAAGCCGGGCGCCGAGTCGAGTGCGACGGTGCCCAGCGGGCTGGGGATCTTGATCAGCGAGCCGACCGCGCTCACGGCGATGAAGATCGCCATGATGGCCAGTTTGCGTGCTGACACGGGCGAACCAGTCGCGCGGTCGGGTCGGCGGTCGGACAGTGACATGTCTGCTCCTTCGAGCGATGGGTGGGGACTTCGGCGATCCGTCTCCGAAGGGTGACGATAGCGGGCCGCCTTCGTGAGGTCGCGGCTGCACCCCTTGGGGACGCGTCCCCGACGCCGCGGACCGGGTGTCGTCGGGCCGGTTGAGCAGGCGCCTCCACAGGAGACTCACAGAGCATGCCTCGGATGCTCACGGGCTGGACGCATTCCATGGCGACCATGAACCCCGATACTTCCTCGTCCGTCACCCCGGCAGACCAGCCGGAGTCGGCCACCCAGGCGACGGCCACCGCGACGCGATCGCGACCCCGGTGGAGGCGCGTCGTGGTCGCGACCGTTCTGGCTGTGCTGCTCCTGCTCGGGGGTGGCGCGGCATGGGCCCTCAACCGCTTCGTCGTCCAGCATGTGGAGATCACCGACGTGACCGCCTACGAGGCCGAGCGTGCGGGGGCCGAGAGCAGCGCGTCGGACGACGACAGCGCGGACGAGGCGGACGACACGGGCACGTCGGGCACGAGCGAGGACGACGCGTCGGCATCTCCGCAGGTGACGATCACCACGCACACCTACGGTGAGGGGGACCAGGCCGCGACCTATTACGTGGCCGACATCGTGGTCTCCGACGTGACGCAGCTGCGTGCGGCCTTCGCCGACAATGCCTTCGGGCAGAACATCGTCGCCAACACGTCGTCCATCGCAGCCGACAACAACGCCCTGCTGGCGATCAACGGCGACTACTACGGCTTCCGCGACACCGGCATCGTCATCCGCAACGGCGTCCTCTACCGCGACGAGGGGGCTCGCGAGGGCCTGGCGATCTACAGCGACGGGACGATGGCCGTCTACGACGAGACCGCCACGAGCGGCGAGCAGCTTCTCGCCGACGGCGTGTGGCAGACGTTGTCGTTCGGGCCCGCGCTCGTGGACGACGGCGAGATCGTCGACGGGATCGACCAGGTGGAGGTCGACACCAACATCGGCAACCACTCCATCCAGGGTGACCAGCCGCGCACGGCGATCGGGATGATCGAGGCCAACCACTTCGTGTTCGTCGTGGTCGACGGCCGTTCGGACGACAGCGCCGGCGTCTCGGTCACCGAACTGGCCGAGATCATGCAGAGCCTGGGCGCGACCGAGGCATACAACCTCGACGGCGGTGGCTCCTCGACCATGGTCTACGAGGACGGGCTGGTCAACGATCCGCTCGGCAAGGGGCAGGAGCGCGGCACCTCCGACATCCTCTACATCGTCGCGGACGAGGGGTGAGCGGCATGCACACCCGACCTGCCCGAGCAGGGGAGATTCCCGCGCAGGCGCGCGTCCGGCAGGACGATCGGCCGGTCGGGGCGAGCGCATGGGTCCTCATCCCGGCCTACGAACCGGACGACCGGCTCGTCGAGCTCGTCGCCGCGCTCCGCGATGTGCCGGACGAGGGCCTTTTCGCAGGGATCGTCGTCGTGGACGACGGCTCGGGGCCGGCATATGTGCTGGTGTTCGACGCGGTGGCGCGGCTCGGGGCGACGGTGCTGACCCATCAGGTCAACCGGGGCAAGGCGGCGGCCCTGCGCACCGGGACACGGTGGATCCTGACCCACGCGCCGGGCAGCGACGTCGTCTGTGCCGACAGTGACGGCCAGCACCGCCCCGACGACATCGCCAGGGTGGCCCGGACGCTGGCCGGGCGGGCCGAGGCCGGCGAGCCTCAGGCCATCGTGCTGGGCAGCAGGCGGTTCGTGGGCGACGTGCCGCTGCGCTCCCGGTTCGGCAACCGGATGACCACGGCCCTGATGGCGCTGGCCACCGGCACATGGATCGGTGACACCCAGACTGGCTTGCGCGGCTACCCGGCCGCCATGCTGCCGTGGGTGGTGGGGGTGCCCGGCGAACGGTTCGCCTACGAACTGCGCGTCCTGCTGGAAGCCATACGCATGGGACGCCCGGTCGTCGAGGTGGGCATCGCCACCGTCTACCTGGACGACAACGCATCGTCCCACTTCCGGCCGGTGGCCGACTCGCTGCGGGTGATGGTGCCCCTGGTGCTGTTCGCAGCTTCGGGACTGGTGGCGTTCGGCGTGGACACGCTGGGAGTGCTCGTCCTCGAAGCCGTGTCGGGAAGCCTGCTGGTGGCGGTCATCGGTGCGCGCATCGTGAGCTCCGCGGTGAACTTCCTCGTCAACCGCCGTGTGGTGTTCGGAGCGCATCGGGAGGGGGAGACCCGTGGGTCTGTCGGCAATGTGGTCCCTGAATCTGTCGATTCGGTCTCTGAGCCTGCCGATGCCGTCCTTGGGTCTGCCGATGTGGTCCCTGGGTCTGTCGATGTGGTCCCTGAGCCTGTCGAAGTGGTCCTTGGGTCTGTCGATGTGGTCCCTGAGCCTGTCGAAGTGGTCCCTGGGTCTGTCGATGTGGTCCCTGAGCCTGTCGAAGGGACCGTTGCGACTCGCGGCGCCCCTTCGAACGACTCAGCCCACGGAACAGGCTTCTCGCCGCCGATCGTGCGTCAGGCCCTGCGGTATGCGGCACTGGCCGTGCCGCTGCTGGCGGCCGGGTATGTGGGGCTGTGGGTGCTCACCGGCGTCGGCGTGCCACTGCTGGCGGCCAAGGTGCTCACCGACGCGACGTTGTGGGTGACCTCGTACGTGGTGCAGCGGCGGTTCGTGTTCGCGCGAGGGTGAGGACGCGGGATGCCGGCGTCCGGGCCGATACACTCGGGCGGCAGGCTCGCCGCATGGCCCTGCCGATGGTGGGGCGCCGCTCGAATCGCGGCGGGCCCATCGGGACGGCGGCGTCCACTAGGAGGCATTCGTGGAAGACATTCCGGCACCACTCCGTCTGCTGGACGGTCGGCTCGCACGGGACATGTGGACGCTCTCGGAGGGGGTCGTCCATCTCAATCACGGGTCGTTCGGGGCTGTGCCCCGAGAGGTGCAGGAACATCAGAATCGCCTGCGGGCTTCGATGGACGCCGACCCGGTGGCGTGGTTCGCCACCCTGCCGCAGCGAATCGGTGCGGCCCGGGAGCATGTCGCCGACCTGCTCGGCGTCGACCGGCGTGCGCTGGCCTTCGTCCCCAATGCGACGGCCGGGGCGAGCGCGGTGTTCCGCAGCCTGCCCGAGTGCCCGGGTGGTGACGTCGTCGTCACCGACCACGGGTACGGGGCGGTGACCTACGGTGCGCAGCGGCTCGCCCAGCGATGGGGCGGGCGCCTGGTGACCGCACACGTCGGCCTGGACGCGGACGCCGGTGCCGCGGCCGATGCCGTCGTCGACGCGCTCACCCCTGCGGCGCGGCTGCTCGTCGTCGACCACATCACCTCGTCCACGGCGCGGTCGTTCCCGGTACGGGAGATCGCCGTTCGCGCCGCCGAGCGGGGCGTGCTCACGCTGGTGGACGGCGCCCACGTGCCGGGCCTGTACAACGACTGGGTCGCCGACGGGCCGTGGGACTACTGGGTCGGCAACCTCCACAAGTTCGCCTGCGCGCCGCGCGGCACAGCTGTCATCGTCGCGAGGGACGACCGGCGCGACGGACTGTATCCGGTGGTCGACAGCTGGGGGACGCCGCTGCCGTTCCCGGAGCGTTTCGACTGGCAGGGGACCCTCGATCTGACCTCGTACCTCACGGCGGCCCACAGCTGGGAACTCCTCGAGCAGACCTGGGGATGGGGTGTGCTCCTCGAGTATCAGCGGCATCTGGCTGACTACGGCGAAAGGATCATCGCGGACGCTTTCGCGGAGGCGACCGGCGAAGATCACCGGGTCGACGTGGGACAGCCGGTCAACGCGATCCGGCTCATCCGGCTGCCCAGCGGAATGGCCACCGACCACGACTCGGCCGATGCGCTGCGCGACCGTTTCGTCGCCGAGACCGATGCCGAGGCCGCCTTCACCAGCTTCGGCGGACGCGGATACCTGCGGATCTCGGTGCACGCCTACAACACCGCAGGCGATCTGGAGGAGTTCGCCGGACGATACGTGCCGCTGCTGGTGCGCTGGGCGCGGGAGGAACACCGCTAGCCGGGCGGTCAAGTCCGGCATCGTGTTGTGTCGTAGGCGTCTGGGAGGATCGTCGGCAGGTCAAGAGAAGCGGTCGTCAACCCTCTGGAGTTGACCGCTCGGCAACCGGACCCGCTCCGGTGCCCTCCAGGGAAGACCCGGCCGTGGGCAACCGCCGCGCGGTCAAGCGGGATCCGGCCCGGGTCCCCGGCCGGAGGGAGCCGCTGTGGCGGTCTACGACGTTGCGACAAGCCGAACTGTTCTGGCAGCGGCTGGGGATGGGAGGCCGGATCATCCCCGCCTACGCGGGGAGCACACCGATCCCGACGAGATTGAGGTCCACGGATTCGGATCATCCCCGCCTACGCGGGGAGCATGTCCCGACCGAACTCGCCCTGTTCCTCGCCCCGGGATCATCCCCGCCTACGCGGGGAGCACCCACCTCGATTACCCGATCCAAGGCGGACATCAGGATCATCCCCGCCTACGCGGGGAGCACGCCCCGGCAAGCGGCACTGACCGCCCGGGACCTGGATCATCCCCGCCTACGCGGGGAGCACCAGTGGCGGGGTGCCGTTCAACTCAGGATCGACGGATCATCCCCGCCTACGCGGGGAGCACCGCATCGACCCGGTCGACGCCGCCCTGATCGCGGGATCATCCCCGCCTACGCGGGGAGCACGAGTACGGGGCGGCCATGAGTGTCGACCGCGACGGATCATCCCCGCCTACGCGGGGAGCACACCGACGACGCCGGCACCTACCGCCTGATCGCGGGATCATCCCCGCCTACGCGGGGAGCACCATCGGCTGCGGCCCGGGTCGCGAACTCGCGGGGGATCATCCCCGCCTACGCGGGGAGCACCCGATCCGCGCCTGGGACGCATTGACCGAGCCAGGATCATCCCCGCCTACGCGGGGAGCACGTCACCGCCGGCGCATGCCTCCGCTAGCCGCTCGGATCATCCCCGCCTACGCGGGGAGCACAGCGCGGCAGCAATGTCCGGTCGGAGTTTCCAGGGATCATCCCCGCCTACGCGGGGAGCACGCCAGCCGAGGACGGCGACGCCCACACCCGCACGGATCATCCCCGCCTACGCGGGGAGCACATGACCTCATCCACGAGGACCACGCAACGCGACGGATCATCCCCGCCTACGCGGGGAGCACTCGAGGCCGCGTGCGATGCCGTGGCTCCCGAGGGGATCATCCCCGCCTACGCGGGAGCACGGGATTGACAAGCTCGGGGGACTCGTTGAAAGAGGGATCATCCCCGCCTACGCGGGGAGCACAGCGGCGAGGATGCTACTGATCTGAAGGCGAAGGGATCATCCCCGCCTACGCGGGGAGCACCTGTGCTCGGACGTGCTGATCGACTCCGCCGCGGGATCATCCCCGCCTACGCGGGGAGCACCCTCCGGACGCGTCACGTCATGCCAGAGCCTGGGGATCATCCCCGCCTACGCGGGGAGCACACGCGTGCGACGCACTCACGTCATGGCGGGAGAGGATCATCCCCGCCTACGCGGGGAGCACAGAAGGAGTGGCCGACGATGGAGGTCCCGCGGAGGATCATCCCCGCCTACGCGGGGAGCACCAACTCGAAAAGCTCGACAAGCTGGCGGCCGTCGGATCATCCCCGCCTACGCGGGGAGCACTAGATGCTGGTCAACGTCATTCAAAACGGCGACGGATCATCCCCGCCTACGCGGGGAGCACTCACGCGCTTGTCCACCTCGCTCCTCTCTGTTGGGATCATCCCCGCCTACGCGGGGAGCACTCGCTTCCGTCCACCCATGTCGTAGGGACGAGGGGATCATCCCCGCCTACGCGGGGAGCACCCAAGCGTCCATGCGTGAGGTTCGCCGTTCTTCGGATCATCCCCGCCTACGCGGGGAGCACGAATTGCTGGACCGCGGCGCCGACGTCCTGCCCGGATCATCCCCGCCTACGCGGGGAGCACCCTACGAGATGCAGGTGCTGCGCGGGTCTGCTGGGATCATCCCCGCCTACGCGGGGAGCACGGCGTCCAGAGATCACTCATCGGCGCATATCGAGGATCATCCCCGCCTACGCGGGGAGCACTTTCCAGGTCCACGGGCTGAGGAGCCAGGGTGAGGATCATCCCCTCCTACGCGGGGAGCACGCACGCCGCGATCGCCTGACGGGATGCCCGCCCGGATCATCCCCGCCTACGCGGGGAGCACGAGGACGACATCTACACGGCCGCGCCGGTCCTCGGATCATCCCCGCCTACGCGGGGAGCACCACTACCGGAGGGGCAGAAAATGCGAACATACGGGATCATCCCCGCCTACGCGGGGAGCACCAGGCCCAGCGCGACGCCGCTATGTCGATCATCGGATCATCCCCGCCTACGCGGGGAGCACTTGACGGCCAGAGTCGTCCCACACGACAGTGACGGATCATCCCCGCCTACGCGGGGAGCACGACGGAGAGACCCTGCGCGTCACGCAGAACGTCGGATCATCCCCGCCTACGCGGGGAGCACATCCGCGAGAAGGTGTCGCTGGAGCCCGAGTTGGGATCATCCCCGCCTACGCGGGGAGCACCAACTCACGCCCCCCCGCTGATGAGCGGGGATCATCCCCGCCTACGCGGGGAGCACCCCAGATCTGGCCGTCCGACGTGTGGCAGGGTGGGATCATCCCCGCCTACGCGGGGAGCACGGGTAATGGTGCTGGTGGGTCTGGTTGAGTGGAGGATCATCCCCGCCTACGCGGGGAGCACACCCCGCGATCATGCCCGACAAGCCCAGACCCAGGATCATCCCCGCCTACGCGGGGAGCACCGTCGCATGATCTGATCGCGGTGCAGCATCTGCGGATCATCCCCGCCTACGCGGGGAGCACGGCATCGTGAGGGCCGCGATGCTGGACAGGTCCGGATCATCCCCGCCTACGCGGGGAGCACGCCGTACCCGAGTTAGTGAGCATCACCTGCGTAGGATCATCCCCGCCTACGCGGGGAGCACCGTGCCGGCGGCCCAGGCGGCACCACGAACTTGGGATCATCCCCGCCTACGCGGGGAGCACGAAGGCGTTCGCCCAGATCCGCGAGCAGGCCGAGGATCATCCCCGCCTACGCGGGGAGCACGAGTTTCGCTGTGTCGGTGGATGACGGGTCGGGGGATCATCCCCGCCTACGCGGGGAGCACGGGCGGGAGCCGGTACCGGCCCAGAGTGTCAGGGGATCATCCCCGCCTACGCGGGGAGCACGGGGCCGATCTCCCGGACTCGCAGCCCAAGGCCGGATCATCCCCGCCTACGCGGGGAGCACAAGGAGGCCAGAGCCCACCGCGCGATCAATGAGGGATCATCCCCGCCTACGCGGGGAGCACGCCGACGAAGTGCACGGGGTTGTCACCCCACCAGGATCATCCCCGCCTACGCGGGGAGCACCCGGGATCGATTCGGCTAGTCGTTATGCAGTCGGGATCATCCCCGCCTACGCGGGGAGCACTCCGTATGCACACTCGCAATATCAGCAGAATTAGGATCATCCCCGCCTACGCGGGGAGCACTCTTGGATCGGTCTTCGGGTGTGCGGGTGGAGAGGATCATCCCCGCCTACGCGGGGAGCACGGCCTGCTCGCGAGCCCGATCGACATCCCGAACGGATCATCCCCGCCTACGCGGGGAGCACGTCATGCTCCAGCCACCCTCATGCTCGGAGTAGGGATCATCCCCGCCTACGCGGGGAGCACGATATCGCGGTGCAGGACATCACCCTGTCCAACGGATCATCCCCGCCTACGCGTGGAGCACGGTTCCGGCGCGTGCTGAGGCGGTGTAGCGATGGGATCATCCCCGCCTACGCGGGGAGCACCCAGCAGACGGCCGGCGGGCGCTCCTACCTTGAGGATCATCCCCGCCTACGCGGGGAGCACGATGCCCGCGAAGGCGCATTCCCGACCGGCGCGGGATCATCCCCGCCTACGCGGGGAGCACGCACTCGGCCTTGAGGTGCGGGACACGGACTGGGGATCATCCCCGCCTACGCGGGGAGCACCCCGTTCCAGTCGTCGAGGAAATGCCGGATCGCGGATCATCCCCGCCTACGCGGGGAGCACTGGGACATGCGGGCGCGGACTCACGCCGCGAGCGGATCATCCCCGCCTACGCGGGGAGCACACTTACGAGTCGGCGGCGCAAGACATCTTCCGGGGATCATCCCCGCCTACGCGGGGAGCACCCGTAGGCGGGTGCGCCGGTCGCGGAGCCCGAGGGATCATCCCCGCCTACGCGGGGAGCACGCTACGAGAGAGAGAGCGGATCATCCCCGCCTACGCGGGGAGCACGATCGACCGCAGTGACGCCGTCACCTGAATCCCGGATCATCCCCGCCTACGCGGGGAGCACGATCGACCGCAGTGACGCCGTCACCTGAATCCCGGATCATCCCCGCCTACGCGGGGAGCACGGGATGGCGAGCTTCGCGCAAGACACAGGGGCAGGATCATCCCCGCCTACGCGGGGAGCACGCACCCGGCATGTCTCGCGGCCACGGCACCGAGGGATCATCCCCGCCTACGCGGGGAGCACGCGAGGAGCCTGCGGGCCTCGGCCTCGGACACGGGATCATCCCCGCCTACGCGGGGAGCACTGGATTGGCCGCCGGACCTGTCGCGTGTGCCGGGGATCATCCCCGCCTACGCGGGGAGCACATCTTCTCCTGAGCCTCAGCCAGCAGGCCCCCAGGATCATCCCCGCCTACGCGGGGAGCACCGTCAGCGGTCAGCTGGGTAAGCGTCTGTGTCAGGATCATCCCCGCCTACGCGGGGAGCACAAGGCGACCGAGGCGCATGGTGCGGTCCGCCCGGGATCATCCCCGCCTACGCGGGGAGCACCGTCAATTTCAATCACGCATTCCCGCATGGAGTGGGATCATCCCCGCCTACGCGGGGAGCACCACAGACCGCAGCCCTACGAGCTGACCACGGACGGATCATCCCCGCCTACGCGGGGAGCACTCAGTGGCCTCCGACGTGACGACGTTTGCCTCAGGATCATCCCCGCCTACGCGGGGAGCACAGTAGGCCTGCGCGCGGGCCATGTAGGCGGCGTGGATCATCCCCGCCTACGCGGGGAGCACGCACCCGGCATGTCTCGCGGCCACGGCACCGAGGGATCATCCCCGCCTACGCGGGGAGCACAACTCGGCCTGATTCGTAAGCTCCTCCGGATCGGGATCATCCCCGCCTACGCGGGGAGCACAGGCGGCGGGGTCCTCGGACAGGTCGCCGACCGGGATCATCCCCGCCTACGCGGGGAGCACGGGGACCTGTGCCAGCCTGGGCAGATCCAGCCGGGATCATCCCCGCCTACGCGGGGAGCACGCCGCCGGATCAAACCCGGTCACCCGCTCGTAGGGATCATCCCCGCCTACGCGGGGAGCACCCCCGCAACGAGAGGACCCCCAACGATGAAGGCGGATCATCCCCGCCTACGCGGGGAGCACGAGCATCTCCTGCCGCGTCGCACGGCCGAGGAAGGATCATCCCCGCCTACGCGGGGAGCACCGCGTGGCGGCCAAATCGGCTAGGAGCTCCCACGGATCATCCCCGCCTACGCGGGGAGCACATTTCTGGTATTACGGTTACGGTCTCGCCGGAGGGATCATCCCCGCCTACGCGGGGAGCACAGCCGCGTCAAAAATCGTTGTAGCGGGCATGGCGGATCATCCCCGCCTACGCGGGGAGCACCCCGGCGACACCCTCAGCGGGATCGCCGCACGCGGATCATCCCCGCCTACGCGGGGAGCACGCACGCATGCGCTACGCGCGGCAGGGATGGCCAGGATCATCCCCGCCTACGCGGGGAGCACCTCATACATGAGGCCACCCTGCGGCCCGAGATGGGATCATCCCCGCCTACGCGGGGAGCACGACGTGACCACATGGCGGCGATAGACGCGATGCGGATCATCCCCGCCTACGCGGGGAGCACTCCCCGTTTGAGACGAGGACGGTGAATGCGCCGGGATCATCCCCGCCTACGCGGGGAGCACATTGAGCGCGTGCGGGGTATGGGGCACGTCGGGGGATCATCCCCGCCTACGCGGGGAGCACGCGCCGGCGATCACGTCGTCTGCGGACGCACGCGGATCATCCCCGCCTACGCGGGGAGCACGCCGCAGATCCCGGCGGCGCAGCTGCTGCAGCAGGATCATCCCCGCCTACGCGGGGAGCACGTGGTTCCGGCAGGCGGCTCGGTGGCCATCTCGGGATCATCCCCGCCTACGCGGGGAGCACGTGTGGATGTGCAGCCGCTGTCGACGTGCCTCAGGATCATCCCCGCCTACGCGGGGAGCACGACCTGGAGACCAAGCAGGCCGCCCCGCACGTGGGATCATCCCCGCCTACGCGGGGAGCACCCAATGATCTCGTTGCCCAGATTCTCAGCGTTAGGATCATCCCCGCCTACGCGGGGAGCACTGCGCGGGGAGTCGTTCCGTGTCGATCGTGAAGGGATCATCCCCGCCTACGCGGGGAGCACGAGGTGGCCGCGAGCGTGGCGGCCCCGGTCGGCGGATCATCCCCGCCTACGCGGGGAGCACCTGTCTGCCGCTAGCTCTGTGACCGCTCGGGGAGGATCATCCCCGCCTACGCGGGGAGCACCGGTGACCGTGCTAGCCGCGTGGGCGTGTCGGCGGATCATCCCCGCCTACGCGGGGAGCACTTGCAGCCAGCCGCGTTGCGCGGCGTCCAGTGCGGATCATCCCCGCCTACGCGGGGAGCACCCGGCCCAGCGGATCGGTGACCGCTCCCGCCCCGGATCATCCCCGCCTACGCGGGGAGCACGAGCTGGCGTCGTCTTCGGGGACGAGCGTACGTGGATCATCCCCGCCTACGCGGGGAGCACGGGTGTGGAGTTGCCGTTGCTGCCTGACGATTGGGATCATCCCCGCCTACGCGGGGAGCACCTGCCTGGCCCGGTCGCTAACCTCCTTGTGCAGGGATCATCCCCGCCTACGCGGGGAGCACGGGCCTAATCTCATGGCGACCACAACGCTCGAAGGATCATCCCCGCCTACGCGGGGAGCACCTGCCAGCGCGGACGAGCGAGTCGTACGAGTAGGGATCATCCCCGCCTACGCGGGGAGCACGTGTGTTCGGCGAGGTTCTGGCCGATGAGGCTCGGATCATCCCCGCCTACGCGGGGAGCACCCCAGGATGGGTGCCGCAGACGGCGTCCCACATGGATCATCCCCGCCTACGCGGGGAGCACCTCAGCAACGTCATCAACGGCCCCGACATCGACGGATCATCCCCGCCTACGCGGGGAGCACACGACTCCGGCGCCGCCGTATGACGTGGGTGACGGATCATCCCCGCCTACGCGGGGAGCACACGGTGTGGCAGTGGGACGGGTCGCAGTGGCGGGGATCATCCCCGCCTACGCGGGGAGCACGCAAGCTTCGCGCAAGACACGGGTGCGTTCCGGGGATCATCCCCGCCTACGCGGGGAGCACTCAGCCAAACGGCCCAACGAGTTCCGGGAATGCGGATCATCCCCGCCTACGCGGGGAGCACCGGATGACCTCGGGGTCGGATGTGCCGGATACCGGATCATCCCCGCCTACGCGGGGAGCACACAGCACGTCGAAAATGTATGAACTTTCACCAAGGATCATCCCCGCCTACGCGGGGAGCACATCGCCCGCATCTACCGGTGGGGCCACGACACAGGATCATCCCCGCCTACGCGGGGAGCACCGTCTGTCCACCCTGGTGCGCCGGGTGACGCTCGGATCATCCCCGCCTACGCGGGGAGCACTCGTGTTGTTCAGCTGACCGGCCGTCGTGTCGGGGATCATCCCCGCCTACGCGGGGAGCACACGGCGAAGGTCAGCGACACGAACGGCAAGGAGGGATCATCCCCGCCTACGCGGGGAGCACCCCACATACGATGTGCCGTTGGTCACCCCTGCAGGATCATCCCCGCCTACGCGGGGAGCACGGAACACGCTTCTGGCGTTGAGTGGATCCGAGAGGATCATCCCCGCCTACGCGGGGAGCACCAGGAGGACGCGCTCGCCGTGCTTGGCGGTGTGGGATCATCCCCGCCTACGCGGGGAGCACCGAACTCTGGATCGCTCATCGCCGACAGGTCGTGGATCATCCCCGCCTACGCGGGGAGCACTGACGCACCGAGCAGACGAAAGCGGCCCCCACCGGATCATCCCCGCCTACGCGGGGAGCACGCAGTCCCGCCACACCAGACGGGCCAGGACGAGGGATCATCCCCGCCTACGCGGGGAGCACGCGGGGAGTCGGCACGGGGCGGATGGTTCATCAGGATCATCCCCGCCTACGCGGGGAGCACGACAAGCCACAGGAGACTGCCATGACCATGCGCGGATCATCCCCGCCTACGCGGGGAGCACGTCTTCGGGTCCCACCACGCCGGTAGCCGCTGCGGATCATCCCCGCCTACGCGGGGAGCACAACACTGCGATCGAGGACACCGCATGCTGCGCCGGATCATCCCCGCCTACGCGGGGAGCACGCCACGGCCGCGAAGGCCGTCACCCTGGCCAACGGATCATCCCCGCCTACGCGGGGAGCACGGAATGCCTAGCCAAGGAGAAACGATGACCATCGGATCATCCCCGCCTACGCGGGGAGCACTCGGGCGTTATGACCTGCTTGCGGCCGAGCAGCGGATCATCCCCGCCTACGCGGGGAGCACGGACTCCTACGACTACGCGCTCCCGTACGGCGGGGATCATCCCCGCCTACGCGGGGAGCACAGTGGCGTCGCCATCGACCCGCGAGATGGACGCGGATCATCCCCGCCTACGCGGGGAGCACCAGTCCCGCCTTGGCAACCCGATCAGCTTCGCGGGATCATCCCCGCCTACGCGGGGAGCACTCGATCCACGCCCCCGTGCCAGCGACAAGGCGGGGATCATCCCCGCCTACGCGGGGAGCACCACACCGTCTCGTCCGGCAGATAGAGGACGCCAGGATCATCCCCGCCTACGCGGGGAGCACCGCTTGTGCCAGTGCTCGGCGTGGATGACGCCGGGATCATCCCCGCCTACGCGGGGAGCACACACCCACAAGGCTGTCGCCGGTGGTGGGGACAGGATCATCCCCGCCTACGCGGGGAGCACCGCGGTGACCCTGGCCTCGGCCTTGGCCCGGTAGGATCATCCCCGCCTACGCGGGGAGCACCTCTGCGACCTCGGATTGCAGGCATTCGGCCCAGGATCATCCCCGCCTACGCGGGGAGCACGTCATCACCATCGACGAGGAGCCCGGATACGTCGGATCATCCCCGCCTACGCGGGGAGCACCCGGGGCGGGATTGTCTGCCCCGGCCCCCACACGGATCATCCCCGCCTACGCGGGGAGCACCACGCCTTGCCTAGCCCTGCCAGGCCGCGAAAGGGATCATCCCCGCCTACGCGGGGAGCACGCCTTCGTCCACGCCCGCGCCCGGAAGGTGTCCGGATCATCCCCGCCTACGCGGGGAGCACTTCGGGATCGGCTCACCGTCTCCACACCATCACGGATCATCCCCGCCTACGCGGGGAGCACGTCGCGTGCCCGCGCAGGACGCCGAGAGCGAGAGGATCATCCCCGCCTACGCGGGGAGCACCTGCGCTCGGTGAGCACTGCGGGAAGCGTCTTCGGATCATCCCCGCCTACGCGGGGAGCACTCCGGATGCCGGGACCGTCCCGTATGCGGTGCAGGATCATCCCCGCCTACGCGGGGAGCACCAGGCGGCGGCCGACGCGCGCACCCCTGACGCGGGATCATCCCCGCCTACGCGGGGAGCACCTGGGGTCCCTCCAAAAGGTCAAGGAGTTCTTGGGATCATCCCCGCCTACGCGGGGAGCACGTACTCGTCGGCCATGTGCTCGTGGATCGCCTCGGATCATCCCCGCCTACGCGGGGAGCACATTGCTCGCAGCCGCAAGCCAGAGGCCAAGCCGGGATCATCCCCGCCTACGCGGGGAGCACAGCGTCTCGGACTGTCCGGCGATCTGGATCGCCGGATCATCCCCGCCTACGCGGGGAGCACGAAAAGCCCGCCACTCGGGCGGGCAACTGTTAAGGATCATCCCCGCCTACGCGGGGAGCACAGCGACTCGTCGACCGACACCTCGCCGATTGCCGGATCATCCCCGCCTACGCGGGGAGCACGATCGACGCGCCGGTCAGGCCCAGTGGTGACGAGGATCATCCCCGCCTACGCGGGGAGCACGATTTCGTGCGGATCGCCTGCGCCTGAGGATTCGGATCATCCCCGCCTACGCGGGGAGCACAAGCGGGCCGAGAAGGCCATCCGCGATCTCGGAGGATCATCCCCGCCTACGCGGGGAGCACGGCACCTCCGTCGAACAGGGACGGAATACCAAGGGATCATCCCCGCCTACGCGGGGAGCACTGGTCGCCGGTGAGCCCCATCTGTGTCGCCGTGGGATCATCCCCGCCTACGCGGGGAGCACGGTTCCGGCTGGATCGGCGGGCGTGGCTTGCCGGGATCATCCCCGCCTACGCGGGGAGCACCCCACCGAATGGCGCTGGTCCTGCACGGTCGAGGGATCATCCCCGCCTACGCGGGGAGCACACTAATTGACTACGGATCATGCGGTCAGCCCTGCTGGTTCTGCTTCACTTCTGATGCTCATGTTCGTCGTCGCCGCATTCGACTGGCGGTACTCCAGTTCGCGCGCACACGGTGCGACGTGACTGCGCTCGTGCTGTTGCGGCGAATAAGCGTGATGCCGTCCATATCAACGGGCTCCCATTCGTTTCGATGTACTCGAAACTCCAGCCGCTGTTCAGACGACGAAGAACTCACCATAATAGCCTTTCCGTCCTTGACAAGCTCACCTATCTGTTCCCAGAGGGCCTCACGGACTCGCTTGCTGATGTGCCCGACGAATACGCCGGGGCTGATCTCAAGCAGCCAGCGCGTGAGTTGGCCCCGTAACCCGACTGGGCAGGCTGTGAGCACGATTACTGTCACCAGTCCACCTCATCGAGATCATCGGGCGAGTAGTTGGCGCCTGCGGCTACCCGACCGACTTTGTCGTCCCAAAGGGTCAAGACGACGGCGTCTTTCTCTTCACCCGTTGTCGGTTCGTCAGGCAGCAGTAGTCGCCGGATGTCATGCGCACACCGGGTCAGAATATGTCCATCGCTTATGGCATCGCGGACTCGGCGACGTGTGTACGACGCGAGATCGTCGATTGGGTCATCTGGCGGAGCAGACGGATCGGCGCTACTCCATGCTCCCTCGAACTCTCCGACGCATCTGAAAGCAATGGGGATAGTGATTTCCGCCTTGTAGAGGTCGGCGATGTCGTAGACAAAGCTCAGTTCGTGGCCCGTATGCACGAAGCCGAGTCCAGGCGAGCAACCAAGAGCGACGATGACAGCGTGCACAACGCCGTACAGGCACGCGTGTGCTGCTGATAGCGCCTGATTGATCGTGTCACTCGCAGCAAAGTCTGTCGGGCTGTATTCACGTCCCGACCACTGGACGCTGTGCTCGCGTGAGGCGTCACGATAGATGGCACGCACTCTGGCTCCCTCACGGCCGCGGAGTTGCTGCATCGTTAGGCTGCTTGTGTCGTCGTCACTTTCAAATCTCATGTCGTACATCGCTCGGGCCACGGCCAGGCGCGTCTGCCTGTTCGATACGAGTTTCGCTTGGGCCTCCACGAGCCTGGATGATCGGGCGAGCGATCGTCCAGATGCGTAGCAACGCACGCCATGCTCACCGACCCAGACCACGGCAGCCCCGCTGTCGGCGAGTAGCACCATGGCTTGATGTGTGAGATTGGTTCCAGGTCCGAGCAGCAGCACTCCCAATGAAGCCGACGGGATGTGTACGATGCCCCGTTCGTCGGTCGCGGTGACTGCATTCGAATCACGGCCGACGACGCAGTGCTCGAGATAGAGGAATGACAACCTGTCTTCCGCGCGGGTAAGCTCCCGTACCCTGCTGGGCCGGACCCCTGGAATTGGCTTTGTCATCGTGGTGCAGGTGAAGCCAGGGTGAGAAGTCCGCAGCCATAGGCTTTAGCTGGCCCGATCCCGTCCACAAGTGTTTTGCAGAGAGCCTCGACGTTGGCCACGACGCCACGTCCATCGAAGGTGGCGATCGTAAGGGTCACCGGACGATGCTGTCGCTGGAAGGTTCGGACTTGCCGATCATGGACGACGACATCCGGGTGGCCGGTCTCGGTGGTGGGTATCTGGAGTCCCATCCGGTTTGCATGCTCAAGTAGCCAGGATCTCTGATATTCAACCGTGACGTGACCAAGCCGACGCTTTCGCCCGTCATCCATAGTGACCACGTGCGTGGGGTTGGCAGTCAACCTGAATGCATAGGCCCGCCCGATCTCAAGGCGTTCCAAGAACGGGTCATAGTCTGCGACCGAAGCCGTGGCACCATCCCAGCCGATGGTTTCACTGAGATCGGCGAGATCGGGTCGCTGGGGACTAACGATGTAGAGACAAACGTTGTCGCCGTCCTCGTCAACTCGCCAAAGAATGCGCCCTCCGCTGCTCGGAGAGGGCTCTTCGCGGGTACATACGCCCATGACCGTGGCGTGCATAGCCTGGGGATTGCCCAATAACCAGCGTGCCTGGCGGCGCATAGGGTTCAGGTCGATGCGCGATAGATACATGCTCACTCCTCAAGCAGGGCAATCGGATCATGTTGGGGCGCTTTGCCAACCGGATTGTCGATCGGCGGCGTGTACTCGTGGACGACATCTCGCCAGCCGTAGTCGCGGTTTCGTGGATCGAACGAGACCGGGACATCATGGACTGTGTCGTGCACAGGATCGCCCGGAAGCGCGTCACGACAAATGGGTAGCCGCACTCCTATTCGGGACTGTTTACGCCTGTACCATGGCGAGGCTAGCCAAGGCTCCGAAACCAACGCATCAAGGAACGAAGTCTCGCGGACGCCGATGACCAATTTCCCATCCGGAGGACAGGCACGGCGTCCCAGGTAGAGCGGGAACGCTGGGTGCGTCAACGTATCCTTCAGTGCTTCGATCAAACTCGAATCACCTTCTAGTGCCGCGAGGAAAGCTGCATCTGCCAAGTAGTGCCGGTGAGTCAGCGGCATGGAGCGGCCCGATCTCCAATCAATTTCGGTCTGGAAATCACGGATCAAAGTTCCCTGTTGATCGGTCCTCACGCCGAATCTCAAAGCCAGCAGGTCTTCAATCGGATCGGTACGCCGTCGTCCATCCGCTGCGGCCAACAGTCCCAGCACGCCACTCTTCGTAGGCTCCTCGCGTGTGCGCCGGTGGTTGAACCGGCTGGAATCGCCCCACGACTGTAACGGGCCCGCGAGTCTCAAGAGCAGCGTGCTCATTGCGCCACCGTTGACAGCCCTGCCACAGTGTCTCGGGCAGAGACGACCAGTCCGTCGAGGTCTGCAAGCTCGATGCCAGCCTCAGTCACCCTTTCGCGGGCTTCGCCGACAGCAAGGGCTTTCCGTAAGACGGGGCTAACGGAAAATGCGATGTCGATCTCCTCAGCCCGGCGTAGGAGTGCTCGAGTGGCGTCAACAACGCGGTTCTCAGACTCGATCGGGTGCTCGAATGCACCCACGAGGTTGACAGGCTGGTCATCGCGGACGATCAGTGCGACGAGGTCCGGCAGCGTCCGGTTGGCGAATGTATTCTGCTTGCCCGTTGGCATCGAGACGATGAACGCGCGAACGAATGCTTCCACTGCGGCTGCAGCAGCCTTCGGTGACCCCAGCACTTTGGCGAGTTGGTCCGCGTTGACTGTGGCGTATCGGTACAACGTGGAGGAGTTGAACTCGACTGTTCCAATCATGCCGGCGCCGGCGTTATCGGCGGGGGCATGATCGTCAACGGCAGTAAAGTAGTCAAATTCGTTGTCAACACCATGGACGCTGATGGCGTGAGCAACCTGAGCGCTGGCATCCACATTGAGATCCGGCGCATCAGCGATCATTCGGCCGAACAGAGCGATGTCGATAGACACGCCGTCTGTCAGGGCTTTCTTAACGTCCTTGGCTGAGATGGAACCATCGAGGTTGGCGATAGCCAGTTCGGCCAACGCGCGCACCTGAGGGTTGCTAACGAACAGCAGGTACCCAGTCTTCGCCTTTTCTGCCGATTCGGTTCCGTCCTTCACCTTGGGGATGGTGACCTTGATCTTTACAGCCTTGAGAACGTTCGTGGCGAGTTCGAGCGAGCGGTCTCGTAGCTCTGGCTTCAACTCGGTTATCACTTCCGCGATGCGTTCGGCGGCGATCAGGGTCCGTTCGCCCAATTCGCTCTCATCAAGGTACTTGCTGAACTCTCGGCGTGTAGCGCGCTTCCATGCTTGGCTAGATACCCTAGCGCGGCGGACTCCGCCGTATATGGCAGTTTTCGGGCTACCTGTGTCATCGCGGTTGATGTTGCTCGGCGGAACGGTTTGGAGAATGTGCAGATCAATGAAGGTGGTCATTCGGAAATCTCCTTTTCGGGACTATTTTCGGTTTGTGGGTCGATTCGGTAAAGGTCACGCGCCCAACGCAATCGGACGTTGTCTGCAGAGGCCGGGCGTTGAAGCCAGTAAAAATCGTCAGCGAGACGCCCGTAGTCAAGGCCGATGCCACCCGCTCGAAACTGCTGGATCAAGCCGCGAGCGTGGTGCAATACCTCGACCAGCGATGTCGCTGTGCCGAGAGCGTGGAAGCGGCGCATCGTCGGAGCCGAGAACGTCTCGGTATCCTCGGGTCGTGATAGCAAGCGGACTGCGCGGCCCAAACCTTGATCCTGGACGTGCATGGGTTTGTCAGCGGATTGCAGATGCACACCGAACAGACAGAGTGCTGCATTTACGGCAAGCTCAGCCGGCGAGGGAGCATCGTTCCGGCCCATCAGCTCGGGCGGAAAATCGCGGAAAATAACATCCCAGGCCGCCGGATCACTCCCGGGACTGCGGCCAACCGCGCGCCGCAGTCGTGCGAGGTCGGCGCGGGCACGCGGATCCTGCGCAAGATAGCGCGACTGAAGCTGGGTCGCACGCCGCCCAACGTACGCTGCGAGCAATTGGCTCGATTCGCCGGGCCGTCGGCGATCCGGAATCGGCGAAGTGACTGTTGTCATGCTGGTTCTCCTTTCGGAACTGCTGGCTGGGGCAGCACCTTCGATACGGCGCTGCGGAACCAGGCAGCTGCTTGCCCGGTGCTTATGACTCGCTCGGTGTTGCTGACGACGGCTGTTCGCCCGACCCACGCTGCCGGGCCTGCCTCGTGCAAGAGTTGGTCACCGAGTTCCAGCACGACTTCCCGCAGAGTCTGCGTCCACTGCGTCAAACCCTGTTCGGTGTCGGAACTGGCGCTGAGGTCCTCGAGCCAGCGTCGGAATGGGGCGTCAATGCGTGCGAAGCCTTGGGCTTGAGCCGTCTCCGACGCTGCCTCGGGACTTCCTCCGGCGGCGCGTTGCAGGTTAGCAGCCAGTTGACCGACGGCGCGCACCGCGTCGTTGGAGCGGTCAGCAGCTGCGTACACGGTTTCCTTGGCGGCGCTGTTGCCTTCGATGGCCAGCAGCACGTTGAAGGCCAGTCGGTCGCTGAACACCTCGTCCCAGGAAGCGGACTGCGGGCCGTACTGGATACCGACAGCCTTGATGCGCGTTCTGCGCTCGGTTGGGAGAGCTTCGGCAAGTGCAAGCTTGGATGACCATCGTATGACTTGGCACGGCTTGAACCTGTCTGGTTTACCAGCTTGCGAGCCCGTAGTAGGCAGTAGTGCTGTCAATCCACGCCACAGTGCCTGTGAGGGATCGAGCGCTCGCGGCATGTACACGGTTTTCTTGAAGTTCTTCGTCTGAGGTTCACTGAAACGCCAGCCGCTCATCAGTTCGTATTCGTCCAGCCATTGGTAGGGAACTGGGTCGCCGTTGCAGATGAGTATCGACGTGACAGTGCCATCCGCCGAGGGAAACAGTCTGATGCGCCGCTGCGGCCAGGTGAGCAGGGCGAGGGGACCGCGCACCACGACCGCAGTTCGGGGTGCCGCTCCGAGTGATGGCTCCTCCCAGATCGGGATGTCAGAGTCGTCGCGTGGTCGATCGAGCACAAGGTTGAGAAGCAGGGTCTCGCGCAGGTTGTCGCCGACAACGGTGAGCCCGCCGAACCAGCCTGCCCAGCCCGTACCAATGGGGTACCCCTTGCCTCCGCTGACGCGTGGATCACCCTTTGCGCCTGTCTTGATCCCAGAACTGTCGTATGCCTGGCAGTGGACGATCCATCTGGTTGCTTCGGCGGGCGACAGGGACTGGTATCCCCTTCGCATGGAGAACAAGCCGCCAGCAGCGGGACAATCGGGCACCAGGAGATCGACCGGACGTGTATCGCCGCTGACCGACTCAAGCCCACCTACCTGGAACCACGGCTGTACCGGGTCGAATAGCTCGAACCGATGACGCCAATGGTCCAAATATGCCTCGATCGGCGAGAGAGGGAGCGTCTCAGCGTTCCACCACTTTGCCCACTGCTCCTCCGGTTCGTCCCACGGCTCGGTATCGAGCGCGCGATAGAGCACAGCGAGCAGTACCCGGAAAACGGCGAAGTCCTGTGAGGGCAGTTCTCCGGCGAGGTCTCTGAACTCGTGGGCGCGGCGAAAAAGATCGCGGATACCCACGGTCTCGGTGTCGCCCCGAACGTTCCTGACGACGATCCACGGATCGTCCACTGCGTTGAAAACTGGGTTAGTCAAGCTTTCTCTCCCTTCTCAATGACCAGACCGAGATGTCGGTCATATCGGAAAACCTGTCCCGCGACCTTTGCCGTCAGGTCAGGGCTGACAACGAGGGCGAGGACGCCCTTCAGCCACGGTGAGTCCTGCCATGTACTGAAGAAGTTGTCCTCGAGCTCTTCGATTATCTGGTCGCCCAGCCGCCCGGATGAGACCCACCCAGGAAGACGCAGGGTGCACCGCGCGATGGCCCGGGCAAGATCGGGTGCAATTTGGGGACCAAGATCGACGTACTCGCTTGCGTGCCTATCAAGCCAGGGCAGAGTCATTGCGCGCCCGTCATTGCCACGCTGGACGAGCACGACCTCGATTGCGTCGTCGGTGTCGCGGACCGCTCGCCTGGCTGTTTGGTCATCCGAGGCATCCGATGCGGAGTCGGACCACCCGAGCAGAGCTCGGGCACCTTTCCTGGGAGATTGGACGCATCCGCTGGATGCGCGCTGGTGCTGTTCGGCCAACCGGGTAGAACGGTCCAGTTCGGCAGCTTGCCACGATTCCTCCCACCCGGATGGGCAAGAGAGTTCGGGATCGTAGGCATCACGCACAAGTAACGCCACATCGTCAGGGCTGGTCAGCGTGCCGCCAGGCCCGATGCGGTTGGCAAGCACCGCAAGCGTGCGAAACAGGAGGGCATTTCCATATACCCGAGAAGAGCCGGTGACGAAGGTGGGAACCGAGTCAGCTGTGCTTAGGCCCGTCACGATCAGTTCCGGCTCAGCCATTCCAGCGGGTCGGTCGGATGAAGGACGATCGTGCCGGTGAAGGCGCCCCAAGCGCTGAATTAGCGAATCGATGGGAGCCAGATCGCTAATCATGAGATCAAAATCGAGATCCAGCGATTGCTCGATCACCTGGGTCGCGACGACAACGAGGCGTTGGGGCCGTTGTTCCCCGGTGGTGAGTGGGCCGAGCTTCTTGCGCAAGGCAGTTTCGAGCGCGAGCCGATCTTCCGTCATAAACCGCGAGTGAAGCAGCACCACGTCGTCGCCTAGTGCCTCACGAAGACGTAGGTAGGTCTGCTGAGCACGGTCGACGGTGTTGTGGATGATCGCGACGCAGCCGCCCGAAGTCGTG
The DNA here is from genome assembly GCF_011758645.1 of Brooklawnia cerclae. Taxonomy (NCBI): domain Bacteria; kingdom Bacillati; phylum Actinomycetota; class Actinomycetes; order Propionibacteriales; family Propionibacteriaceae; genus Brooklawnia; species Brooklawnia cerclae. The sequence continues at coordinate 2,489,206 of NZ_JAAMOZ010000001.1, read as the reverse complement.
CGCTTAATCGCTAGGTCGGCAAGTCCAGCGGGGTCCTCGTCAAAGAGTTCGACTCGGGCAGCGATGGAGCGGCTGGAGCGCTCGGGAGTGATCGATGCGGTGTCGGTGGTTGTGATGATCGGGTATTGGGTGGCCGTCTCGGCAACGGACGCTGTTTGGTTGCGCGTTTCAAGGGCATCACCGCGGCCGCACTGGTAAGCGTTAAGCATGGCCGCACGACGGTGGGGCGGTAGCGTTGCTGACAACGCGATCACCGGCACATTGAGTGCTCCGAGCCACTCGAGGGCACGATCGAGGTAGATCTGCATGTACTCGTCTGCAGCATGGACCTCGTCGAGAATCACTACCTTGCCGCTGAGGCCTAGGTATCTCAGCATCAGGTGGCGTGAGACGAGCGCTGCGAAGAGCACCTGATCGATCGTGCCGACGACAAAGTCGGCTAGTACCGACTTTTTCCGGCCTGACTGCCACCAATGCGCCCGCAGAGCTGGCTGACTGGGAAGCGAGTCGTCGTATACATCCCGGGTGTTGGGGAAGCGAAGGTGCGTGTAGTCCTCGTTGAACTCCGCTTTTCCGTGGCTGAGCGCGACCGACGCGGACTCCTCGGGCGGAACCGTTCGCCTCAGCCAAGCCAAGGTACGCGCGAACAAAGCGTCGCTTGTGGCCTGAGTGGGCAAGGCGATCATCAGCCCACCGCAACCGAATCGTTGGGCAAGGACCTCAGCTGCGGCCAGCGCAGCCTCGGTCTTACCCTCACCTGTCGGCGCTTCGAGGATGAAGAATCCGGGGGTTGTTGCCTTGCGCGCGACATCGAGCATCGCTCGCTGGATGGGTCGGGGGAGAGCTTTCGGCGGCAGATTGAATCGGGCCGCCCACACTTTGTCGGCGTCAGGGGCGTTGGGCCGCCAAGGTTGCGGGAGGTCGAGCTCGTGCAGAGCGCGAAGGGCGCGTTCGGAGGAGTTCTGCAGGTGATGGCCCGTGAACGCGCTGGTGCCTTGGTAGGGGAAAAGGTCGACGTTGGATGCGATCCAGTCGCACTGGATCACAAAGCCGGTTAGAACGAGTTGGCTAGGCTGGTCAAGACCAGTGCTTACGATTTCGTGGAGTTCCTTGTCACTGAGTCGGGCTGTGAGTTGTGCCTTCTCGAGGAGGGATTCCCGCGCCGCATACCATTGCTTGTTTCCGAAACCTCTGCTTGCTACTGTGAGCGCCTGCACCCCTTCCGGTGCGGGGAATACTCCGTGGTGCCCGCCGAGCACAATCGCGATCGACGAGATTATGGGCAGCCGGGCATCAGGGAACTTCTTCTTGAGCCATGACGTGAGATGAATGTGGGACACGAGGGAATGGGGTAGTCGTCTGCGTTCCAACTCGCTGAGGGTCGGAGTGAAGATATACCCCGCCGCTTCCATGCGGTCGCGCTGTGACGGCAGTTGGCCTGCAAACGCGGGTGATGCTTTTCCGATGTCGTGCGCAGAAGCAAGGAACACCGCTAGTTTCTGTGCTAGTTCGGCAGAATCGCCGAGGGCCCGTTCGACGATTCCACGTGTGGCGGGAGCCAAACCCTCGTCCCAGAGGATGCGGGCTACAGCAGCTGCATCGGCGCAGTGTTGCGGCAACGGCATGTAGCTGCCGCTTTGCCGATCGTGCTTGGCCCAAACTGCGAAAACTGTCGGAGGGACCAGATAGAACGGGTCAGTGGCGTTCTCTACTTTAGGCGCCTCGCGACAAGTGATGTCCTTCACATCGGATACCTCCTGAAAGAGAGGCTAGTGCTCCGGTAGCGTTGCCGTCAATCCCCCTCTCTCACCCCCATACCTCCACTCTCACCCCCTCACAACCAAGTTCTAAAGTTGTTCGACAGCGCCCTCCGACCGACAGAGGGAGCGTCCCCCAAGGGGAGTGAAGATGCGGCCCATTACGCCCCGCATAGCGGGGAACACTCTCCGTGTGAGGTTCGTTTGCACTCCCACCCACTGACCACCAACGGATCATCCCCGCACTGCGGGGAGCAGCGACCGATTCCGGCCTGTGCTCCCAGCTTGCCATGTTCCCACGAAGTCTTGTCGGAGCTTTACTGCCTCGTGCCGCGCGGGGCGCTGCCGAAGCAGCTGCCAGTCCTGCAATTCCGTGCGCAAGTCGCGACGCCCGCGGGACACTACAAAGCGGGCCGCCCACCCCATGGCAGACGGCCCGCAAGCTCCAAACTGGCGCTCTACTCAGAGGCGGCACTCGGATGGGTCATGTCGACGGGCACGACCCACTTGTCGAACTCCTCGGCGGTCAGGAAGCCCGTCTCCAGCGCCGACTCCCGCAGGGTCAGCCCCTTGTGGTGGGCGTTCTTCGCGATCGTGGAGGCCTTGTCGTAGCCGATGTGGCGGTTGAGGGCGGTCACCTGCATGAGGTTCGCGTCCAGGTTGGCCTTGATCTTCACAGGGTTCGGCTCGATGCCGACGGCGCAGTGGTCGTTGAACGACACGCAGGCGTCCCCGAGCAACTGGATCGACTCCAGGCAGCACCAGGCCATGACGGGCTTGAACACGTTGAGCTGGAAGTTGCCCTGGCTGCCGGCGAAGCCGACGGTGGCGTCGTTGCCGAACACCTTGGTGGCCACCATGGTCGTGGCCTCGCACTGGGTCGGGTTCACCTTGCCCGGCATGATCGAGCTGCCCGGCTCGTTCTCGGGGATGAGCAGTTCGCCGATGCCGTTGCGGGGGCCGGACGCGTACCAGCGCACGTCGTTGGCGATCTTCATCAGCGCGTCGGCCAGCACGCGCAGTTCGCCCGACACCTGCACCAGCGCGTCGTGGGCCGACAGGGCCGCGAAGAGGTTGGGTGCCTGGACGAACTCGATGCCGGTCTGCTCCGAGATCTTCTTCGCGGTCAGCTTGCCGAACTCCGGGTGGGCGTTGAGGCCCGTGCCCACGGCGGTGCCGCCGATGGCGAGCTCACGCGCCCGCGAGTCGGCGTACCGGATGCCCTCGAGCGCGAAGTCGATCTGGGCGACCCAGCCGCTGATGACCTGGCCGAGGGTCACCGGGGTGGCGTCCTGCAGGTGGGTGCGGCCGACCATCACGACGTCCTTGTAGGCCTCCGCCTTGGCGGCCAGAGTGTCGCGCAGCTTGGTCACGTCGGGGTACAGCTTCTCGTTGATCTGCGTGACCACGGCGATGTGCATGGCCGTCGGGAACGTGTCGTTGGAGCTCTGGCCGCGGTTGACGTGGTCGTTGGGGTGCACGGGCGTCTTCGACCCGAGCTCGCCTCCAGCGATCTCGATGGCGCGGTTGCTGATGACCTCGTTGCTGTTCATGTTCGACTGGGTGCCCGAGCCCGTCTGGAAGACGACCAGCGGGAACTCGGCGTCGAGCTTGCCCTCGATGACCTCGTCGGCCGCCTGGACAATGAGGTCGGCGATGTCGTGGGGCAGCTCACCCAGGTCGGCATTGGCCTGGGCGGCAGACTTCTTGAGCACACCGAGAGCCTTGATCATCGGACGGCCCCAGACGAAGGTCGGACGGCCGATGTCGAAGTTCTGCACGCTGCGCTGAGTCTGTGCGCCCCAGTAGTGATCGGAGGGCACCTCGATGGTGCCCATGGAATCCTTCTCTATGCGGCTGGACATGGCCCAATGCTATCGAGACGCCTCCTGGTTCGACGCGGGGGTGGGGGTGGTGCGAGGGCTCCCTTCGACAGGCTCAGGGGCCGGTCTGGTGGTGCTTGAGGTTGTCGAAGGGAGTGTGGGGGCTTGTGGAGGTCCCTTCGACAGGCTCAGGGACCGGTTAGGTGGGTTCTGGGAGCGGTGGACAGGCTCAGAGAGCGGTTGGGTGGGCTCGGGGAGCGTCTGCAGCCGACGCGTCCGCAAGGCTCGATCCACTTCGCCTGGTCACGTAGAGTTGGGCCGGTCGTGTTCCAGCGCAGATCCGGGGAGGCAACCCCGGGCAGGGGATCGTGCACTGAAGGAGACGGATGCCGGCCACCACATCCACCCACCCCGGCCGATCACGCGGGCGCCGCCCGGTCGTGATCGCGTCGATCATCGCGGGCAGCCTCATCGTCCTGCTGGGAATCGCCTATGTCGTCGCCCACGTCCTCGCGCAGAGCGCGGCCCCGCGCAACGCCAGTGTGAACGGCGTGGCCATCGGCGGCCTGACGAGCGACGAAGCCGTCAGCAAGCTCACAGCCGAGTTGGGCCCGGCCGACTCCGCAGCCTTCACTCTCACCGGCCAGGACGGCCAGAGCGCGACCATCGTCCCGGCCGATGCCGGGCTGACCGTCGACTACCGGGCAACGGTGCGCCACGCCGGCGTCGGTGCCGGCTGGGACCCCCGCGACCTCATTCACGTGCTGACCGGCGGCGGCGAGACCTCGCCGGTGGTCACCGTCGAACAAGACGAGCTCTCCTCGGCGCTCGCCGGCGTCGCGGACGCCTTCGTCCGCGAGCCCGTGGACGCCGGGCTCTCGCTCGCCGGCACCGAGGTCGTCCGCACCCCTGCCGTGCCCGGGACCGCCCTCGACGACGATGCCACCGCGCAGACGGTGGAGGATGCCTGGCGGGCCGCCGTGGATCGTCCGGTGACCGACCCGCGCGAGCCCTTCAGTGTCGGGGCGGAGCTGGCGACGGCTACGCCGCGGATCACCGACGAGGTCGCCGACGAAGTGGCAGCGGATCTCGCAACGACGCTCAGGCCGATCACGGTGACGACCCCGCACGGCCAGGTGACCGTCACGGCGGAGCAGCTGGCGTCCGTCACCGATGTCACGGCGACCGACGGCGCGCTGAGCGCCACCGTCGACCTCGGGAAGCTCTACGACACCGACACCGTCATCACCGACGAGCTCACCGTCGTCGAGCCGCAGGACGCGTCCGTCGAACTCCGCGACGGCGTGCCCACGGTGGTGCCGGCGGTGGACGGCCAGTCGGTGACCAGGGAGGCGTTCGTCCAGGGCCTCGAAGGCGTGTCGGACGATCCCGAGCCGCGCGAGGTCGCGCTCGAAGTGACCGGCGTGCCCGCCGGATTCACGACCCAGGACGCCGAGAACCTCGGCATCCGCGAGGTGGTGGGGGAGTTCACGACCTACTTCCCGGCCTCGCAGTACCGCAACACCAACCTCGGGCTGGCAGCCGCAGGCATCATGAACACCCTCGTGAAACCCGGCGAGACGTTCAGCCTCGCGGAGGCCACAGGCCCGCGCGACGCGTCCACCGGCTATGTCGACGGCGCGGTGCTGGTGGGCGACCACCTGGAGTACGTGGTGGGTGGCGGGGTCTCCCAGGTAGCGACGACGACCTACAACGCGGCGTTCTTCGCGGGCATGACCGACATCGAGCATCACCCGCACACGCAGTACTTCAGCCGCTACCCCGCGGGACGCGAGGCCACCGTCTACGAGGGCGTCCTCGACCTGCAGTTCCGCAACGACACGCCCTACGGCGTCCTCATGGAGGCGTGGATCACACCGTCCATACCCGGTGAGGGCTCGATCACCGTCCGCGTGTGGTCGACCCAGTACTACGACTCGGTGACGGCGACCACGCCCGAGACGTGGAACTACGTCAACGGCACCACCAAGACCTCCGACAGTGCCGAATGCGTCCCCCAGAGCGCCGCGCCGGGCTTCGACGTCAGTTACCAGCGAATTCTGGTGCTGGGAGGGCAACAAAGCACCGAGGACTACTTCTGGCGCTACTCGCCGATCGACCAGATCACGTGTACGGCATCCTGAAGTGCGCTTCAGAGTTGTTCCAACGGGCGACCACTCGTACACGGGCCGTAAAACGAGAGCGCTAGAGTGCATGCCAATCCCCGGGTGGACGGGGGTCCAGGCCAATGACTTCAGGAGCCCGAGATGACGTATGTCATTACTTTGCCCTGCGTAGACGTGAAGGATCGCGCCTGCGTGGACGAATGTCCAGTGCAGTGCATCTACGAGGGAGACCGCACCCTCTACATTCATCCGGACGAGTGCGTCGACTGCGGCGCATGTGAGCCGGTGTGCCCCACCGAGGCCATCTACTACGAGGACGACCTGCCCTCCGAGATGCGTGATTGGCGCGATATCAACGCCAAGTTCTTCACCGATCTCGGCTCTCCCGGTGGTGCCGCCCAGCTCGGCCCGACCGGATCCGACGAGCCACGGGTCGCGGCGCTGCCGCCCCAGGGCGAGTGACCAGCCGCTGGACGAGGGTCTCGGCGAAACTACCGGTCTTCCCCTGGGACACTCTCGCAGGGGCGAAGACAACCGCTGCGGCGCATCCCGACGGATTGGTGGACCTGTCCGTCGGGACGCCCGTGGATCCCACCCCGGCGATCGCACGAGAAGCCCTGGCATCCGCGTCCGATGCCCCCGGGTACCCGGCGACCTGGGGAACCCCCGAGTTGCGTACCGCGATCGCCTCGTACATGACGAATCGCTGGGGCTCGGTCGACCTGCCCGATCGCAGCGTGCTGCCCGTGATCGGGACGAAGGAGGTCGTGGCCTGGCTGCCCAGCCAACTCGGTCTCGGCCCCGACGACCTGGTCGTCATCCCCACCGTCGCCTACCCGACCTATGACGTCGGCGCCCGCATCGCCGGATGCCGCGTCCAACTGTGCGACGACCCCGACGAGGTCGAGGGCCGAGCGTCCCTGATCTGGATCAACTACCCCAGCAATCCCCATGGGGCTATGGCGGACGACACTCTGCTCGCGCGTTGGATCGCCCGCGCCCGCGCCGACGGCGCACTGCTGGCCAGTGACGAGTGCTACGCCGAGTTCGGTTGGGACGCGGAGCCGTCGTCCGTGCTCCGCGCCGACCTGTGCGAGGGCTCACCCGAGGGGCTCCTGGTGGTCGGCTCGCTGTCGAAGCGGTCCAACCTCGCCGGCTACCGCGCCGGATACGTGGTCGGTGACGGCGACGCGGTCTCCGAGCTGCTCGAGGTGCGGCGCAACTCCGGGCTGATGGTGCCGACGCCGGTGCAGGCCGCGATGGTCGCCGTCCTCGGCGACCAAACTCACGTGGAGGAGCAGCGCGCCCGTTACCTGCGCCGACGCCAGGTGCTTGGGGAAGCGCTTTCCACCGCCGGATTCCGAATCGACCGTTCAGAGGGTTCGCTCTACCTGTGGGCGACGCGCGGCGAGGACTGCCGCGCCAGCGTCCAATGGCTCGCGGAACGCGGCATTCTCGTGGCGGCCGGTGACTTCTACGGCCCGTCCGGCACGCAGCACGTGCGCGTGGCCCTGACGGCGACCGACGAGCGCGTCGATGCCGCCGCCGACCGGCTCAAGGGCTGACGGCAAAGGCTCTCACAGACATTGGGGTGGATCGTGGGTCGTAGTCGACCTACGATCCACCCCAATGATTTCCGAAGGGCCGGGCTCAACCCCGCAAGGTGATGACGACGGACGCGACGGCGGGCTCGACCGTCTGCCACATGGTGTACTCACCGTCCGCGTTGATCCACATCATGTCGGCGACCTGCACGGTCTCCACGCCCGCCAGAGCCCCGCGGAGCATGGCCAGGTGCGCGACCGACCAGGTGATCGGGTCTCCCGGCGTGGTCAGCTGCAAGGTGAGGCCGTCCAGCGTCCAGGTGACGGCCTCACCGTAGACGCGCGCGAGGAAGTCCGTGATCTCCGAGGCGGCGGCCGGCGTCTCCGACCGGTCGATGCAACTGACCGACGCGGGGGAGTAGCCGGTGAGGGCGCTGGCCCACGCGCGTCCCTTGGTCTCGTGCTGGGCGTAGGCGTCCGGATGTCCCGACAACTGCACCGCCTGGGCGACGTCGTTGATGACGCCGGTGTCCCAGTCGGGCACCTTGACCAGGGCTTCGTAGAACTTCCCCGCGGCGTACCAGGGATCCATGATCTCCTCGACGGTGCCCCAGCCCTGCGACGGCCGCTGCTGGAACAAGCCGATGGAGTCGCGGTCACCGTAGTCGAGGTTGTGGAGGTCGGACTCCTGGTAAGCGGTTACCAGTGCGATCGTCGCCGCCCGGGCCGGCAGCCCGCGCCGGATCGACTCACCGACGATGATGGAGGCGTTGGCGGCCTGTTCCTGGTTGAGGAACGTCGTGAAGCCGTCGACGGTGACCTGGCAGCCCTGCTCCGGCAGGAAGGGAGTGGTCTGTGTCTGGTTGCTCGCCATGCGCGTGACGATAGTGGCGATGATCGCGGCCAGCGCGACGAAGAACGCGACCGTCGCGAGCCCCGACCACCTGCTGAAGGAGGTCGTGCCGCGGCGCTGGCTGCTCATCGTCGCCGCTAGTTGCTGTGCAACGCGTCGTTCAGGACGATCCCCTGCCCCTGGCGTGGCCTGACGACCACAGCTCCGGACTGGGAATCGCGCAGGAACAGGAGATTCGGGACGCCGCTGAGCTCACGAGCCTTGACGACGACACCGTCGGGCAACCCCACCTTCGTCCCGGCCGTCACATACAGCCCGGCCTCGACCACACAGTTGTCGCCGAGCGAGATGCCCAGGCCCGATTCCGCGCCGAGCAGGCAGTCCCGCCCGATCGTCACCATCTCCCTGCCGCCGCCGCTGAGCGTCCCCATGATGGACGCGCCGCCGCCGATGTCGGTGCCCTCGCCGACGACGACACCCTGGCTGATGCGTCCCTCGACCATCGAGCGTCCGAGCGTGCCCGCGTTGTAGTTGCAGAATCCCTCGTGCATGACGGTGGTGCCCTCGGCCAGATGCGCACCGAGCCGGACGCGGGCCCCGTCGGCGACACGTACACCACCAGGGACGACGTAGTCGAGCATGCGGGGGAACTTGTCGACCGACAACACCGTCAGGCCGCCGCGGTGGCCCCGCAGGGTGGCGCGGACGGTCTCGAAGGTCTCCGCGTGGCAGGGGCCGGCTGTCGTCCACACCACGTTGGGCAGGGCGCCGAAGATGCCGTCGAGGTTGATGCTGCGCGGCTTGCGCAGACGATGGCTGAGCAGATGAAGACGCAGGTAGGCGTCCACGGTGTCGGCCGGCGGCGCGTCCAACTCGATGACCTTCTCGATGACCTGGGTGGTCACCTCGCGCGACTGGTCGAAGCTCCGATGGGCCCGCAGCATCGCGGGCGGCTCCGAGCCGGCATCGGGGCGTCCGAGCCGGGGCTCGGGAAACCATGTGTCGAGCACCTGCCCCGACGTGTGGACGCTGGCCAGCCCCCATCCCCAAGCGGTCGTTCCGGATGCGGTCGTGGGGTCGTCCTGCGTTTCGTCGAGCTCGCTCATGGGGCCAACTCTATCGAGACTTGGCGAATCAGTGCGGCGTATTGATTGACGATATTATCGAAAATCGATAGTATCGAAAGTCGATACGCATGTCGGAAGCCGCGGGCGGCACGAGGGGATGGGTATGGCCGGGGAGCGAGGAATAGGTGTCGGGCGACTCCGGCGCACTGTCGACCAAACGCGTGAGGAGTGCTCATGGTTGTTCCGGGGCTATCGGACAGGTGAGTCGGACTACTGGAAGTTGAGCATGTGGGTGATCCTGGTCGTCGCCACTTGGCCCCTGTATAGGTTGGTCGTGGGAATCGGCGAGTGGATCGGCGGCGAACCTCTGCGGTTCACCACCTACGCTCTCGTCGACGCGCCTGCGATGGACGATCCGATGCTCGGTCCCGGTACCACTGCCGTCTATACGGGCGAGGCGATCTTCACAGTCACCGACCCTTCGGTGCTGCAGCGGCTAGCATATCTCGGCCCGAAGGCGATCTCGTGGGTAGTGCTGGCGGTGATCGCCGTGCTCGTCCTGCGGCTTCTGCGCCGCGCGGAAGACGGTCAGCCGTTCACCCGCAGGTCGCTGGTCGACGCGCGATGGACCGGAATCATGCTTGTGGTCTACGGATTGGTCCTACCGGTTGTCCGGTTCTGGTTCTTGATCGTCCTTCTCGGGCAGACACGTAAGGAGTTCGCGGTCGCATTCAGCTTCCGTGACATCACAGTGTGGCCGATGGTGCTCGGGGCAGTCGTCCTCGCCCTGGCACAGGCGATCTACGCTCGCGGGCTCGAACTGACCGAGGACGCGGAGGGGCTCGTCTGATGCCGGTGGAGACCGGGGGCCGGGTGCATTGTCGCCTGGACGAACTGCTGGCCGAGCGCGGCCTGACCCTGACCGCGCTCGCGGACATGGTGGGCATCACTGTGGTCAACCTGTCGATCCTGAAGAACGACCGTGCTCGGGCCATCAAGTTCTCGACCCTGACCGCCATCTGCGAGGCCCTGGGATGCGAGGTCGGGGATCTGCTGGTGGTCAGCCCGGCGCCCCGGCCTGCGTAGGCTGTCGGTCATGGCATTGCCCACCGACAACCTGCTCGCCCTGTTCCGGGCCGTCGTCGACATCGAATCGGTCAGCCGGGACGAGGCGAGGCTCGCCGACGAGGTCGAGGCCACACTCGGAGGGCTCGACCACCTCGAGGTGCTCCGCGACGGCAACGCGGTCGTGGCCCGTACGAACCTCGGACGTCCCGAGCGCGTGATCATCGCCGGGCACCTCGACACGGTGCCCGTGGCAGGCAACCTGCCCAGTCAGGTCTCCGACGGACCCGGCGGGGTGATCGTCCACGGCCGCGGGACCGCCGACATGAAGGGCGGGGTGACGGTCATGCTCTGGCTCGCCCGCCGCCTGGACGCGCCCGCCCGCGACGTGACCTGGATCTTCTACGACTGCGAGGAGATCGACGTCGCGTCCAACGGGCTGGGACGCCTCGTCGCCCATCACCCCGATTGGGTGGCGGGCGCGAGCCTGGCCGTGCTCATGGAGCCGACCAGTGCGCTGATCGAGGGTGGCTGTCAGGGCACGATGCGCTTCGACATCACCACGACCGGCCTTGCCGCGCACAGCGCGCGCTCGTGGCTCGGGCACAACGCCATCCACGACATGGCCGAGGTCATCGACCGGGTACGGGAGTTCGATTGCGGCGAGGTCGAGGTCGACGGGCTCGTCTTCCGGGAGGGGCTCAACGCCACGATGATCCAGGGCGGATTGGCCGGCAACGTGATTCCCGACTCGTGCGAGGTGCAGATCAACTACCGCTTCGCCCCCGACAAGACCGCCGACGAGGCGCTCGCGCTCATGACGCGGTGGTTCGACCGCTGGACGCTGAACGTGCTCGACCTGTCGCCCGCCGCCCGTCCGGGGCTGGACGAGCCCGCTGCGGCCGACTTCGTCGCGGCGGTCGGCGGCGAGCCGCGGCCCAAGTACGGCTGGACGGATGTGGCCAGGTTCTCGTCCCTCGGGATTCCGGCGGTGAATTTCGGCCCGGCGGACTCGGGCAAGGCACACGCGGTGGACGAGTTCTGCCCGGTGTCCGATCTCGACGCCTGTGCCGCGGCTCTCGCGCGCTGGCTCGCCCCGGCGCACAGGCTTGTGTGACACGATTGGGAGTCATGGGTTGGGTCTTCGCCGCGCTGATCGTGGTCGTCATCGGTCTGGCGTTCGTCGCCTCCGCGGGCCGGTTGGGTGAGATGCCCGCCCAGGTGGACGATCGGCCGGTGCCCGCGCTGCCTCAGGATCGCCCACTGCGCGCCGACGACCTCGACGACCTGCGGTTCGCGGTGGTCACACGTGGATACTCCATGGATCAGGTCGATGCCTTCGTGGCCCGCCTGCGCGACGAGATGACCGGCCGAACACCCGATGAGAACACCGAGGCGGACGCCCCCTCCGACGAGGGCGGAGCGGCGACCGAGTTCTCGGCGCCGCGCCGCGCCCAGTCGGGGGCCGACGACACGCCCCGGTGGGACGATCCGGACGACATTCCCGGCGACTGAACGCGTGCGGCCGAACAACGTGGAAAGTTGTGGTTCGAGTACGCACCACAACTTTCCACGTTGATGCCGGTGGCCCGCGGCGGCACCGGGGACCGGGTTTCGAGCCTGCCGCCTGTGCTCGAAATGCGGAATAATGGAATCCGTACGTTCGTCGGACGACAGAAACGAGGATGGTAATGGCCGCGATGAAGCCGCGTACGGGCGACGGACCGATGGAAGTCACCAAAGAGGGCCGCGGGATCGTCATGCGCGTGCCCGTCGATGGCGGCGGCCGGTTGGTGGTCGAGCTCAACGCCGAAGAGGCTGCTTCGCTGCTGGAATGCCTGAAAGGCGTAGTCGGCTGAAGCGGATCTTCCCCACGATCGGCCTTGGCGGGCGGGACCACTCAGGTTGGTCCCGCCCGCCGTGTTATCCGGCGGGGCTCAGTGGCCGGGACGGTCGTGGTATCGGGCGATGGCCGCCTCGTACACCTCGACCGTCTGCTTGGCGATCTTCTCCCAGCTGAACTCGTCGATGCAGCGCTGCCGGCCGGCTCTGCCCATGGCCGCCGCGCGCTGCGGATCGCGGGTCAACTCGTTGATGCGGTCGGCGAACTCCTCCTCGAACCGCGCCACGTAGTCGGCGTCGTCGGCCTGCGCCGGGTCGTAACCGACGAGCAGCCCGGTCTTCCCGTCGGCCACGACCTCGGGGATGCCGCCCACCGCCGAGGCCACGACCGGGGTCTGCGCCGCCATGGCCTCCAGGTTCACGATGCCCAGTGGCTCGTAGATCGATGGGCAGGCGAAGACGGTCGCGTGGCTGAGCACCTGACGAACCCCTTCGCGGGGGGTCATCTCGCTCACCCAGATGGCGTCGTCCCCCTTGACCTGTTTCAGCCGGTCGAATGCCGTCGCGAACTCCTGCTTGATCTCCTCGGTGTCGGGGGAACTGGCCATCAGCACGACCTGGGTACCCTCGTCCAGCCGGGTGGCGGCTCTCACCAGATGCACGAGCCCTTTCTGGCGGGTGATGCGCCCGACGAACACGACCGAGGGACGATCGAGGTCGATCCCGAACCGATCGCAGAAATCGTGTGCCTCGTCCAGGTAGAACTCGGTGGTGTCGATGCCGTTGAGGACGACGTGCACTTTGCCCGGGTCGAGTTGCGGGTAGCAGCGCAGGATGTCGTCCCGCATCGCGGAGCTCACGCCGATGATCGCGTCGGCCTGCTCGTAGGCGGTGCGCTCGGCCCAGCTCGACAGCTCGTACCCGCCACCCAGCTGCTCGCGCTTCCAGGGGCGCAACGGCTCCAGCGAGTGCGCCGTGATGACGTGCGGCACCGACTTGTAGACCCCGCCCAGCAGGCCGGCCAGGTTCGCGTACCACGTGTGTGAGTGGACGACGTCGACGTCGGGCAGAGACGCCACCATCGACAGGTCGGCGCCGAAGACCTTCAGCGCATTGTTGGCGCCGGGCGGGTACTCCTCGCGGTGGGCAGTCGCGCCGGGCCTGTCGTCGCCCATGCACTGCACGTCGACATCGACGAGCTGTGCGAGCCGGGGGACGAGCTGCCCCACATGGACACCGGCGCCGCCATAGATGGAAGGAGGGTATTCGCGGGTGAGGACGGAAACGCGCATGCCTCGATGCTCGCACACCGTGCGCACCCGATGGAATCAGCCTCACCCGGCACGTTGGCTCCGGAGTCTTGGCAATTTGCGCATTCGCTTGTGGTCCCAGCCTCAACCCCCTAGGTTCGTGCCATGGCCACGCCCAAGATCCTGTCCATCATCCTGGCCGGCGGTGAGGGGAAGCGCCTGATGCCCCTCACTGCAGACCGGGCCAAGCCCGCAGTCCCTTTCGGGGGCACCTACCGGCTCATCGATTTCGCCTTGTCGAACATGGTCAACTCCAACCTGACCAAGGTCGCGGTCCTCACCCAGTACAAGTCGCATTCGCTCGACCGACACATCTCGATCGCCTGGCGCATGTCGAACATGCTCGGTAACTACATCACGCCGGTTCCGGCCCAGCAGCGTCGCGGGCCCCACTGGTTCCAGGGAAGTGCCGATGCGATCTACCAGTCGATGAACCTGATCAACGACGAGGACCCCGACTACATCGTGGTCGTCGGGGCCGACAACATCTACCGCATGGACTTCATGCAGATGGTCCATGCCCATATCGACTCCGGCCTGGACGCGACGGTCGCCGCCATCCGCGTCCCGCGCTCCGAGGCGTCCGCGTTCGGCATCATCGACTCCGGCGCCGACCGGGTCATCGAGCGCTTCCTGGAGAAGCCGTCCGACCCGCCGGGCCTGGTCGACTCGCCCGACGAGTCGTTCGCGTCCATGGGTAACTACGTGTTCACCCGCAAAGCCCTGGTCGACATGCTCGAGTTCGATGCGCACAACCAGGAGTCCAAGCACGACATGGGCGGCAACATCATTCCCGCCTTCGTCACGAAGGGGGACTGCGGCGTCTACGACTTCACCGACAACGAGGTACCGGGCGCCACGGAGAAGGACCGCAACTACTGGCGCGACGTCGGCACCATCGACGCATTCTTCGACGCGCACATGGACCTCATCTCGGTCGTGCCGGAGTTCAACCTCTACAACAACGACTGGCCGATCCTGACCTCGCAGATGCAACTGCCCGGTGCCAAGTTCACCCTGCACGGCACCGCCGAGAGCTCGATCGTCACCAGCGGCTGCATCATCTCGGGTGGGGACGTCGACCACAGCGTCCTGAGCCCGGGGGTGAGGGTCGAGGACCACGCGTCCCTCGATCGCTGCATCGTGATGAGCCAGGCGCGCATCGGCCGCAACTGCATCCTGCGCAATGTCATCCTCGACAAACACGTCGTGGTGGCCGACGGGGTGCACATCGGGATCGACCGGGAGGCGGACGAGGCCCGCGGCTTCCACGTGTCGCCCAACGGGGTGACCGTGGTGCCCAAGAACGCCGAGGTCACCCTCGCGGGATAGGCCCATCGGGGACGCACAACGATGAACGGCGCCGACCCTCTTGTGGGGGCCGGCGCCGTTCGCCCGGTGGTGGTCAGTTCCTGACGGCTGCGAGCAGGCCCTCACCCAGGGGCAGCAACACAGGGGTGAAGGCGTCGTTGCCGGTGACGGCCGCGAGCGCCTCGCGGATGATGACGGACTCGTCGGACTCGTCGGTGGGGTCGGCCACGAGGTTGTGCCACAGTGCGTCGTTGGCGACGACAACCCCGCCGCGGCGCAGCAGGCGCTCGGCCTGGGCGATGTACTCGACGTATTCGAGCTTGTCGCCGTTGATGAGGACGAGATCGTAAGCGCTGTCGCGCAGGTTGTTGAGCACGTCGAGCGGCGAACCCGGGATGAGCCGGAACCGCCGCGTGGCGATGCCCTGGGCGCCGAACGCCTGCTTGGCCGACAACTGCCAATCGGCCTCCGAGTCGATGCTGGTGAGGACGCCGTCGGGATTCATGCCGGCGAACATCGCCAGGCCCGAGGTGCCGGTGCCGGTGCCGACCTCGACGACGGCCTTCGCGTCGAGCACGCGGCACAGGAACGTCAGCGCGGTGGTCACCCCGTTGGACGGAGTCGGTGCACCGGCGGCGAGAGCTTCGTCGCGTGCGGAGCGCACCGGCTCCGGTGCGGGCACGAAGTCCTCGGCGGTGGCCAGCGAACGCTCGTTGAGCAGAAAGATCTCACTCACGCGGCCAGCCTAGCCGTACCTCGGCGCGGAGTTGGCTTCCGCCGGACCGGTCGCTAATATCCGGCGTGAACCCTGTTCCATGACGCAACGCATCGGCTGTTGTGCAACGCATGGATTGTTGTGCAACGCTTCGGGCGAGGCGCGATGGATTAGGCGGTAGCGGCACGTCTGGTCTGATACAACCGACCCCCAGGGGTACGACCCATGCATCATCGCCCGTACACCGATGTCCACTTGCGTTTTCACAGCCGCAAGCCCGATCCCGACGAGTTCGTCGAGCGCTACCTGGCGCCGTTGCACGAGATGAACGCGATGTACGGAGAGGTGGTATGGCTGGTCTTCCGGGGTATGACCGTGCCCGCCGCGTTGATCGAC
The DNA here is from genome assembly GCF_011758645.1 of Brooklawnia cerclae. Taxonomy (NCBI): domain Bacteria; kingdom Bacillati; phylum Actinomycetota; class Actinomycetes; order Propionibacteriales; family Propionibacteriaceae; genus Brooklawnia; species Brooklawnia cerclae. The sequence goes on along the minus strand of NZ_JAAMOZ010000001.1, from coordinate 2,473,397 downwards.
GAGATGTGCATGTGGGAGCAGTACCTGCTGGAGGCCAGGCCGGTGAGCGGGGAACTCATACGCCGCATCGAGAACGTGCCGGCCGACTCGGAGGATCTGCGGAACCGTCGTCTCGGGCAGTTCTTCTTCGTGCAACTCAGCCAGGAGCAGCTATGGGCCTTCGACGTCCTCGTTCAGTGGCACACGCAGGTCATGACGCGGCGCCCCACGAGCGCCGATTGGCGGAGCGCCTGGACGGAGACGGCGCTCAGGGCCGCGAAGTTCGCTGACATCCAGCGTGACGCGTCGAATCACCCCGAGTACTTCTCGAAGGAGAGCGAGGGCGTCCGCGGCTTCCGGCAGGGCCTGCTGACGGAGTTCGACACCATCATCTCGCTCCAGTACATGTGCATGAAGCATCCCGAGTATCTCGTCATGGCGGCCCCGGCGCAGTTCGAGGACTGGAACGCCAAGTACAACGTCGACTTCCTCGTCCTTCGCATGACGGACGGCCAGGTCATCGGCGTCCAGGCCAAGAGCGTGGTGAGAGACGAGCACGTCGCGAGATACGACAAGAAGAGGGTGCTTCTGTGGGACGCCCGCAACGACATGGAGGAGACCGAATGGCGCCAGACCAGTCCGAAGTGGGCCACCATGCGTGAGGTGGTGCAGCCGGGATTGGTCTCGACGAGCGCCGCGGCCTCGATCACCTGGAAGTACCTTCTCGCTCGTTACGGGATGAAGATCGACCCGGAGACCAGCCGCCGCCTCACCCTCGCCAAGCAACAGACCAAACGGCCCGGGCACATGCTCGAGGTCGCGGCCCGGCACGCCTACGCGCGGATCGAGGACAAGCTCGGACCGGTTCGCACCCATCGCGGATCGGCCTCATAGCGCGTGCCGGTGCGCCCGATCGCTTCCCGGGCCGGAGTGGACGAGGAACGGGCGATGGTGGTGAATGCCTAGCATGGTTCCCATGAGCGAACCGATACTTGGTCGGCTGATGACCGCCATGGTGACGCCCCTCGATGGCGACGGGGCCGTCGACCTCAAGCGGGCGCAGCAACTGGCGAGCAGGCTGGTGGACGAACAGCGCAACGACTGCGTCCTGGTGAACGGGACGACGGGGGAGGCCCCGACGACGTCGGACGAGGAGAAGGCCGCGCTGGTTTCGGCGGTGAAGGAGGCCATCGGCGATCGGGCGAAGGTGCTCGCCGGTGTCGGTACGTTCGACACGGCGCACTCGGTGGAACTCTGCAGGCAGGCAGCGATGGCCGGGGCCGACGGCCTGCTGGCGGTCACCCCGTACTACTCGCTGCCCCCGCAGGACGCGCTGGTGGCGCACTTCCAGACCCTCGCCGGTGCGACCGACCTGCCCATGGTGCTCTACGACATTCCCCACCGCGCCGGGCGTCCCATCGAGACCGCCTCGCTGCTGGAACTCGCCCGGCACCGCAACATCGTCGGCGTCAAGGACGCCAAGAACGACATCGTCGCGTCCGCCCAGGTGATGGCGCAGACCGACCTGGCCTACTACGCCGGGGACGACGCCAAGGTGCTGCCGCTGCTCGCGGTCGGCGCCGTGGGCGTCGTCGGCACGTCGACCCACTTCACCGGACGCCGCACCCGGCAGTTGCTCGACGCCTGGCTGGCAGGCGACAGGGACGAGGCCCTGCGCGTCTACCGCGCTCTGCTGCCGGTGTACACCGGGGTGTTCGCGACCCAGGGCGTGATGCTGGTCAAGGCCGGGCTGGCGCACCAGGGCTTCCCGGTGGGCGGGCTGCGCGAGCCGTTGCGTCCCGCGTCGGACGAGCAGGCCGCGGCGTTCGCCGCCGTCCTGGACGCCGCCGACCTCTGAGCGCCGGATCGGGGAGATCAGCGTCAACGTGGAAAGTTGTGGTGCGTAGTCGAACCACAACTTTCCACGTTGACGATGCCGGGCCGCGTCGGTGGCCCTTCTTGGCCAGGTTCGGTCTGCCGGGCTAGCCTGTCAGAGTGGTTCCGATGGAGATCTTTGGCATCGGCAGCGCCGAGTTCGTGCTGCTGCTGGTGCTCGCGGTCATCATGTTCGGGCCCGAGAAGCTTCCCGAGGTATCACGGAGGGCGGCGCGGATCGTCCACTTCGTGCGGGCTTTCGCCAACCAGGCCACCAACCAGTTGAAGGACGAGTTGGGGCCCGAGTACAAGGATCTCAAGCCGTCCGACCTCAACCCCAAGACGTTGGTGAGCAAGCTGCTGCTGGCCGACGTGGAGAACGACCTCAACGACATCAAACGCGAGCTCGACGGGGTCAAGGCCGACCTCAACGGCTCGGCCGCCGACGTCGGCCAGGCGAGGTCCGAGGTGAAGACCATCGTCGGCTCCACCACACAATCGCAGGCGACAGGCAGTGAACCGGCCGCACCTGCCACGGTGACACCGCTGGTGGCCTGGGACTCGGAGGCAACATGAGCGACACACGCGGAATCACCGACCTGGGCGTCCTGCTGCGCGACATGACCCCCGTGCTGTCACCCGATCCGATGGTGTACGCCGTGACGGACGATGTGCCGAGCGGATGCCTACCGTTCGCGACGGTTCGCGAGCCCGAGGGGCTGACACTCGTGCTGACCAGGGACGAGGCGGATGCCCTCGGCTTCGCCCACGACTACGTGGCCGCGCTCATCACCCTTCAGGTGCATTCCGCACTCGAGGCGGTCGGGCTGACCGCGGCCGTCGCCACGGCCCTGGCAGAGGCGGGCATCAGTTGCAACGTCATCGCGGGGGCGTTCCATGATCACCTGCTCGTCGGCTGGGACCAGCGGGAAGACGCGGTGGCGGTGCTGCGCGGCCTGGGCTGAGCCCCAGCACGTCACGCAGTCCCGCGGCCGTGACCGGCCCCGTGTCCCCGGCGTCGAGGGCCGCGTCCAGGGCGAGTTCGAGCGGTCGCAGCACGTCGAGGCGGATGCTGCCCGAACCCTGACGGTAGTACTCGAAGAGTTCCTGTAGCGCGTCCGCGGTCACCACGGTGGTGCGATCGTGGCCCGGGCTCAGCTCGAACCCGATCCGCCGGTCGAGGACGCGTCCGAGCCCGGAGGCATCCGGGACACGTGGCAGGACGATGGGCCGCACGACGTCGCGGGCTGGTTCGAACGTCTCGTCCAGGGCATCGGGCTGGACGGCGAGAACGGCGGCGACCGACAGCGATTCGGCGAGAATGCGCGGCACCTGGCGCCAGAACCGCGTCCGGGCGTCCCGGGCCTCGCCACCGCTGCCCAGCCACTGGTCGAGGTCGTCGAACACGAGCACCGGTTCGAGCCCGCGATCGCGGACGAGTTGCAGCACGCCCCGAAGCTCCGCGAGCCGGTCGCGGCTCGACGGACGATCGCCGGACAGCGCGTCGACGACCTCGCGGGCAAGTTCCAGCCGTAGCTGGAGCCCGGTCGTCGGGTCGATCACCGAGGGTGCCACGATCGTCTTGCGGGACGAACGGCTCCGCGTCCGCGGCTTGGGACGGGTGAACGTGCGGTCGCCCGCGAAGTTGCGCTGGGCCGCGTCCCGGATGACATCACCGAGCTGCTCGACGAACTCGCCCGGGTCGGTGAGCAACGCCATGCGTTCGTCACGGACGGGGAAGACGATCGGCAGGAAGACGCGGGAGTTCTCGTTGGCCGACCCCTCGCCCTCGGGGCCGAGCACGTACTCGATGACGCTGGTCTTCCCCGACCCCATCGCCCCGACCAGCGCCACCTGCCGTTGCCGCAGCAGATCACGGCGGAGCCGGGCCTCGACGCCGCGCTTTCCCGTGAGCGCGTCGAAAGTCACGTGGTAGAAGCCGAGGAGCGCGGGGGTCGCCGGACGCGGCCGCAACGCCTTCGCTGATTCCAGCCGGGCCAGGTCGGAGGCGGTCATGGCGACATTCTCGCATCAGCATCCGGTCGTCCGGCCCGAGACGCTGGTCGAGTTGTGCCGGCCGTGGGCCGTTGAGCTTGTCGAAAAGCGACGGATGCCCGGCGGGTTGTCGTCCGGATCGGGCTTCCCGCTCTGGCCGTGGGTCGTTGAGCTTGTCGAAACGACGGATGCGGGGGAGGTGGCGACCCCTTCGACAGGCTCAGGGATCGTGTGGGGGTGGGTGGTGATCCCTTCGACAGGCTCAGGGGTCGTCCCTTCGACAGGCTCAGGGGTCGTGTGGAGCAGGCTCAGGGATCGTCCCTTCGACAGGCTCAGGGGTCGTGGTGGGCGGCATCAGGAGGTCATCAGGTTGAGCGGGCGACCCACCAGTGAGGGACGGGCGGCGGCGATCCGCTCGGCCAGCGAGCCGATCGCCTGCGCGGCGGGCAGGTCGGGGAAGGCGACGACTATCGGGGCCTGATGTTCGGTGTCGGCGCCCATGGCGGTGTCCATCGGGATCTGCGCGAGCAGCGGCACCTCACGGGCGAGGCGGTCGGTGAGCGCGTCCGCGGTCTGCTGGCCGCCACCGGCCCCGAACAACTCGATGCGATGCTGCTTGCCGCAGTGGGGGCAGGTCGTCTCGTACCAGCTCATGTTCTCGACGACGCCGATGACGTTCTGGTGCACCATCGAGCCCATCGTCCCGGCCCGCTCCGAGACCACGGCGACGCTGGGCTGCGGGGTGGTGACGACGATCATGTCGCTGCCCGGGAGCTTCTGGCCGATGGACAGGGCGACGTCACCCGTGCCCGGGGGCAGGTCGATAAGGAAGAAGTCCAGGTCTCCCCAGAACACGTCGCTGAGCAGTTGGGTGAGAGCGCGGTCGAGGATCGGGCCACGCCAGGCGATCACCTGGTCGCGGGACTCCTTCAGCATGCCCATGCTGATGACCTTGAGCACCGCGGTCTTGCCGTCGGCCGACACGAACTCCACCGGCACGGGCAGGATCATCGAGTCGACGACGGTCGGGCGCGCGTCCTCGGACAGACCGAGCAGGTCGGGCACCGAATGGCCGTAGATGTCCGCGTCCAGCAGACCCACCGAGTGCCCGAGCCGGGCGAGGGCGAGGGCGAGGTTGACGGTGACCGAACTCTTCCCGACCCCGCCCTTGCCGGACGCGATGGCGATGACCTTCGTCAGGCTGCCGGGCTGCGCGAACGCGATCACGGGCTCGGGGTGCCCGCCGCGCAGTTTGGCGGTGAGCTGTGCGCGCTGTTCGGCGTTCATCGACCCGATCTGCAACTGCACCCCGGCAACGCCATCGACCTTCGCCAACGCCGTCTGTACGTCACGTTCGATCGTGCTGCGCAGCGGGCACCCCGACACGGTCAGCAGCACGGACAGGTGGACGACACCCTCGCCGTCGATCTCCAGTTCGTCGACCATGCCCAGGTCGGTGATGGGACGGCGGATCTCGGGATCGATGACGGTCTCGAGCGCGGCCATCACGGCGGGGCGCAGCGGGTGTTCGTGGGTCACGCCCACATGACTACGCCAACCCGGGCGCCGATTTCAAGTTGTTGCCCATCGGCGTCACGTCGTGTTCCGGACCCGGCGTGACGCTCCGTCCGGGGTCGGGCGAGCTAGTGCTCGTCCGGCGGCTCGTCGGCCCGTTCCAGCTCCTCCAGCAGGTCGCGCAGTTGGTCACGGATCTCGGATCGGATGAAGTCGCGCGTCGCGAGCTCGCCGACACCGCTGCGCAGGGACGCGATCTCGCGCGCGAGGTAGTCCATGTCTGCCCGGCTCTGGGCCGAGATGCGCCGGTCCTCGTCCAGGCTCATCCGGTCGCGGTCCTCCTGCCGGTTCTGCGCGAGCAGGATCAGCGGAGCCGAGTAGGCCGCCTCGATCGACAGCATGAGGGTCAGGAGGATGAACGGGTTCTCGTCGAACCGGATCGAGGCCGGGGCGACGGCGTTGAACACGATCCAGGCGGCGATGAACACCGTCATCCACATGATGAACGCCGGGCTGCCCATGTAGCGGGCGATCCACTCGGCGAAGCGTCCGAACGACTCCTGATCGAATCGCATCCGGCGCGGCCACTGGAAGCCCGAGCGGGGCCCGGGCGTGCTCAGGCGGTCGTCGTCCGCCCACTTGTCGTCAGCCACCGTTCACCTCCCCGGCCATGGCGCCGTCCTGCCCGTCCATCTGTTCACCGCGCCAGTCGGGGGGCAACATGTGGTCGAGCACATCGTCCACCGTCACGGCACCCACCAGCTGGCCCTGAGGGTTCACCACCGGCGCGATGACGAGGTTGTACGTGGCGAAGAAGCGACTCACCCGGTACAGATCGGCGTCGGGGGGCAGCGGCTCCAGGTCGGCGTCGACGAGGGAGCCCAGCAGCAGGCTGGGCGGCTCTCTCAAGAGACGCTGGACGTGGACGGCGCCGATATATCGGCCCGAAGGCGTGTCGTGGGGCGGGCGGGTGATGAACACCATGGACGCCAGTGCCGGTGTCAGTTCCGGGTTGCGGAGCCGCGACAGGGCGTCGGCCACCGTGGCGTCGGCGCCGGTGACCACCGGCTCGGGAGTCATCATGCCGCCCGCGGTCAGCTCCTCGTACATCAGAAGATTGCGGACGTCGGCGGCCTCCTCGGGCTCCATGCGGCTGAGGAGTTCCTCGGCCAGCTCGTCGGGCAGGTCGTGGATGAGGTCGGCGGCGTCGTCCGGGTCCATCTCGTCGAGCACGTCGGCGGCGCGTTCCACTTCGAGAGCCCGCAACAGGTTGACCTGCTCGTCCTCGGGCAGCTCCTGGAAGGCGTCGGCCAGCTGCTGGTCGTCCAGGGCACTGGCCACCTCGGCGCGGCGCTCGGGCTCCATGTCGTGGAGCTCGCGGGCGACGTCGGCGGGCTTCATGTCGACGAGTTGGGCGAGCTTGGTGTCGTTGGCCTGCTCGGCGCCCTGCACCAGGTCGCCGACCTCTGCCCAGCCGACGATCACCATCGGCCCCTTGGCGCCGATGCGCAGGCGCCGTCCGGTCGGCACCTCACGCAGAGCCACCTCGTGGAGCTCCCACTCGCGGTTGCGCACCTGGTGGATGGACACGTCGAAGATCGTCGACTTCTTGCCGCTGCGCACCACCTCGCGGTCGAACAGGTCGTCGATCACCAGCACCTCGCTGGAGCGACGCTGGAACCGGCGCGTGTCGACCTGGCCGGTGATGGTCACCTGCGCGGCGTCGATGGCATGCACCCGGAGCATGGGGACGAAGATCCGGCGTTGCGCGAACAGTTCGATGGTCAGTCCCCGCACTCGTGGCCGGGCCCCCAGCCTGGGCTGTACGACCACGTCGCGCACCTTGCCGACGGGGTCGCCAGCGGCATCCATGACCTGCATTCCCTGCAGCCGGCTGATGAAGACCGAAGACGCGCTGTTCACGAGGCAAGCCTAGCGACGCGCGCCCGCGATGGGCTTCGGCCGACGCCCTGCGCGCCCCGGTCGGACGCCGGTTGCCCCGGCGCCCCTAGACTGATCGGGTGACAAGCCAACGATCGCCTCGTCAGTTCCGTGCCAGGCGCACCGTCCTCGCGGTGCCCGGCAGCTCCGACAGGTTCATCGCGAAGTCCCGGGGGCTCGACGTCGACGCGCTGTTCCTCGACCTGGAGGACGCCGTGGCGCCGGCCGCCAAGCAGGAGGCGCGGGCCCGGATCATCCGTGAGCTCAACGCGGGCGGCTGGCGATGCCCGACCCTGACCGTCCGCGTCAACGACTGGGGCACGCCGTGGACGACGGCCGACGTGCTCGAGGTCGTCGCGGGCGCGGGCCGGCACATCGACGCGATCGTGCTGCCCAAGGTGCAGTCGGCTGCCCAGGTGGTCGCGCTCGACCTCGTGCTCGGGCAGGCTGAGGCCTCCGCGGGCCTGCCGGTGGGTGACATCGGCATCGAGGTGCAGATCGAGGACGCGCTGGGCCTGCGGGAGGCGGACGCGATCGCCGCGTCGAGCCCGCGTCTCGAATCGCTGGTGTTCGGCCCCGGCGATTTCATGGCGTCCATGGGCATGCGGGGCCTGTCGGTGGGCAGCCGGCTCGACGGGTACGACGCCGATGCCTTCCACTACGTGCTGTCGCGGATCCTCGTGGCCGCGCGGGCCTGCGGCCTGCAGGCCATCGACGGGCCGTACGTGTCGATTCGCGACGCCGAGGGGTTCCGTACGTCGGCCGCCCGGGCTGCGGCGCTCGGCTACGACGGCAAGTGGGTGTTGCATCCCGACCAGGTGGCCGCGGGCAACGAGATCTTCACGCCGGACGAGGCCCAGGTGGTCCGCGCCCGGCGCATCATCGAGGCCTATGCACGGGCCACCGACGTCGCCGGTGGGGCGGTGGGTGCGATCGTCGTGGACGACGAGATGGTCGACGAGGCGGGCGTCAGGCTCGCTCGCGCCATCCTGGCGAAGGGCGGCAGGGACTGACGACCGGGCCGCGTTCGCGCAACGCACAGAGATTCCACATCTACGGACTCCACGGGGGTCCGAACCCGCCGCGTAGGCTGGATAAGAACACGGAGGTCCGCCCATGTCGATGAATCAGGCATCATCTCTTCCTTCCGCGAGCGATGTGCTCAAGCTGAGGCGCCCGATGTCGGTCGCCATCTACGACGAGTACGCGGACGCCCAGCGTGCGGTCGACTACCTGGCCGACCGGCAGTTCCCTGTGGCCAACCTGGCCATCGTCGGCACCGACCTGAAGAGCTTCGAGAAGGTCACCGGTCGCATGACATGGGGACGCATCCTGCTCGCGGGATTCCTCAACGGCATCATGTGGGCGGGCATGTTCGCGATCATCATGTGGATGCTCAACCCCTCGATGAGCCTCGTCAACGCCCTGATCATCGCCCTTGTCGGCTTTGGTCTGGTCGGTATGGGCATGTCGGCGATCCAGTACCGCATGCGCGGCGGAGCCCGCGACTACACCTCGATGACCGGCATCATCGCCACGCATTACGAGGTGCTGGCCGAGTCGGACTTCGCCGACCGCGCACGGCATCTGCTCAGTGGTGGCCAGGCCCGCCGGACGCGGGAGGTCTCGTCGTCCCCGCAGGCACAACCCGCCCCGCAGCCGACGGCCCAGACCGCGCAGGCGGCTCCGGTCGATCTCGGTACCCTGCCGCCACCCTTCGGCCAGCGGCCGAGCGATCCGGCATCCGGAGTCGGGGCGTGGGGAACCGCGCCCCAGCAGCCGGTCGTGGGCGCCCAGACCGGATCGGTGTCGGGGTGGGGGCAGTGGGGTGCGCCGGCACAGTCGGCCCCGGTGCCCGGCGCCCAGACCGCCGCACCGCAGCCCGCCGGAGCCCAACCGGCTCCGCCGGAACCGTCCGCTCCGGCGACGGGCCAGGACTCCGCTCGTCCGAATGCGGCGGAACTGCCCTACGGCCAGTACTGGAACGCGCAGGGTTCCCAGGGCATCGGCGATCTGCCGGAGAGCCTGCGTGGACACGATGAGACGCCGGACGAGGAGGACGACACCCCCGCCTCCAGCGGTGAGGATCGTCCCCGGGACGAGTCGGCCGGCCAGCAGGGGACCGGCCAGGCCTGAGCCGGGCCCCCAGCCCCTCCGCGAAGGAGAGAGCCGAGGGCCGTCCGCCGGGGCGGACGTTCCGTCGGCTCAGCGCCCCAGCAGCCCCGCCATCCATGCCTCCACGTCGTCCGCCGAACGCGGAAGCTGATCGGACAGGACCGCGCAGCCGTCGTCCGTGATGACGATGTCGTCCTCGATGCGCACCCCGATGCCACGCAACTCGTCCGGGACGAGCAGGTCTGTCGACTTGAGGTAGATGCCCGGCTCGACGGTGATGACCATGCCGGGCTGCAGGATGCCCTCGCGATAGTTCTCACGGCGGGCCTGCGCGCAGTCGTGCACGTCGAGGCCGAGGTGATGGCTCGTCCCGTGCACCATCCAACGGCGGTACTGGCCGCCGGTCTCGGGATCGAGCGCCTGCTCGGCGCTCACCGGGAGCAGCCCCCACTCCTCGAGATGTCGGGCGACCACGGCGACGGCGGCGTCGTGGACCGCCCTGAACGGCACGCCCGGCCCGGCCGCCTCGATGCCGGCCTGCTGGGCCTCCAGGACGGCGTCGTAGACCTTCCGCTGGGCAGGGGTGAAGGTGCCGCTGACCGGCAGCGTGCGGGTGACGTCGGCCGTGAACAGGCTGTCGAGCTCGACGCCGGCGTCCATCAGCATCAGCTCGCCCTCGTGGAGCTCGCCGTCGTTGCGGATCCAGTGCAGCGTGTTGGCGTGGTCGCCGGCCGCGGCGATGGTGTCGTAACCGACCGCGTTGCCCTGATGGCGTGCGTGCAACCCGAAGATGCCCTCGACCCAGCGTTCGCCGCGTCCGTACGCGACGGCGTTGGGAAGCTCGCGGACGACGGCCTCGAAGCCCGCCGCGGTGGCCAGACACGCCTGCCGCAGCTGATCGATCTCGAAGTCGTCCTTGACCATCCGGAGCTCCGACAAGGTGGTCGCGAACTCGGCGTCGCCGGTGTCGTCGCGTCCCCGCCATTTGTCGAGCCGGTCGGCCAGCGCCGGATTCGCCTCGCGCAGGATGTGGATCGGGGTCTGGGAGGCCATCTTCTGGATCTCGAGCTCGAGGTCGGCGATGTCGGCGCAGCGCAACTGACCGAGGGCCGACATCTCCTCGAGCGACTCGCGCTGGCCCACCCACATCTCGCCGTAGCGTGCGTCGGCGTAGAACTCCGGATCGGTGCGCGGCACCCGCGGGTGGAAGTAGAGCGTCGCCTCGTGCCCGCCCGCGGCCGGCTCCAGCACCAGCACGGCGTCCGGCTCACGGTCGGTGCCCAGGCCGGTGAGCCACGTGAACGCCGAGTGGGGGCGGAATCGGAAGTCGCAGTCGTTGTTGCGCACCTTCAGGCCACCCGCCGGGACGATCAGCCGTTGCCCCGGGTAGCGCTGCGAGAGGCGTCTGCGATGGGACGCCGCGGCCACCGCACCGGGAAGAGCCGTGGGCAGTTCCGGGTCGTAGGGCGCCCAGTCCTTGCAGATGAACTGCTTGAACTCCTCCGAGAATGGCACCTGACGATTCGGCAGTGCCGAACGTCGCTCGCTCACCATGTCGCCTCCGCTTCAGTCTCGACACCCGACGCCCGCGTCGGGATCACGGTTCGATCCTAGGCGCACCGCAAACGCTAGGGTCTAGCCCATGACAGACCTGTACATCGTCCGGCACGGCGAGACGGAGTGGAGCAAGAGCGGTCAGCACACCTCGGTGACCGAGTTGGAGCTCACCTCGGCCGGGCGCGAGCAGGCGTCCCGGCTGAACGGATGGCTTGATCCGGCGGATTTCGACCTCATCCTGTGCTCGCCTCGCACGCGGGCCCAGCAGACCGCCCGGCTGGCCGGGTTCGACAGCTTCGAGATCGACGAAGACCTGGCCGAGTGGGACTACGGCGATCTTGAGGGGCGGACGAGCGCCGAGATCCGCCAGCTCGTCCCCGGATGGCGAATCTGGACGGATTTCGTCCCCGGCGGGGAACAACAGACCGATGTGGTCGCGCGGATGACGCGCGTGATGAACCGGACGAGGTTCTCCGGCCATCGCAAGGTGATCGCGTTCGGCCATGGGCATGCGATGCGCGTCCTCGCGACATGCTGGATCGGGTTGCCCATCGCCAAGGGCGCGTCGCTGCCGCTGCAGACCGGGACGGTGTCGATCCTGGGGTACGAGAAGGAGACTCCGGCCATCGTCCGCTGGAACGCCGCCCCCGGGGCCTAAGACGCCGGGACGGGCATTGACGCACCCGCTCGGACGGCTGGGTAGGCTGCACTCCATGCATGCTGACCCGGGCGCCCAGAAAGCGCTGTTGCAGATCGCCGAACTCGACAAGCAGGCCGCGCAACTGCGGCATCGCAAGGCGACGCTGCCCGGGAACGTGGAACTCAAGGAACTGGCCACGAGACGAGCCAGGCTGGGTGAGCAGATCGTCGCCGTGCAGACGCGGATCAGCGACGCCGAGGTCGATCAGGCCCGGGTGGAATCGGATCTGACCCCGGCGCGGGCGCGGCTGGAGCGCAATCGCAAGACGATCGACGAGGGCAAGATCGGCGCGAAGGCGCTGCGCGCGATGATCGACGAGACCGACCACCTGCTCGGGCGCATCTCGAACCTGGAGGACCAGGAACTCGACGTCATGCAGATCGTCGAGGACGCGACCGCCGACCGTGACCGTCTGACCACCGAGCGGGCGCAGGTCGAGGACGAGATGCGGGGCCTACTGGCCACGCGCGACGTGAAGGCGCGCGAGGTGGACGCCGAGCTGACCGGGCTCGAGACCAGGCGCTCCGTCCAGGTGGGGAAGCTGCCCGCGGACCTCGTCGCGCTCTACGAACGGATCGCGGCGCGGTCGGGCACGGGGGCCGCCGAACTGCGGGGCCGCCGCTGCGGCGGCTGCGGCCTGGAACTGGACAACACCGAACTCAAACGCATCGCTTCCGCATCGGCGGACGAGGTCGTCACCTGCGAGGAGTGCGGACGCATCCTCGTGCGGTAGGTCGGCGCTCCTCGAACCGGTCGAGAGGACGTGTGCCAGGGCTTCGACAGGCTCAGCCGGCGTTGTGGTGGGCTCGCCCGGTGGTCCTTGAGCTTGTCGAAAGGGTTTCGACGGGCTCAGTCGGGGTTGTGGTGGGCTCGCCTGGTGGTCCTTGAGCTTGTCGAAAGGGTTTCGACCGGCTCAGTCGGTGTTGTGCCTGGTTCACCGGTCGATCGTCTGACGTGCCTCGATCAGGTCGAGGAGGTGCTTGAGGCGGTCGCGGTCCTCCGGGGTCAGGGGTTCGAGGAGCCGGTGCTGCTCGGCCGCACGGATCTCGGCGCTCTGCCGGGCCACCTCGGTGCCGGCCTCGGTGAGGGTGAGCAGGGTCGCGCGCCGATCGTCCGGGTCAGGAGAGCGCGCCACCCATCCGGCGTTGACGAGGTCGTCGACCACCTGGGTGGCCGACCTTGGGACGATGTGCAGGCATTCGGCCAGGACGGACGGGCGGATGGGTGCCTCCCGGGCGACGAGCCTGAGCGCGCGAGCCTGGTGGGGTGACAGCCCCAGGGGTGCCAGCGCCCGGGCGTTCGAGTGCCGCAGGCGCCGCGAGATGCGCACTAGTTGCTCGATCGGGTCGGCGTCCGGCGTCGCGGTGGGTGTCGTGTTCGTGTCAGGCATCTGTCTTGTCCTTGACCATTTAATGAGGTAAACTCTCAATGAGTAAGACGCTCAGTGTGCTAACCCCAGCATATAGGGATCGGGAACACCCGAGCGAATTCAAGGAGGTTCCCTTGTCAGATTTCATTGATTCATCGAACGGCGGCGGGCCGCCGCGCGGTCCCCAGCGCATCGATCCGGCAGATCGTGCCCAGCTGGCCGAATCGCCCGTCCCCGCCCGCCGTGTGTTCGCGCTCTTCGCCCCCCACTCGGGCAGCATGCTGGTGCTGCTCGTGATCATCGTCGTCGCCGCCGTGATCGGTATGGCGCAGCCCTTCCTGACCCGCACGGTGATCGACGAGGCGCTGCCCGACCGCGACGTCCGGCTGCTCGTGTGGTCGGTCGTCGGGATGGTCGCGATCGCCTTGGTGACCGCGGTGCTCGGTGTGTGGCAGACCTGGCTGGCCAACGCCGTCGGGCAACGCGTCATGCACGGCTTGCGCGTCCGGGTCTTCGATCATGTGCAGAGCCAGTCCATGGCCTTCTTCAAGCGCACGCGCGGTGGCGAGATCCAATCGCGGCTGGTGAACGACATCGCCGGCCTGCAGTCCATGCTCACGACGGCCGCCACCTCGGTCGCCACGAACTTCACCAGCGCCATCGCCACCGCCGTGGCCATGGTGGCCCTCGACTGGCGGCTCTCGCTGCTCAGCCTGATCGTCCTGCCACCGGCCATCTGGCTCACCCGGCGCGTGGCGCTCGTGCGCCGCGACATCACCACACAGCGGCAGCGCATGATGGCCAACCTGCATGCTCAGGTGGACGAGGCTCTCAGCGTCAACGGCGCACTCCTCGGCAAGACCCTCGGCGTGAGCGCCCTGAGGTCGGCTGATTTCGCCCAGACCTCCGACAGCCTCGTCGACCTCGACATGCGCTCCCAGCTGGCCGGACGCTGGCGCATGGCGACGATGAACGTCGTCTTCGCCGCGCTACCTGCCCTGATCTACCTGGCCGCAGGCCTGACCAACACCGCGGGCGAACTGTCGATCGGCACCATCGTGGCCTTCACGACGCTCCAGACGAGCATCTTCCGCCCGATCATGGGCCTCATGGGAGTGGGCGCGCAGTGGGTGTCGTCCCTGGCCCTGCTGAGCCGCATCTTCGGCTACCTCGACCTCCCGGTGGAGGTCGCCCCTCCGGCCGACCCGGTGGAGGTGGACGTCGCGTCCGTGCGTGGCGAGGTGCGGTTCGACCACGTCGGATACCGCTACCCCGACGGCGACGTCGAGGTGCTCAGCGACATCGACCTGCGGATACCGGCGGGCGGTTCGATCGGATTGGTGGGCGCCACCGGCTCGGGGAAGTCGACCGCGGCCTCGCTCGTGTCGCGCCTGGCAGACCCCACCTCCGGGCGGATCACGATCGACGGCATCGACCTGCGCGACCTCGCGCCGGACGACCTCGCGTCCATCGTGGGCGTCGTCAGCCAGGAGACCTACCTCGTCCACGACACCATCCGGGAGAACCTGCTGCTCGCGCGCCCCGGAGCACACGATGATCAGCTGTGGTCGGCACTGACCACGGCGCGGGTCGACGACGTCGTCCGCGCCCTGCCCGACGGCCTCGACACCGTCGTGGGCGCACGCGGGCACCGGTTCAGTGGCGGCGAGCGCCAGCGCATCGCGGTCGCCCGGACGCTGCTGCGCGACCCCCGCGTCCTCGTCCTGGACGAGGCGACCAGCGCGCTGGACAACGAGACCGAGCGTGAACTGCAGGCCGCGCTGGACGCCCTGACGCAGGGACGCACCACCTTGACGATCGCCCATCGCCTGAGCACCGTGCAGGACGCGGACGAGATCGTCGTCCTCGAGGGTGGCCACATCGTCGAGCACGGCACGCACGCGCAGCTGATGGCCTTCCACGGACGCTACGCGCATCTCGCCGGGGAACAGGATTCCGAGCCCGCCCCGGTGGCGATCGCCGGCTGAGCGTCCCGCCCCCGGCTGCCCGTCCCGCTCCGGCCACCTGCCCCGTCGGCATGGCAAGCGGGCCCCGACCTTTTCCGCGCGCCAAATCGTCTCTCGCGCGCGAAATTTCGATCGCGGCAAGCGATTCAGCGCGCGGGAAGGCAAGGCGGAGCCGACACGGCGCCGCAGGAGGACGCGTCCGGCGGATGCGGGGCAATACGGATGCGGGGCAATGGGGTGGATGCGGGCGCCAGGCGCGAGCAGCGGGTAGGTTCGGGGGCACAGACCCAGGGCCGCTGCGCCACGGTTCCACGGTGAAGGAGAGCCATGCCAACTCGCCGAGTCGTCGTCCGCGACGCACCCGCCCCGCTCGTCTCGGGCCTGCAGAGGCTCGCCGACTCCCTGGAACTGCCCGGCGACTTTCCCGAGGACGTACTCGCCGAGGCCGAGGAGACCGCGCACTCCGGGCCCCGGGACGGCCTGGCACGCAGCGATCGCACGGAGATCCCGTTCGTCACGATCGATCCCGCAGGTTCCACCGATCTCGACCAGGCCGTGCACATCGAAAGACTGCCGCACGGCTACCGCGTCTGGTACGCGATCGCCGACGTGGCCGCGTGGGTGCGGCCCGGGGGAGCGATCGACAGTGAGGCACACCGGCGCGGTCAGACGTACTACGCGCCCACCACCCGCGTCCCCCTGCATCCGGCGGTGCTGAGCGAGGGCGCCGCGAGCCTGCTCGCCGACGGGCGCGAACGCCCCGCCATCACTTGGTGTATCGACCTCGACGCGGACGGCGTCATGGTCTCGTGGCATGTCGAGCGGTCCCTGGTGCGCAGTCGCGCACAGCTGTCGTACACCGGCGCCCAGGCCGATCTCGATGCCGGACGTGACGAAGGCGTGCTCGGCTTGCTACGTGAGGTCGGGCAGCTGCGTCAGCGGGCCGAGGCCGAACGGGGCGGGGTGAGCCTGAACCTGCCCGAGCAGGAGGTCGTCCCCGAGCAGGACACCTGGCACCTGAGGTTCCGTGCGCCGCAGCCCGTCGAGGGCTGGAACGCCCAGATCTCGCTGCTCACCGGCATCTGTGCCGCCCGGATGATGCTGGACGCCGGCGTCGGCGTCCTGCGTACTCTGCCGCCCGCCCAGCAGCGTGACGTCGACCGGTTGCGGCACATCGCGAGATCACTGGGCTTGTCGTGGCCGGGATCGGTGGGATATCCGGACTTCGTCCGCTCGCTCGACCCTGTCGACCCCGATGGGCAGGCCATGCTGAACGCCTGCACACTGCTGTTCCGGGGGGCCGGGTACACGGTCATCGACTCGTCGCACTCCGACCGCAACAGCCAGCACGCGGCTCTGGCCACGCCGTACGCGCACACCACGGCTCCTTTGAGGAGGCTCATCGATCGCTACACCGGCAATGCCTGCGCCGACCTGGCGGCGGGTCGCCCGGTGGGGGAGTGGGTAGCCTCCGCGTTCGGTGCGCTTCCGGACGAGATGACCGATTCCGACCGGCGGGCAAAGAAGTTCGAACGCGGGACGATCGACCTGGTCGAGGCGCTGGTGCTGCACGACCGCGTGGGCCAGCGGTTCGACGGCACGATCATCGACGTGGACGACCGCCGCACCGAGCGGGGCGTCGCGTCCATCCGCCGTGTGGCGGTGGAGGCGCCCGTCGAGGGGCAGGGGCTTCGGCTGGGCGCCGAGCAGGCGCTCCTGCTGCGCCTGGCCGACCTCGAGCAGGGCCGGGTGCTCTTCGAGTTGGCCTGAGCGCGAGCCTGTTCGCGAGGTCAGGGCGAGGTGCCGTGACACAGTTCCTTCAATTCGGGCATCAGCACGTGAAGTCTGCTGAGAACGCTTCGGGATGGGCGGTCGCCGGGCGAATTGAAGGAACTGTGTCACGCTCATGACGCGTGACTCCGAGGCCGAGCACGTGTGGCTCGCCGGCTCGTGGCTTCCGGAGCGCTCCCGGGCGTACAATCGTCCACTTGGACGAGTCGGCCGGGTGATCGCGGCGCAAGCTGAGGAAAGTCCGGACTCCACAGGGCAGGGTGGTGGGCAACGCCCACCCGGGGTGACCCGCGGGACAGTGCCACAGAGAACAGACCGCCCGGAAACCGTCCCCAGACGGGGACAGGTTCGGGTAAGGGTGAAACGGCGGTGCAAGAGACCACCGCGCACCTGGTGACAGGTGCGGCACGGCAAACCCCACCCGGAGCAAGGCCACAAGGACGCCACGGCGTCTGCGGAAGCGTTCGAGGGCGGCCCGCCCGAGCTTCCGGGTAGGCCGCACGCCCGGTGCGCGAGCACCGGGGGAAGGCCGCCGGCAACGGTGGTCGCAGATGGATGATCACCGCCCGCAAGGGCACAGAATCCGGCTTACAGGCCGGCTCGTCCCCCCATGCACCGTTTCTCGCGCAGGCGCGGATGAAATCTGTTCCTGCGGACGAGATCTCGTCCGCGACAAAGGATTCCGTCCGCGCCTGTGGGGACCGACCGCGTCCGTGAGGACGATGCGGGCGGTGGCGCGGCGGCGCGGCGGGCGGAGGAGGGAGAGCGGGGGCCGCGGGTCAGTGCACCCCGGACAGGTCGACGGCCCGGGGGTCACCGCCGACGATGAGCTCACCCGAACTCGGCACGGTCAGGATCTCGGCGCCGTCGTCGGTCACCACGAGAGTCTGCTCGAACTGCGCGCACCGTGAGCGGTCCTGCGTCACGACGGTCCAGCCGTCGTCCCACTGCCGCGTGGCCGCCCCGCCGAGGGTCAGCATCGGCTCGATGGTGAACGTCATCCCCGGCCGCATGGGCGTGTCGAGCCGCGGCTCGTCGTAGTGCAGGATCACGAGCCCCGAGTGGAAGGCCGTGTGCACACCGTGGCCGGTGTACTCGCGGACGACGCCATAGCCGAACCTCTTGGCGTAGGCGCCGATCACCCGGCCGATGACCGAGATGGGCCGCCCGGGCCTGACCGCACGGATACCCCGGTACATCGCCTCGCGGGTGCGCTCCGACAACAGGCGGGACGCCTCGTCCACCTCGCCCACGTAGAACGTGGCGCAGTTGTCGCCGTGGACGCCGTCGGCGTAGGCGGTGACGTCCAGCTTGACGATGTCGCCGTCCTCGAGGGGGCGTCCGTCGGGGATGCCGTGACAGATGACCTCGTTGACCGAGGTGCAGATGCTCTTGGGGAATCCGCGGTAGTCGAGGGACGCAGGGTAGGCGCCGTGGTCGCACATGTACTCGTGGGCGATCGCATCGAGCCGATCGGTGGTGACCCCGGGGGCGATCTCCGCGGCGGCGACCAGCAGCGCGTCCGCCGCGATGCGGCCTGCCAGGCGCATCGCCTCCACGATCTCGGGGGACTGCACGTCGGGACCGTCGTAGTTCTCGGAACCCATGTCTCCCACGTACGGGGGACGCACGACCCCGGCGGGCACGTGGCGCATGGGACTGACGGTATAGGGCCGGATGGGATCACTCACCCCGCCGATTCTAGGCGCTGTCCTTCGGACGGGGCAGAGGCGGCCGGACGAGGACGGCCGAGCTCGCCGAGGGCTTGGTTGTCGTTTCGACAGGCTCAACGGGCGTTTGGGGGTCTGGTTGGCGTTTCGACAGGCTCAACGATCGTTTGGGGGTTGGCCATCGTTTCGACAGGCTCAACGATCGTTTGGGGGTCTGGTTGTCGTTTCGACGGGCTCAACGTGGTCGTCGTTTCGACGGGCTCAACGGGCGTTCGGGCGGGCTCAACGGGCGTTCGGGGCCGGTCTCAGCCGACCGACAGCGTCGAGATCGACTCGTCCACCAGCGCCTGGCGGGTGGTGTCGCCGATCGTGACGCTGGAGACGAAGATGCCCATCCGTTCGGGATCGCCCAGGTCGACGACGTAGATGTCGACGACGTCGCCGTCGATCTCGGGCATGTCGATGCTGCTGACGTGCACCTCGGAGCGCATGTGCCAGGCGGGGTATCCGCTGACGGTCGTGGACTCGCTCACCAGGTCGATCCGGTTGGTGAAGTTCAGGTAGTAGCCGGACGACGCGTAGCACTCCATCGACTGCTGGGCGGAGGTCTGGGGGTCGGTGAAACCGTCCTCCGCGTTCAACTGCCCGACGCCGATGTTGCTGATCCAGCCGGTTCGCACCTGGTCGACCTGGGTGTGAAAGTCGGAGACCCACTGCAGGTACATGTCGTCGTTGACCCAGCCGTCGATCTCCTGCACGGAGATGCCGCCGCCGTGCAACCGGCCGTCGTCGGACTGTTTCGTCTCGTTGCTGACGGCCGTGGTGGGGCAGGCCGTCAGGCTGGCCTGCGTGGTGGGCGGCGGTGTCGGGGTGGACGTCTCGTCCCACCCGCTGACGGTGGGGGTCGACGAGTTCGTGTCCTCCGGGACGGGTGTGAACCCGCCCCCGCCTCCCCCGGTGAGCAGCCAGATCACCACAGCGATGACGGCGACGCCGACGACGGCCACGATGAGCCAGGTCCAGTTGCGTCGTCCGCCACCACCCCGATTACCGGGACGAGCGGGCCCACCGGGACCGGTCGGGCCGCTCGGAACCGACTGACCGGGAGTGGTCGTCGTCTCGTTCGACCACGAGGTGCCGTCCCAGTAGCGGTAGCGGCCCGCAACGCCTGCTGGGTCTGGGTACCATCCGGGCATCGACATGAATCGGAGTCTACGTGGACGCGGGTGCCCGATCGAACGGCATGGTCATTGTGTGGGCGATCGGCGGTTCGGATGGCATCATGCGGTGATCGGACGGTGTGTCAGTCGTCACCAACTGGCACACTGGAACCATGGATCGTCAGACCGAGTTCGTCCTGCGGGCCGTCGAGGACCGCAACGTCAAGTTCATCCGCCTGTGGTTCACCGATGTGCTCGGTTTCCTGAAATCGGTCGCGATCGCCCCCGCGGAGCTCGAGGGCGCGTTCAGCGAGGGCATCGGCTTCGACGGTTCGGCCATCGAGGGCTACGCGCGGGTGTACGAGGCCGACATGATCGCCCATCCCGATCCCACGACCTTCCAGTTGCTGCCCTGGCGGACGAAGGCCGGCACCGCACGCATGTTCTGCGACATCACGATGCCCGATGGCTCCCCGGCCATGGCCGATCCCCGGCACGTGCTGAAGCGGGCACTCAAGAAGGCGGCCGACAAGGGCTTCACCTTCTACACCCATCCCGAGATCGAGTTCTTCCTGCTGCGCGCCGATGCGCCGTGGAACGCGCCCGAGCCGCTCGACTCCGGCGGCTACTTCGACCACACGACCCTGGACGAGGGCACCGACTTCCGCCGCGACGCCATCACGATGCTGGAGCAGATGGGCATCTCCGTGGAGTTCAGCCACCACGAGGGTGCTCCCGGCCAGCACGAGATCGACCTGAGGTACGCGGACGCGCTGAGCATGGCCGACAACATCATGACCTTCAAGGTCGTGCTGAAGGAGGTCGCGGTCGGGCAGGGCATCCGGGCTTCCTTCCTGCCCAAGCCGTTCACGGAGCATCCGGGGTCGGGCATGCACACCCACGTCAGCCTCTTCGAGGGCGACCAGAACGCGTTCTACGACGCCACGGACGAGGTGCGCCTGTCGAAGATCGGCAAGCACTTCATCGCCGGCCTGCTCGCGCACTCCCACGAGATCACCGCCGTGACCAACCAGTGGGTCAACTCGTACAAGCGCCTCGCCTGGGGCGGCGAGGCGCCCAGTTACGTCTGCTGGGGACGCAACAACCGGTCCGCGCTCGTCCGCGTCCCGCTGTTCAAGCCCGACAAGGCCAGTTCGGCGCGTGTGGAGTACCGGGCCATCGACTCGGCCTGCAACCCCTACCTCGCCTACGCGCTGCTGCTGAACGCCGGACTCGACGGCATCGACAAGGAGATGCCGCTTCCCCCCGAGGCCGAGGACGACGTGTGGTCGCTCACCGATCGGGAGCGGTCGTCCATGGGCATCGATACCCTTCCGCGCAACCTGGAGAACGCGATCGCGGTGATGGAGGAGAGCGAACTGGTCGCCGAGACCCTCGGCGAACACGTCTTCGACTACTTCCTGCGCAACAAGCGGGCGGAGTTCGACGAGTACCGCCGTCAGGTGACGCCCCAGGAACTCGAGACCCTGCTTCCCCGGCTCTGAGGGCCCGGGCGGCGATCCGCGTCCCGGCTCGGGCCCGCGAGGGCCGAGGGCCCCGGACGCGGGCCCCGAGGAGTGATCAGTGCATCGCGTAGATCGGGAACATGCGTGCCGCCTCGTCGGCGTGCGCCCCCGAACTCGTGAGTCGCGCCTGGCTCCTGGCGTCCGGCCAGGTCAGACGACCGATCGCGAGGGCGAAGAACGTGGACGGATCCATCTCGACGACGTTGGGCGGGGTGCCGCGCGTGTGGGTGGGGCCGTCGCCGAAGGCGCCGACCTGGACGGCGGCGAACGGTGGGACGCGGACCTCGATCGTCTGCCCCGGGTAGCGTTCGGCCAGCACCGTCGCCAGCGCGCGCACAGCGGACGCCAGCGCGTCCGGGTCGGGGACACTGCCGGCGTCGATGGCGAGGTCGACCGCGAACAGCGTGTTGGCACGCACGTAGTCGATGAGCCGCACCGCACCGAGCGGTGTGGCCACGGTGTTCGGGAGTTCCGTCTGGACGAACGCCGTGGCGAGTTCGCTGACCAGCGGGTCGAGCTGACGCCGGAGCGTGATCGTGTCGTCCGAGCCCATGAAACCCTCGATCCGCTCAGCGACGGCCTCGGCGGCGAGTTCGCGCTGGCGGAGATGATCCCCGAGAGTGCCGGGCGTGCCACGAGTGGCCGATCCCAGCGTCTGGAGGGTGTCGGTGGTGAGGAACAGCAGGCAGCCGAGACCGTCGCGGGCGATGGGGCTCGCATCGGTGGCCAGGGACGTCACCTGCCGGAGAAAGGCCGCGCATGCCCGGCGCAAGGACTGGTTTGCCCTGGCTGCCAAGACTGTCACTCCTTGAGGCTATGCATCGGCTCTTGTCACAGGGTAACCGTGGGGTTAATGTCGCGGGAACTCGCGCACAACTCACGTCATCCCTGGGCGCATCTTAGCCGGGGTAGTCTGTGTCGCACCCGGTGCAGGGTGCCAGCGGCGAGGAGGACGCGATGAGTGACCGCACCAGTACCCCGGTCGGCGACCTTGCCAGAAGGGGTTTCACCGATGTCGTCCGGGCCGCCGGACTCGTCGATTTCGTTCAGGAGTACCACCCGTCGGGCCCCGGTCGCGACTGGCTCGCGCTGGTGGCCGATGCTGCCGATCCGGATCTCGCACTGCAGGGCCTCGCCACCATCCACGAATCGGCTCCCGCGTTGATGGCCGAGGTGTTCGCCTCGCGTGGCTGGCTCGGCCGCGTCGTCGCCGTGCTGGGCGGCAGCCGGGCGCTGAACGAATACGCGCGGGTGCACCCCGACGACCTGCGCGTGCTGTCGGACGAGCAGATCGACGGGCAGGGCCGCGACGTCGCCCACCGGGTCGGAGCGGTGCTGGGGGTTCCCGACGGGCCTGACGGCCTGGTGCTGGACGATCCGGAGGCCGCCGATCTGCTGCGTCGGGCGAACAGACGTGAGTTGCTGCGCATCGCCGCCCGCGACCTGAGCCACCCGCAGCCCGCGTCCGTCGTCGACCGGGTCGCCGGAGAACTCACCGAGCTGGCCGACGCGGTCATGGGTTATGCGCTGGCCATCGCTCGCGGGCAGGTGCCCGGCGCGGCCACCGCGCGGCTGGCGATCGTCGCGCTGGGCAAGTGCGGGGCCCGCGAGCTCAACTACCTGTCGGACGTCGATGTGCTCTACGTGGCCGAGCCCGCGTCCCCCGACGTCACCGTGGAGGCGGCGCTGCACGTCGCCGAGAAGGTCGCGGCGGCCTCGGCCCGGGTCTGCTCGGCACACACCACGGCGGGGACGATCTGGCAGGTGGACGCGGCCCTTCGTCCCGACGGCAAGCACGGCCCCCTCGTCCGCACCCTCGCCAGTCATCGTTCCTACTACGAGAAATGGGCGAAGAACTGGGAGTTCCAGGCGATGCTGAAGGCCCGGCCGATGGCCGGGGACCAGGAACTGGGCCAGGCGTTCTGCGACATGGTCTCCCCGCTGGTGTGGCAGGTGGGTGGTCAGCCCAACTTCATGTCCGACACACAGGCGATGCGCCAGAGGGTCGTGTCGCTGATCCCCGCCAAGGAACGCGACCGGGAGATCAAGCTGGGGGCGGGCGGCCTGCGCGATGTGGAGTTCAGCGTCCAGCTGCTGCAGCTCGTGCACGGCCGCGTCGACGAGCGGCTGCGGATACCGACCACGTTGCCGGCGCTCGACGCACTCGTGGCCCACGGCTACATCGGGCGGGCGGACGGGGCACGGTTGGGCGAGGCCTACCGGTTCGAACGCGTGCTGGAGCATCGTGAGCAACTCTTCCGCCTGCGCCGGACCCATCTGATGCCCGACGATCCAGGGGATCTCGACCGGCTCGCGCGCCAGGTCGGTCAGGACAGCGGCAGTGAGCTCTGGGACGCCTGGCGCCGGGTGACCCGCGAGGTGCAGCGGCTGCAGCAGCGCGTCTTCTACTCCCCGCTGCTCGAAGCGGTCAGTCGGCTGACCAGCGACGAGTTGCGCATGTCGCCCGATGCGGCCGCGGACCGGCTGCGTGCCCTGGGCTTCAGCGATCCCGGCGCGGCGCTGCGCCACATCGGTGCTCTCGGGTCGGGGCTGTCGCGTACCGCAGAGATCCAGCGCCAGCTCATGCCCGCGATGCTGCAATGGCTGAGCGAAGGCCCCAACCCCGACCTGGGGCTGCTGTCGTTCCGCCGGTTGTCGGACGAGATGGGGTCGACCACCTGGTACATCCGGGCGCTCCGGGACGAGGGATGGATGGCCGAGCGGCTCGCGCGCATACTGTCGGCGTCCCGCTACATCGGTGACCTGTTGCGGCGCGACCCGTCGGTGGTGCAGATGCTGGGACGCGACGACGAGCTGGTGCCCCGCACCCGTGCGGACCTCGCGGAGTCGATGGCCAATGTCGTCGAGCGCCACGAGGACGACCCGGGCCGTGCCGTCACCGCCATCAGGGAACTGCGGCGGCGCGAACTGTTCCGGCTGGCCGCGGGCGACGTCCTGGGCACGATCGACCTTGACAGCCTCGGACGAGGCCTGTCCGACCTGGCCGGGGCGACCATCGACGCCGCGCTTGCCGTCGCCCGGGGCACCGAGGAGGCAGCCGGGGTGCATGTGCCCGGCATCGGCGTGGTTGCCATGGGGCGCTGGGGTGGGGCCGAGATGAGCTACGCCTCGGACGCCGATGCGATGTTCGTCGTGCCGGACGACGCCGGCCCGGAGGGCATCCAGGTCGCCGAGCGTGTGCTGGCCCGCGTCCGTGACACGCTGGGGGCGGCCGGGCCCGAGCCGCCGCTGTGGATCGATGCCGACCTGCGTCCCGAGGGACGCAGCGGGCCCCTCGTCCGCACGCTCGGGAGCCATGTCGCCTACTACCGCTCGTGGAGCGACACCTGGGAGTCGCAGGCGCTGTTGCGTGCGTCCTTCGGGGCGGGGGACGAGGAACTGGTCACCGGTCTGCTCGACCGGCTCGCCTTCCGCCGCTATCCGCCCGGCGGTGTCTCGGCGGCGCAGGTGGCCGAGATACGGCGGCTCAAGGGGCGCATGGAGCACGAGCGGATGGGGCCCGAGAGGACGCGCCGGAACCTCAAGCTCGGTCGCGGTGGGCTGAGCGACGTCGAGTGGACGGTGCAGTTGCTGCAGTTGCGCATGGCGGGCACCGTGCCCGCGCTGCGATGCACCGGCACCATGGTCGCCCTGGCCGCGGCCCAGGACGAGGGCCTCATCGGTGCCGACGACGCCGATGCCCTGCGATGCGCCTGGCGGCTGGCAAGCCAGCTGCGCAACAAGACGATGCTGGTGCGGGGCCGGGCGTCCGATCAACTGCCCTCCGACACGCGGGAGACGGCGTCGGTCGCGATGCTCCTCGGCTACGAGCCCGCCCACGCCTCGTCGCTGCAGGACGACTGGGCGAAGGCGGCCCGGCATGCCGGCCAGGTGGTCGACCGGCTGTTCTGGGGGAGCAGATGACGAGGCGCGTGCCCGAACGGAACGGGGGATCAGGGGTGAGGCGGATCCTGCTGCTCGGCGGGGCGAGCGAGATCGGGCTGGCGATCGTGGCCGAGTGTCTGCGGGACGGCGCGGCGGATGTGGTGCTCGCCGGCCGGGCGTCCTCACCCCATCGGGCCGATGCCGAACTCGCCGTGCGGCGCGCCGGTGCTCGCGGCGTCGAGTGGATCGACTTCGACGCGGCCGAACCGGCGTCCCATCCCCAGGTGATCGCGCAGGTGTTCACGCGCCCGGTCGACATCGTGATCGTGGCGTTCGGGCTGCTGGGGGACGCCGGCACCTGGCGTGACCACGCCGAGGCCGTGCGCGTGGCCCAGACCAACTACACGGGGGCTCTGAGCGTGGGGGTGCTGCTCGGTCAGGCGATGCGCGCTCAGGGACACGGGCAGGTGGTGGCACTGAGCTCGGTGGCCGGGGAACGGGTGCGGCGTTCGAACCCCGTCTACGGCTCGTCGAAGGCGGGCATGGACGGGTTCTACCTGCAGCTGGGGGTGCTGCTGGAGGGCTCGGGTGTGCGGGTGCTGGTCGTGCGGCCCGGTGCGGTGCGGGGACGCATGACGGCCGGACGCCGCGTCCCGCTGTCGACGACGCCGGAGCGGGTGGCCCGCGCCACCGTGGCGGCGATGCGGCGGGGCCGGCGGATGATCCGGGTGCCGGCACTGTTCGGCCCGATCATGGGTGTCTACCGGCACCTGCCCGCGTCCGTGGCGAAGCGGCTCGCCTTCTGAACCGGGCCGCCGGGCCGACTCAGGTGTCCGCGGACACGAGCTCGACCTGCCAGCTGGTCACGGGCTCGGGTGGCCCGCCGCACGAGACGGGACGCGACGCCGACCGGTCGACGGACTCGGTCACGCGGGTATGCCAGGTGTCGTCTCCGAGCCGCAGCCTCACCGTCCAGCCGTCGTCCTCCCTGGTCGCCTCGACCTCCCAGCCGGTGAGGGCGGGGACGCCGAACCGTGACTGCACGGTCGCCAACGCCGCCTGCGCCGGTTTCGGCAGTGCGCTGCAACCGCGGTTGTGAGTCTCGTCCATCAGCTCCGGTGCCAGCCGCCCGGAACGTGCCGCGTCCAGGGCTGCCTCCACGAGGGACGCGTCGAGGCGGGCGAACCCTTGGCCGAAGGGCAGCAGGACGCCGGTCGGCGCGAACCGGTGACCTCCGGTGTGGGTGGTCTCGTAGACCTGGCCGGGCCGGTCCCCGCTCGCCTCGGCGGCGACGCCGCGTCCGGCGATCGCGCAGCATCGGTCGCGACGCCCGTTCGTGCAGACGAGCATCACGGGTTCCTCGGTGGGAAACAGCCAGGGTGCGTCCACCCGGAGCCTGCCGGGGGTGGCATCGTCCAGCGCCTCCCACGGCAGGACGGCCAGTTCCCCGGGGTCTGACACGGTTCCGCGCAGGAGCCAGGGAGTCGGGGTGGTCAGCCCGCCGGCGACCAGTGCGATGCGAGGCCGGCCGGTCGCCGAGCCGGTCGACTCCCCGGGAATCCGCAGGAGCGCGAACCTGCCTCCCACAGCGGACAACACCGTGTCGAGGGCCTTGCCCAGCAGGGGATCGAGTTGCGATTCGACAGCTGCGGCGCGTCCCCAGGAGCCAGCTTGCTCCAGCACGAGGAAGCCACGTGCCACGGCGGCGGTACCGATCGCGGGCTCGCCCGCGGCGCGCGATGCCAAGGAACAGCGCGCGGGGCCCCATGGAGGAACCCCTGCTGCGTCCAGGCTCACCGCGCCTCCTTCGTCCGTGGCGCCCAGCCTACGTGGCGGCGCGCCACCAGGCCCGTTCCCGGACGACCGGTTCCGCGTCAGCTGCCGGCCGGCTCCCAGTCACGCGGGGTGATCTGCGGACGGTTCGTCCATTCCTCGCGGAGCAGCGGGGAGGAGATCAGCAGATCGGCAGTGGCCGTGTTGCAGGCCATGGGCACGTTCCAGACCGCTCCGATGCGGAGCAGGGCCTTCACGTCGGGGTCGTGCGGCTGGGGCTCCAGGGGATCCCAGAAGAAGATCAGCATGTCGAGCCTGCCCTCGGCGATCATCGCGCCGATCTGCTGGTCGCCACCGACAGGGCCCGACAGCAGGCGGGTGACGTGCAGGCCGAGCTCGTACTCGAGCATGGTGCCGGTCGTACCCGTCGCGTACAACGTGTGATCACTGAGCGTGCCCCGGTTGAAGCTCGCCCAACTGAGGAGTTCGGCCTTCTTGTTGTCGTGCGCCACCAGGGCGATCCTGTGCGAGATACCGGACATGTGCACGTCCCTTCTCCGACTGGGGGTATCACACAGTCTAGCGGCGCGACCCGGACCGGACCCCGACACCCCGGGAGGCGAATCGGATGCCGGGACGGCCGGGCGCGTGCTCACGATCAGACGATCACGCCGCCATCGGGGCACGGACGGGCGTCTGCGCGCAGCTGTCAGAACACCTCGAGCTGCAGGAGGTCGAGGTCGACGTCGCCCACGAGGCGAACACGATCGATCTGACGCTCGGGCAGTGCCTGGGGTGTGGTCTGCCCGGGCCAGCGGGGCATCACCGGATCCGCTGCCCGAGCCCAGCCGGACGGACCGTGCACGTCCAGGTGCCATGCGTCGCCGCCGGGGACCGCCGCGAACGTCACGGTGGCGCACAGCGGGACGAAGGGTTCGTCCCATGCCAGTTCGATCACGGCGCCGGCGGTCAGCGTCCATGCCGTGGCGCCGGTGTCGTCCACCAGCGACGCCGGCCCACCCACGAGGTGGGCGGACCCGCTGCGGTCAGGCTGCCAGGCCCGGCCGGGGGAATCGGGTGGAAGCGGGGGGAACCGGCCCCCGGCGGGCCGGCCGGCGAGCCGGCTGAGCGACAGCGGCCGTGACGACCGGCCCCAGCCGGTCGGGATCGTGCTCCGCTCCACCTCGATCGTGCAGTCACGATGCAGGGTGGCGACATCGATCCACACCTCGTCCCATGGCCGGCCGTCGAGGCTCACCGAGGCGATGTAGTCGCCGTCGCCGTGGGCCCGGACGCACAGCCTGGTGCCGTCGGGGCGCCGCCAGGCCACCTCGTCGAAGGTCGGTGTCGTGAGGACGAACTGTCCCGAGCCCACCTGGAGCGGATACAGGCCCATCAGACAGAACAGCTGCCAGGCGGACATCTCGCCGTTGTCCTCGTCCCCGGGATAGCCCTGGCCGATCTCGCTGCCGACGAAGACCCGATCGCACAGCTCGCGGACGAGCGCCTGCGTCGCGTCCGGGCGTCCCGCGTGCAGGTACATGAACGGTGTGTGGTGGGCCGGCTGGTTGGAGACCCCGAACTGGCCCAGCCGCAACGCCCTGGCCTCGGCCATCTCGTGGATGATGCCGCCGTAGGCTCCCGGGTGGTCGGCGTTCTCGGGGGTGGCCCGCGCCTCGTCGAGCCGCGCCGCGAGTGCGTCCGGCCCGCCGAGGGCGTCGGCGAGCCCCGCGCCGTCCCACACGACAGAGAAGGCCATGCCCCAGGCGTCGGTCTCGGCGTAGTCGCCGCCCCAGTCGAGCGGGTCGAAGTGTTCCCCGAAGCCGCCGGACGCGTCGCGGCCGCGCAGGAAACCGGTCGCGGGATCCCACAGACACCGCCAGGCCAGCGCGCGGTTCGCGAGGTAGGCGGCACACGCCGAGTACTCGGTGGCCCGGGCGCCGCCTCCCGCCGACAGGCGCGCCGTCCACAGCGCGACGGCGGCGTCGCAGTTGGCGTTCTCGATCGACCAGCTGAACCCCTCCGGCGTGTCGCGGTCGATCCAGCCGGCGAACCGGCCGCGGGCGAGCCCCTTGCGTCCTGTGCGGGGGTCCTCGCTCGGCACCAGGCAGTCGCGCAGCGCCGAGTCGAGGAACGACTGCTCGTCGAAGGCGAGGCGGTGGGCGGCGGCATCGGCCCCGACGGCGTCCGAACTGGTCCCCACCATGCAGTCCTGGTGGCCGGGGGCCGCCCAGCGGCTCATCCAGCCCGAGTCCCGGTAGGCCTGTGTGATGCCGTCGAGCAGCCCGGACGCGAGCTCGGGCGCGAGCAGGTGGTAGAGGGGCCAGGCGGTGCGGTAGGTGTCCCAGTAGCCGTTGTTGACCATCAGGCGGCCCTCGCCGGTGGGCAGCCCGCCCAGTTCGGCGTCGTCGGGGCGGAGCCGCCGGTGGTACGGGCTCGCGTACACCCATCGCGGGTGGTCCGATGATCCGGCGTTCTCGTGGTGGGCGCTGGGCCACATGAGCACGCGGGCCAGGCCCGACCATGCGGCGGTGCGCTGCTCCCGGGTGCCGCCGGTGATCTCCAATCGCCCGAGCAGGTGCTCCCACGCCTGGTGGGCCGCCGCTGTCACCTCGCCCTGGCTCCTGCCCGCCAGTTCCAGCTCGAACGTGTGCTTCGCCTGGGCGATCCCGATATGGCTCTGGGCGAGCCGGATCTCCAGTTGCAGGCCGTCCCGCAGCCACAGCGCCCGGGGCCGTCCGGAATCGTGGGCCGGACGACGGAACAGCCTGCGTAACGGCCCAGGTCTGTCGTCGGGCCAGATCGCGGCGGGCTGCATCGTCTCGCCGTACACCCAGGCCCCGGGGACAGGCGAGGTCGGAGCCCCTGGCCCGGACAGGTGACCGTCGGGGGAGCGTAGCCACCAGCGGATCGCCACTCGCCCGTCGGGCAGGGGATCCAGGTCGAGGTCGGCGTCCCCCGGTTGGTCGAGCAGCACGCCGCGCATGCGCAACGGTCCGTCGAAGGCGAACGACATCACGGCACCGTGTGTGGTGGGCACCAGTGTGGCGAGGACGCGGTTGGCCACCTGTCCCGTGGGTGCGGGGTCGCGCAGCAGCACCTGGTAGCGGTCGGGCCGGGCGGCCTCGACGTCGTGGTCGAACGCCAGGGCCCGGTCGCGCGGATCGGCCCGCGGCATGCCGAACCAGGGCATCACCTGGCAGGCACTGCGGTCGCGCATCCACGGGCTGGGCTCGTGGGCGAGCGAGAAGCCCTGCAGCCGTGGCTCGGGACCGCCGTGGGACCAGCGATACAGCCACGCGTCGGTGCGGGCGTCGGTCACCGGGGTACACAGGACGAAGCCGCCCGGCAGACAGACCGCCGGGAAGGTGCTGCCGCGGCTGAACGCGAACCCGCTGTTGGCTCCCCGGCGCATGTCCACCCGGCCCACGACGTCGTCCGGCTCGCCCCGGTCGGGCACGCGCCTGGCCTGGAGCCACCCGCGTCCCGTCCCTGCGGGCAACGCCAGATCGATGCGGTCGAGGGTGCGTCCGGCCGACGCGGTCAGGTCGAGTGCCAGCAGGTTCCACTGGTCGGCGACCAGGCAGCCGAGGCGCCCCGGCACCAGATCGTGGCGGTGCTGATCGCGGACGACGATCATCCGGTCACCGGACTGCTCCCGGGGCAGCCCGACCACTCCCGCACGGCAGGCATCGAAGCCGGGACCCAGCTCCGGGAAGATCGCCAGCTGGACCGTCACGGCCGGATCGACCACGAAGGAGGGGACGACCGGCAGGGTTCCGGGCTGTGCGCCCAACTCGTAGCGCCACACCTGCCCGGGCCACAGCCCGGTGTGCGGCGTCCCGCTCGGCGCGTGATCCGGGCCCGCGTCCGGCGTGAGCCTCGGACCGGCCGTACCAGGCATGTGCGCCTCCCGCGATCTCGGGATCACTCCGGGGCCCGGCCCTGGATGCCGGACCCGTCTGGGAGCCTACCCGGCTCGAAGCGCGAGCGCGCCTCCCACGAGGACCACGGCCGTCGTCACCTCGACGAGGGCTCCCATCATGTCGCCCGTGAGCCCACCGAGCCTGGTCACCAGGCGGCGCGTCCACCCGACCGCGACGCCGATCGCCACGAGCACCGCCATGGGGAGACCGACGGCCCCGGGCACCCCGGCGGACCACCAGCCGAGCCCGGCGGACAGGCCGAGAACGACCACGAGGGACACGACGCAGGCACTCACGGGCGTGACCCCCTGGAACAGGGCCCCGAAGCCACCCGGCCGCGCCGAGGGCACCGACGGGCGAGTGGCGAACGAGATGGCGAGCCGGCCGGTGGCAGCGGCGACGACGGCCGTCGCGACGAGGTCGCCGGCGTCCGGCATGGCGGCGAGTGCGGCCAGCTGGGTCGACAGCACCAGGACGATGGCGGCCACCCCCATCGCACCGATGTCGGGCTTACGCATGATGTCGAGGGCGTTGGTGGTGTCGCGTCCCTGCTTGCGGCTGCCCAGCGCCGCCAGCCCGTCGAAGGCGTCCGCCAGGCCGTCGAGATGCATCGCCCCCACCAGCGCCTGGGCGACGACGAGCACGATCGCCGCAGCCAGGAGCGGGGCGTCGGCCACCAGCCGGACGAGCGCACCGGCCGTTCCGGAGACCAGCCCCACCAGAGCACCGAGCACCGGGAACCATCCGATGGCGCGGCGCGCATCGTCGCGTCCGATGACGGCGGGTGGGACGGGGACGACGCTGAACAGGCCCGCGGCGAGCACCAGACCGGGAATCCGCCGATCGTCACCGCGCGGTCGGGCCTCCGGATCGCTCACTTCAGCCTCTGGGGGAGGCCCGCGACACAGAACCAGACCTCGTCGACGGCGGCGGCGACCCGCATGTTGAGGACGCCCATCTCGTCGCGGAAGCGTCGCACCGACGGGGCGGAGGGGACGATACCCTGGCCGACCTCGTTGCTCACCGCGACGACCGGTCGCCGCGCCGCCGTGAAGGCGGCGACGAGTTCGTCGGTTGCGGCGGCCAGCCGTTCGTCGGTGCCGGGCCCGCCGTCCCAGACCCCGGCCTCGTCCATCTGCCGGGTGAGCCACACGGTGAGGCAGTCGACCAGCAATGGACGATCGGTGTGCCGCACGAGCTCGGAGGCCACGTCGATGGTCTCGATCGTCGTCCAGTGCGCCGGTCTGCGGGCGCGATGCTTCGCGATCCGGGCGTCCCATTCGGCGTCCCCGGGGACGCGCTGTGAGGTGGCCAGGTAGTCGACCGGGCCGGGACCCGCGAGCAGCCCCTCGGCGTGGGTCGACTTGCCCGAGCGGGCGCCGCCGAGGACGAGCACGCGCCCGGTCAGGCTGTCGTGCGGCATCATGCGCTCTTGCCGGAGACCCCGGCCTCGGCGAAAGTAGCCATGTCCTTGAGGATACGAGCACCGCTGCGGACGATGGGGAGCGCGACCAGCGCGCCGCTGCCCTCGCCGAGCCGCAGGCCTAGGTCGACGAGTGCGGGCAGCCCGAGAGCGTCGAGCGCGACGCGGATGCCCGGCTCCCTGCCGTTGTGGCCGGCGAACAGGTAGCCCCGGACCTCGGGCGCCAGGCCGACGGCGATGAGCGCCGCCGCGCAGCTGATCACCCCGTCGAGGACGACCGGGACCCCCGCGGCCGCCCCGCCGATCATCAGCCCGGCCATGCCCGCGATGTCCAGCCCGCCGACCTGGGACAGCACTCCGAGGGGATCGGCGGGATCGGGACGGTTGACCGCGATGGCGCGGTGCACGGCGTCCACCTTGCGTGCCAGCATGGCCTCGTCGGCGCCCGCCCCGCGGCCCGTGGTGGCGGCGGGGTCGGAGCCGGTCATCGCCGCGATCACCGCGGCCGCGACCGTCGTGTTGCCCAGCCCCACCTCGCCGGTGAGCAGGATGTCGGCCCCTCCCGCGACGGCCTCCTGGGCCACGGAGATGCCCGCCTCCAGGCCGGTGCGGGCCTCGTCCCGGCTCATCGCGGGGCCACGGGTGAAGTCGTCGGACCCGCTGCGTACCCGCATGCGACGCAACCCCGGGGCATCCGGAACGGGAGCGGCCACACCGACGTCGATCGGCCACACCTGCGTGCCGGTCTCGGGCGCCAGCGCGTTGACCGACGCTCCGCCGTAACAGATGTTCACCAGCATCTGCACGGTGACCTCCTGCGGCCACGGGGTGATGCCCTGATCGTAGACGCCGTGGTCGGCCGCGAAGACCCCCAGCACGCCGTGGGAGGGCACGGGGGCGGGCACCGCGCCGTGGATGGCGGCCAGTTGGTTCCCGATCGCCTCCAGGAGGCCGAGCGAGCCCTCGGGCTTGGTCAGTTGCGCCTGCCGCTGCTGCGCGGCGATGCGAACCTGCTCGTCGACGGGCCGGACGGCATGGAGGGTGGTGGACAGGAGTGAGGTTGCGGCAAGGGTCATGATGACGCCCCTTCTGCGGGTCGCGCGCCCGCGTCGAGTGGAGCCGGCCCGAACGGGCGTACGGCTGCGGCGAACGATGTTCCTGGCTCGTGCGTGGGGACGCAACCACAGTGGCGGGACCGCTCCGGAGTTCGACCGGATTCCTCGCTGTCGCCCGACCATCATGGCACGTGGGTTGGGGGCCGGTCGGCCGACCCCGGGCACTACTGTTGGGGCATGCCAGGGCAGGAATCCACACTCGTGATCGTCGGGGCGGGCGGCGACCTGAGCCGTCGCTTCCTCCTTCCGGCGCTCGGCCACCTGTTGGCCACCGAACCCGATCGGCGCGTGCGTCTGGTGGGCGCATCCAGGCGTCGGGATCCCGGGTGGGGACAGATCGTCGCCACCGCGTTCGCGGCCCAGGACGGGCCGGCCGTGGTGGCGACACAGGCATCCGCGGCATGGGTGGCGGCCGACGTCGCGCGTCCCGACGGCTGGCGGCAGATCCTGGAAGCCGCCGGGGAACCGGCGACGATCTATCTCGCGCTCGGGCCGGTGCAGGCGCACGCCGCCTGCGAGGCCCTGTCGCGGATCGGGGTTCCCGCGGGCACACGACTGGTGTTCGAGAAGCCGTTCGGACGCGGGGCGGCCGCTGCGGTCACACTGAACGAGCTGGCGATCGGCCTCGTGGGCGAGGCGAACGTGTTCCGCGTCGACCACTTCCTGGCGACACCCGTCGTCCTCGCCTCGCCCGTGCTGCGGTTCGGCAACCGGGTGCTGGCCGCGGTGTGGGACGCCGAGCACATCGAGCGGGTGACGGTGCTGTGGGACGAGGCGCTCGGGCTGGCCGGACGCGGGGAGTTCTACGACGCGACCGGCGCGGTGCGCGACATGATCCAGTCGCACCTGCTGCAGGTGCTGGCGGCGGTGATCATGGAGCCCGCGGCAGGTGAGGGCGGTCAGGAACGCGCCGTGCGCGAGGCCCTGGATTCGCTGAGCGTCTGGGACGATCCCCGTGCCCTGCGCAGGGCACGCTGGACGAGCGGGACGATCGGCGGGGAACCCGCGCGTGCCTATGCCGACGAGCCCGGCGTCGTCGCCTCGCGGGAGACCGAGACGCTCGCCCAGGTGGTGATGCGCTCCGACCTGCCCCGCTGGCGCGGGGTGCCGCTCGTCCTGAGGTCGGGCAAGGGGCTGGACGCGGACCGGCGCTATGTCGAGATCCGGTTCCGGGCGCCCGGAATGCTCGCGGACGCCGACGGGCGCGCGACGCCGGGCGACGTGCTGCGCATCGACATGCTGACCGGGGCCCTGGAACTCGACCTCGTGACGGCCGACCCCGCGGAGCCACGGACGCCGGTACGCGTGAGGCTGACGGGAGGGATCGGCACCCCGTCATCGCCGGGCGGGCCCGACGAACACGCCGTGGTGACCGCCTCGGAGGCGGCCATCTACGGCAGGGTGCTGAAGGCGGTCCTCGACGGTGACCGTACGCTGTCCGTGTCCACCGAGGCTGCCGTCCGGTGCTGGCGGTTGGTCGAGCCGATCCTCGCCGGGTTCGGTGACGGTGGCGTCCCGCTGGAGGAGTATCCGGCGGGCAGCGCGGGGCCGCGGGGATGGGACGACGTCCCGGCATGAGGTCATGGCCCAAGGAGTGGGAAAAGATATTACCAATTCGACGGTGAACTAGGCTGAAGAACCTAGACTCATGCATGCGTCGCCCACTCGCCGAGGGCTCGGAACAAGACCGGCGGCCTGTGCTTGGCTTCGCGAATCGAGGAGGATTCATGGGAGCACCGACACTCCACGAGGCGATCGTGGAGTCACTGGCCAAGCGCATCGTCTTCGGCCAGGTGCCGCCGGGGAGTTCGCTGTCCCTGGCCCAGGTGCAGGAGGAGTTCGGTGTCTCCCGGACCGTGGCGCGTGACGTGATGCGGGTGCTCGAGTCGTTCGGTGTGGTCGAGTCGCGACGCAAGGTGGGCATCGTCGTGCTGCCCGCGTCGTCGTGGAGCGTGCTGGACCCCCGCGTCATCCGGTGGCGCATGGCCGGCCCGGGGCGCCAGGAACAGGTGCGGGCCCTCACCGAACTGCGGCTGGGGATCGAGCCCATGGCCGCGGCCTCGGCCGCGCTGAACGCGACGCCGGAGCAGAAGGCCGAGTTGGGGGCCACGGCGCGCACGCTCGCCCGCCTGGCGGACGCGTCGACGGTTCGCGAGTACCTCGACGCCGACATCCGCTTCCATCAACTTCTGCTGGAGGCCAGCCGCAACGAGTTCTTCGCCGCGCTCGGAGAGACCCTGGCGGCCGCGCTGTCGGCCCGCACCGAGTTCGGGATGATGCCCAGTCATGCCTACCCGTCCTCGATCGCGGCGCACCTGGAGGTGTCGCGATCGGTCGATGCTGGCGACAGCGACGCGGCCTTCGACGCGTCGGCGCGGATGCTGGCCGAGCTGAGACACGAGCTGCTCGCCGACGCCGGGGCGGAGACGCTCACCGCGGGAGCCCGGTGACCCGGTGGGGTCGCTTCGCTGGTGAGGGGCGGCCGGGATGACCAGGCTGCTGCTCGTCCGGCACGGGGAATCTACCGCGAATCGCGACCATCTCGTCCCCGGCTGGTCGCTCGGGGTGCCGTTGACCGATCGGGGACGATCCCAGGCCGCCGGGGCCGCCGAGCGCGTGGCCGAGTCGGTCGGGGAACAGAGCGCGCTCCTGTTCAGCTCGGACGCGCTGAGGGCGCGGCAGACCGCTGCTCCGATCGCGGAACGGCTGGGGCTGACACCCGAGGTGACACCTTTGTTGCGTGAGCAGGGTCTCGGTGACCTCGAAGGGCAGCCGACGTCCCGGCTGCGTGCGCTTCCGGTGCCCGGCGGGCTCGACATCAGCGAGGTCGCCTGGGGCGGCGGGGAGTCCATCGCCACCGTGCACGCGCGCTTGCGGCGCTTTCTCGCCCATCTGGCTTCCCGGCCGGGCGGCCTCTCGCCGGTGGTCGTGCTGGTGGGACACGGGGACTGCCTTCGCGTCCTGCGGGCTGTCGTGGACGGACGCGGTCATCGTGAGGTCGACTGGTCGTCGGCGGGGCTGGCGCACGGCGAGGTCAGGGAGCTGGCGTGGGACGGCGGCGTCGGGCCGGAGTGATTTCCTCGGCCTGGCAGAGCCGTGACGACCCGTCTGGGCGGCGAAGATCGGTTGTGCCCGGACGTGACTCGCCCGGGACGAGGGGCTGGCTTCGTCCCGGGCGGGCCTGGTACCTGACGACGATGAGGAGGGGCCGTCAGGACGTATGGGTCGTCAGCGGTGCTCGTGAAGAGGCACGGACCGCCGTGCAAAGTCCATAGTTATTGATAATTATTCTCATGTCAAGTTGTGGTCCCGGTCCGATGGACGCGGACGGCGGGCCGCAGCCAATGGCCGCGGCCCGCCGTCGTGACGAGTTCCTCGATCGGGCTCCGAGGATCAGATCCCGTAGTAGAGCTCGAACTCGTAGGGGTGCGGACGCTGGCGCAGGGCCGCGATCTCGTCCTGCTTCAGGCTGATCCAGGTGTCGATCAGGTCGGGGGTGAACACGTCGCCGGCCAGGAGGAAGTCCTTGTCGTTCTCCAGGGCCAGGAGCACCTCGTCGAGCGAGCCCGGCACCTGTGCGATGTTGGCGTGCTCTTCCGGAGGCAACTCGTAGAGGTCCTTGTCGACCGGCGCCGGGGGCTCGATGCGGTTCTGGATGCCGTCGAGGCCGGCCAGCAGCAGGGCCGAGAAGGCCAGGTACGGGTTGGACGACGGGTCGGGGCAGCGGAACTCCACGCGCTTGGCCTTGGGGTTCGAGCCGGTGATCGGGATGCGGATCGCGGCCGAACGGTTGCGGGCCGAGTACACCAGGTTGACCGGAGCCTCGAAGCCCGGCACCAGGCGGTGGTAGCTGTTCACCGTCGGGTTGGTGAAGGCGAGGATGGCCGGGGCGTGGTGCAGCAGGCCACCGATGTACCAGCGTGCGGTGTCGGACAGCTGTGCGTAGCCGGCCTCGTCGTAGAAGAGGGCCTCGCCGTCCTTGCGGAGGGACGAGTGCACGTGCATGCCCGAGCCGTTGTCGCCGAAGACCGGCTTCGGCAGGAAGGTGGCGGTCTTGCCGTTCGCGTACGCGGTGTTCTTCACCAGGTACTTGAACTTCAGCACGTTGTCGGCGCTGGCCAGCAGGGTGTCGTACTGCCAGTTGATCTCGGCCTGGCCGGCTGCGCCGACCTCGTGGTGAGCGCGCTCGATGATCAGCCCGGCGTCCTCGGAGTACTTGACGATCTCGTCACGCAGGTCGCCGTAGTGGTCGGCGGGAGCGACCGGGAAGTAGCCGCCCTTCGTCTTCACCTTGTAGCCGAGGTTTCCGCGCTCCTCGACGCGGGCGGTGTTCCAGTTCGCCGACTCGGCGTCCACCGAGTAGAAGGAGCTGTGACCGGTGGTCTCGTAGCGAACGTCGTCGAAGACGTAGAACTCGGCCTCCGGGGCGAAGTAGGCGGTGTCGCCGATGCCCGTGGTCGCCAGGTAGTTCTCGGCCTTGCGAGCCACGTTGCGCGGGTCGCGGCTGTAGGGCTCCTTCGTCAGCGGGTCGTGGACGAAGAAGTTGACGATGAGGGTCTTGGCCTTGCGGAAGGGATCCACGTATGCGGTCGTCGGGTCGGGCAGCAGTGCCATGTCCGACTCGTTGATCTTCTGGAAGCCAGTGACGGACGAGCCGTCGAACGCCAATCCGTTTTCGAAGACCTCGGGGCCAAACGAACCGGATGGGACGGTGAAGTGCTGCTGAACACCGGGCAGGTCGGAGAACCGGACGTCGATGTTCTCGACACCCTCGTCCTTGACATACGCCAGAAGGTCATCGGCGCCTTGGAACATGGGCTTTCCTCCAAACGACAGCCGCAAGGGCGCGGCCGAACGACTGATGTGATGGTGAAAGGCTATCCGGAGTCCGGCACGAGATATTGCAGTTCTGTTTCAAACATGTTACGAACGCTGCTCAGGTGGCGTCTCCGGGGTACTTCGCTCCGTTCCGTGGGAGGCCGATCGTGCCTGCCGGGTTCCTCGGGGCGTGTTCGCGGCAAGTCGGCTTCGACAAGCCCGGCGAATGCGGGCTCGGCCGCGGTGGTGGGGCCGGCCCCTAGGCTGTGGGGGCAGGCCCCGTGCTCGCGCGCACCACGAGACGGGTGGGAACGAGGGTACGGCTGATCGGCGTCGTCTCCGGCGCGGCGATGAGTCCCAGCAGGGCGGCGACCAGTTCACGGCCCGTCGCGGCGAAATCCTGGGAGACGGTGGTCAGCGGGGGCCACATGTACTCGGCGATCAGGTCGTCGAAGCCGACGACCGACACGTCCTGGGGACGCGTCGTCCCGCCTCGTGCAGGGCGCGCAACATGCCCAGGGCCATCTCGTCGTTGGCCGAGAAGACCGCGGTCACCGACGGGTCGCGCGCGATCCGGCGGCCGGCCAGGTAGCCCGAGGCGGGCGACCAGTCGCCGGTCAGCGGCTCGGGGATCTCGCGTCCTGCGAGCCGCAGGGTGGCGCGCCACGCGTCCTCACGCGCGGTGCTCTGCACCGAGGTGGAAGGCCCGCGCAGGTGATGGACGGTGCGGTGGCCCAGGCCGAGCAGATGCTCCACCGCCTGGCGGGTGCCGTCCGCCTGATCGGAGCCGATCGCGGTGTGACTGCCCGCCCAGCGGAAGTCGCCCACCACCGTCGGCAGGTCGCGCGGCAGCGTGATGCCGCTGGGCTCGGCGGTCTCGAGGGTGACCAGCACGATCCCGTCGACCGCCTGGCCAACGTGGCCCATGGCGGTGTTGAGGTCGATGGGCGAGGTGCTGGGCGCGTCCACCAGGGTCACGCTGTAGCCCGCCTCACGGGCGGCGTCGATCACCGACTGGACGATGTGCGCCTCGCCGGTGCGGGAGATGCGGTGGGCGATGATCCCGATCGTGTGGGAGCGGCCCGAGCGCAGCGCGCGGGCCGCCCGATTGGGCACGTAGTTGAGCTTGTGCATCGCCTCGCGCACCCGCAGTGCCGTCTCCGGGCGCACGGTGTCCTCGCCACGGGCCACGCGCGACACCGTCTGGTTGGAGACGCCTGCCAGCTTCGCGACGTCGGCTATCGAGGTGGTCGTCCGCTGCGGCTGCCGGACGCCCGGCCCCGCGTCGGTCATCTGCCGGCGCCCGGCCTGTCGGCACACAACCCCCATCGGGCCACGTGCTCGTCGCCCGGCGCGAGGAGGACGAGGCCGCGGCCGGAGTTGAAGGCATCGGCCGGGCAGCTCATCGGCTCGGCGGCGACCCCGCTGCGCGCGTAGCGGCCCAGTTCGGGGAAGTCTCCCGTGCACACCTGCCACGTGGTCATGGGTGCGGCCGTCCAGATCGCTGCCCGCCAGCCGTCGGGGGAGTCCAGGCGGACCCAGGACCTGCCCCCGGGGGGCATCGTCGCCGTGAACGCGTCGTCGAACGACGCGGACCCGATGACGCGGGGCTGCCGGAAGTCGAGGTCGGCGGGCAGTGGCTCGACGCTCACCGGTATGAGGCGCTCGTCGGCGCGGAACCAGTGATCCGCGTCGACGGACAGGACGCACTCGTCGACCGTGGCGTCCCCGGGCGACAGCCACGGGTGGAAGCCGATGCCGTAAGGGGCGATCCGCGTCCCGGCGTTGGCGGCCCGGACGCTCACCTGCAGGCCCTCGTCGCCGAGCGCGTACTCGGCTTCCAGCCGCAGGGGGAACGGGTAGCCTTCGCGGGCCTCCAGATCGAGGCCGAGGACGATCGTGCTCGCCGTCCGGCTGAGGGGCCGCCACGGCAGGTCGAAGACCAGGCCGTGGAGGGCATTGTGGCGATCGGGCTCGGTCACCGGCAGCTGGTGGACGACCCCCTCGACGGAGTAGCTCGCGTCCCGGAGCCTGTTGGGCCACGGCGCCAGCAGAGCCCCGTGGAAGGCGGGGGGAAGATCTGTCTCGGCGTACGTGACGACGACGTCGCGCCCACCGACCCGATAGGAGCGCAGACTTGCCCCGCGCTCGGTGACGATCGCTTCCTGATCACCATGGGCGAGCGCGTACTGTGCGCCGGTGGGAGTCATGTCAGCAC
Organism: Brooklawnia cerclae; assembly: GCF_011758645.1. Classification (NCBI taxonomy): domain Bacteria; kingdom Bacillati; phylum Actinomycetota; class Actinomycetes; order Propionibacteriales; family Propionibacteriaceae; genus Brooklawnia; species Brooklawnia cerclae. The sequence continues at coordinate 2,433,079 of NZ_JAAMOZ010000001.1, read as the reverse complement.
CGTAGCGCGTGGCGACCGGCACGGGTTCACGCCAGTACCCCCGCGGGACGCGCGACCGGGCTGCCCGCGACCCGTTCCGCAGGTCCGGCGGCACGGGCCACCAGGAAGGCGGGGTGCCCCATGCCGTGGTCGCCGAACGCCGCCGCGACGGCATCCATCACGATCCCGGTGAGATCGCTGGGAACCAAGGCGATCGCCGACCCGCCGAAGCCGCCCCCGGTCATCCGGGCGCCGAGGGCCCCGGCGGCACGGGATGCCTCCACCGCGACGTCCAGTTCGGGGCAGCTGACCTCGTAGTCGTCCCGCAGGGACGCGTGCGAGGCGTCCAGTACCGGCCCGATCTCGGCCACCCGGCCGGCCTCCACCAGGGAGACCACGGTGCCCACTCGGGCGATCTCTGTGAAGACGTGACGCACGCGGCGAAGCTCGACGTCGTCGGTCAGCGTCGCCAGGGCGGCCTGCGGGTCGGCGACCTCGCGCAGCGTCCGCACGCCGAGCCTGGCCGCGACCTGTTCGCACGTGCGGCGGCGAGCCGCGTATTGCCCGTCGACCAGGGCGTGGTGCGCCCGGGTGTCGATGACGAGCAGGGCCAGCCCGGCATCGTCCAGCCCCAGCGGCACCTGGCGCACGGAGTTGTCCAGGGTGTCGAGGAGGATCGCCTTCCCGTCGGCGGTGCGCAACGACGCGGCCTGGTCCATGCCGCCGGTCGGGGCGCCGACGATCTCGTTCTCGGCGCGGGCGCAGACGCCCGCCAGCCGGGCCCGGCCCTGGTCGCTGGCCGCGAGCCCGAGCCGGTTCACGTCGTCGAGCGCGATCGCCACGGCGCATTCGATCGCCGCCGAGGACGACAGCCCGGCACCGAGAGGGACGCACGAGTCGATGGCGGCGTCGAACCCGCCGATGGGGTACCCGTCGTCGAGCAGGACGCGTGCTGCCCCGGCGGCGTAGGCGACCCAGTCGTCGGCCAGGCCGGGGGCGATGTCGGCCAGGCGGCCCTCCCAGGTCGGCGGGTCGGCCTGCCTGGTCGTCAGGCGGACGCGGTCGTCGGGCCGTGCGCGCAGAGCGACGTAGGTGCGATGGGGCAGCGCGATCGGCAGGCAGGGCCCGCCGTTGTAGTCGACGTGTTCGCCGATCACGTTCACCCGGCCGGGTGCCGCCCAGACCCCGTCGGGTTCGGTGTCGAACCGCGACCTGAACAGGGCGCTCGCGCGGGCGGCGCCGTCGGCGTGACTCCAGCTGTTGAGGATTTCGACCATTGCTACTCCTTGGCGTGCCGGGGCTCCAGCGTCCCGATCATCACTAGATGATGACGTGAACATCAAAAAATAGCAAACTGTTTGACAGGGGTTATCCGTCGTGTAAGCATAGCTCCGCTATCACAATGTTGACGTGAACACCGGGCCGCTCCGCGACAAAGATGAACGGTGTGCGCGTCGCACCTTTTGAGAGGACATCAACGGGGATGGATACGCTTATCCAGACCAATGCGATTGATTACGTGATCATCGTGATCTACTTCGCAGCCGTCATCGGGATCGGTCTGCTGGCCCGCCGGCAGGTTTCCGGATCCCTCGACTTCTTCCTGTCGGGACGCTCGCTACCCGCATGGGTCACCGGACTCGCATTCGTCTCGGCCAACCTCGGCGCGGTCGAGATCATGGGCATGTCCGCGACCGGTGCGCAGATCGGTATGCCCACCGTCCACTACTTCTGGATCGGCGCGGTGCCGGCGATGCTGTTCCTCGGCATCGTCATGATGCCGTTCTACTACGGCTCGAAGGTGCGCTCGGTGCCCGAGTTCATGCGACTGCGGTTCGGCACCGGCGCCCACCTGGTGAATGCGATCTCCTTCGCGCTGGCGCAGCTGCTCATCGCGGGCATCAACCTGTATCTGCTCGGCAGCATCGTGCATGCCCTGCTCGGCTGGCCGCTGTGGGTCGCGCTGATCGTCGCGGCGGTCATCGTCCTGGCCTACATCACCTTCGGCGGCCTGTCGGCGGCCATCTACAACGAGGTGCTGCAGTTCTTCGTCATCGTCGCCTCGCTGCTGCCGCTGTCGCTGCTCGGCCTCCACAAGGTCGGCGGCTGGTCCGGGCTCAAGGACAAGATCACGGAGATGGCCGCGGCCAACCCCGGCCAGATCGCCCCGGCGGCCGAGCAGTTGCACTCGTGGCCCGGCCAGGCGCTGTCGGGCTTCGGCTCGCCGGTGCTGTCGGTGATCGGCATCGTCTTCGGCCTCGGCTTCGTGCTGTCGTTCGGCTACTGGACGACGAACTTCGTCGAGGTGCAGCGCGCCATGGCGTCCGACTCCATCACCTCGGCGCGCAAGACCCCGATCATCGGTGCCTTCCCGAAGATGCTGGTTCCCTTCATCACCATCCTCCCGGGCATGCTGGCAGCCGTACTGGTCCCCGAGATCGGCCAGGTCAAGGCCGGTGCCGAGGTGGCCGGAGGAGCTTCGGGCCAGGGCGTCACCTACAACGACTCGATCCTGTACCTGATGCGCGACCTGCTGCCCAACGGCCTGCTGGGGCTGGCGATCGCGGGCCTGCTGGCCGCCTTCATGGCCGGCATGGCAGCCAACATCTCCGCCTTCAACACCGTCATCTCCGTCGATCTGTGGCAGACCTACGTCGCCAAGGACCGGGACGACCAGTACTACGTGACCGTGGGGCGGGTGGCGACGCTGGCCGCCACGATCATCGCCATCTTCACCGCGCTGATCGCCGGGCAGTTCTCCAACATCATGGACTACCTCCAGACGCTGTTCGGATTCTTCAACGCGCCGCTGTTCGCCACGTTCATCGTCGGGATGTTCTGGAAGAAGCTCACCCCCACCGCCGGTTGGGTCGGTCTGGTGACCGGCACGCTGTCGGCCGTGTGCGTGTGGGTGCTGAGCCTGGTGGGCGTCGTCAACCTGCCCGGCCAGGGAACAGCCTTCGTCGCCGCGTCCGCGGGTTTCGTGATGGACGTGATCGTCAGCCTCCTGGTCTCGCAGGTGACCAAGCCCAAGCCCGCCGAGGAACTGGTCGGCTTCGTGTACTCGGAGACGCCGAAGTCGCACTTCGCGGATCCCAAGCTGGCCACCATGCCCTGGTACAGCCGCCCCGGTCCGCTGGCCATCATCGCGCTCGTGATGGTCATCGTCCTCAACATCGCCTTCTAGGAGGCTGCACATGTCTGATCGTTCTGCAAAACCAACCGGCGGCATCTTCGACATCCGCAACGTGATCGGGCTGCTGCTGGGTCTCTACGGGGTGATCCTGTTGCTCACCGGGCTGATCCGTGACCCGGAACTGGACAAGACCGGGGGAGTGAACGCCAACCTGTGGGCGGGCATCACCCTCCTGGTGGTCGGTGGCCTGTTCGCGTTGTGGGCGGCGCTGAGGCCGACGTACGTCCCCGACGAGATCGAGGAGTGAGGGCGGATCACCCGATCGCGTCCCCGGGGCCGTCGATCAGGATGCCCGGCCTGCGCGCCTGTGCGTGCAGGCCACGGCTCCTGACGGCGGCCCAGCCCGCGAACAACACGGTGCCGAGTGCCACACAGCCCAGCCCGAGCGACACGAGGCTCGTGGCCTGTGTGCCTCCCGCCGAGTAGAAGCCGATGACGGCCACGACCGTGCCGGAGGTCGCGTCGAGCATCAGCGAGAACGTGCTGACCGCGGCCCCGTGCTCCTGGGGTCGCACGAGCGCCAGGGCGAGCTGCAGCAGGGCCCCGTACCCGAGCGCCGCGCAGACGGCGAGCAGCACGACCCCGGCATACAGTCCGGCCGCGTTGCGGACGAGCAGGAGCACGAGGCTACCGGCCAGCGCACTCGCGCAGCTCACGGCGACGATGCGCCGGTTCGGCACCCGGTTGAGCCACCGGGCGCCCGCGCCCCTGATGACGACGACGCAGCCCGCGAACGTGGCGTAGACGGCGCCGACCCGCTCGAGCCCGAAATGTCCCGAGAGGAGCGGCAGGTACGTCTGCAGCGCGATCCACTGGGACGCCATGAGCACCCAGATCAGACCCGGCACGATGGCCGCCGGGTAGACGATCGCATGCAGGGCTCGCAGAGGCCCGGCGGTGCCGTGCGCTCGCTCAGGGGTCTCGTCCGGGCTCCGTGCCCCGGTCGGAACCGCACGGGGACCGCGTACCGCGGACACGACCATGAGAGCCAGGGCCACGGCGACCATCGCGGCGAGCAGCAGCCAGGGCTCGGCGCCTGCCCGCGTCGCGAGCAACTCGCCGAATCCGGGGCCGAGCGCGGTGCCGACGTAGAGCGGAGCCGAGGTCACCGCCAGCGCAGTGGCCCCCCGTTCGGGCCCCGCCTCGAGGAGCGTGCCGCTGGTGATCGCGGTGTGGAAGAGCGCCGTCGCCACGCCCTGCACGGCCCGGCAGACGTCGAACCACACGAGATCGGCCACCACCGCGGTGCCGACGAGCGAGACGATGCAGGTCACCAGCGCCCACAGCGCCACCCGCCGCCAGGCGAACCCGCGCAGCAGCGGCCCGCTGGCCAGCCGTCCGGCCGCCCCGCCGATGCCCGTCGCCAGGGAGGCGACGCCGATGGCCTCGGTCGACACGCCCAGCTCGTCCACCACGTGGACGGGGATGATCGTGATCAGCGCCCCGACGACGAGGAACACGATAAACGTGCTGACGACGACCCACACCCAGCCGTCCCCGTGATCCCGTTCGGCCAGGCCGGGCCCGCGTCCTCGCGAGTGCACAGACATCGTTCCCCCGGTCAACGACTCGCGAGGCGGGGGCGCATCACATCATCCCCCGCATGCGCTGCGTGTCGGCGACCCGCCCCACGGCGATGGCGGTGGCCGACTCCCGGAGGGTACGGCCCCGCCCGGCGGCATCGCGGCGCACCATCTCCCAGGCCCGGAGCATGCGTTCGCGCAGATCCTGCCGGACGCGATGCTCGGTCCATCGGTGCTGCTGGCGAGCCTGCACCCATTCGAAGTAGCTGACCACCACGCCGCCCGAGTTGGCCAGGATGTCGGGCACCACGAGCGTGCCACGGTCCGCCAGGATCTCGTCGGCCTCGGGGGTCGTCGGCCCGTTCGCACCCTCGAGGAGCACGGTGGCCCGGATCGAGGTCGCATTCGCGCCGGTGACCACGCCCTCGATCGCGGCGGGGACGACGATCGTCACGTCGGCCGCCAGCACGTCGGCGGGATCGGTGCGTTCGGCACCGGGGAAGCCGACCACGGATCCGGTCTGTGCCACATGCCGGCGGAGGTGCTGGATGTCGATGCCCCGGTCGTTGCGGATGGCTCCGTAGCGGTCCGAGACCGCGTGCACGGCGATGCCGGCCTTCTCGTAGAACGCGGCGAGCCCCCCGCCGACCTTGCCGAACCCCTGGATCGATGCCGACGCCTTCCCTGCCTCGATGCCGAGGTCCTGGAGGAGCGCCATCGTGATGAAGCCGAGGCCGTCGGAGGTCGAACTGGCCCGTCCGTGCGAGCCGCCCATGGCGAGCGGCTTGCCCGTCACGACGGCGGGTGCGAACTGCCCGGTGCTCCGGGCGTACGCGTCCATCATCCACGCCATCGTGCGTTCGTCGGTGCCCACGTCGGGAGCCGGTATGTCGGTGTCCGGCCCGATGAAGTGGCTGATCGCATGGGTGAACGCCCGCGTGATCCGCTCGACCTCGTGATCGGTGCGCTCCGCCGGGTCGAACGCGACGCCCCCCTTCGCCCCGCCGAACGGGATGTCCATGAGCGCGCACTTCCAGGTCATCCACATCGCCAGTGCCCGGACCTCGTCGAGGTCGACCCCGGGTGCGTACCGGATGCCTCCCTTTCCCGGCCCGCGAGCGAGGTTGTGCTGCACGCGGTGTCCCTCGAGCGTCACGACGGAGCCGTCGTCCATCATCACGGGGAAGTGGACGGTCACCTCCTGCTGAGGTCGCGCCAGCGTCTCGAAGAGTGCGCATGGAAGCTCCAGCGACCGGGCCGCGTCGCGCAGCTGGCGGATCGCCGCGCCCAACGGGCCGGTGCCGGGCCCGAGATCGTGCGGGGCGCCGATGGGACCGCCGGGCCGGGCCGAGGTGGGAACCTGCGTGACCCCGACGCTCATTCGGCCCTCCTGTCGAAGGTGAGGCCGCCGGGCACCTGGAAGGTGGGCATGATCTCGATGAGGCCGATGTTGGCATGTCGTGGGGCGCTGAGTGCGAAGTCGATCGCCGACACGATGTCGTCGGTCGTCAGCGATTCGTAACCCTCGAAGTAGGTCGCCCAGGCCTCCTTCATCGCCTCGGGGCTTCCCCCGAGGTTGCGGCCGAAGATCTCGGTCTCCACACGTCCCGGTGAGATCTCGGTCACGCGGATGCGCTTGCCCAGGGTGTCGTTGCGCAGCTGGCGCGAGACCTGGTGGATCGCCGCCTTCGTCGCGTGGTAGGCGGTGTGCCCGAAGAAGTTGTAGTGCCCGGCGATGCTGGAGATGTTGACGATGTGCCCGAGGTCGCGATCCACCATGCCGGGCAGGAACAGCCTGGTCAGGTGCAGTACGGCGCGCAGGTTGACGTCCACCATCGCGTCAAGGTCGGATCGGGTGGACGTGAGGACGTTGCCCTGCCGGCTCACTCCCGCACTGTTCACCAGGACGTCCACGCGAAGACCGCCGAGTTCGGATTCGATCGCGTCGGTGTCGGCAAGGTCGACGGCGTGCGGGATCACACCGAGGCTGTCGGCGAGCGCGTCGAGCCGGGCCCCGTCGCGGGCCACGGCGTGCACGGTGAGTCCGCGTGCGACGAACATCCGCACGGTTGCCTCGCCCATGCCCGACGATGCTCCGGTCACGAGGGCGGTGGAATAGTCGCTGTAGGTCATGTGCTCAGGTGTCCTTTTCTCATCGGTTTCGGGTCATGACAGGTCGGCGCCGATCCAGCCGGCGATGCCGCGGCGTAGCCCCGTGGACGATGCCAGTTCCACGGCTGCGGGAGCCGAGCCCAGCACCCGCTGCACGGAGGAGCCCGGGGTGTCGTCCGGCACGAGGATCACGGGCCGGTGGAGGTCCGCGGCCGCGACGGCGAGGTCGCGGAGCAGGAATCTTGCCACCGCCGGCTCGCACACCATCTCGGGCAGGCCGCCCAGGACGGCGACGGGCAACGAGTACCGGGCGCACAACCTGAGCAGGCCGGTGAGCCGGGCGACCGACCGCTGCGTGAGGGTGGGACGCGAGAGCGACTGCGGGGCGATCATGGCGATCCCGTGGCCATGCACGTGGGCGGCAGCGAGGACGAGCTCGTCGGTCTCGTCGGGGAACAGCCGGAGCATGTCGTCGCAGACGGCGAACAGGACCGCGGTCGCGTTCCGTTCGGCTGCCGGGCCCAGTTCGCCGGCCTCCGGCTTGTCGACGGGACGATACGAGGGCGGCGTCTGATCACAGGTCGCCGGGAGGCAGCTGACGAGCAGGCAGGCGAGGTCCAGCCCGGCCGCCGTGTCGGGCGCCGAGAGCACGGCCGATCCGTCGGGACGGTCGGTGAGCGTCACGCGCAACGCCCGGCAGGCGCCGAACGCGGCCTCGGTGTCGTCGGGAGCGGGCGGCGCGACGACCACGTGGGGCGAGCGAGGAGGCCCGGCCTGACCGATGGCCACGCCGGTCGGCCGGGCCGTGGTCACCGTGACCGAGGGCATCGACATCGCCTCCGCGCGGCGTGCCACCTCCCAGATGTCGCCGGCGTCCGCCTCGGTGCCGTCGAGAGCGCCGACCAACGTCGGCCGCCCGGCGATCGAGCCGACGGCGAGCTCCAGCCGCGACCCGCTCCGCAGGACGATCCCGTTCACGGGGGAGAGGTCGTCGAGGAGCGCGCAGGACCGGATCTGCTCCATCCACCCGGACGGGAGGGCGCCGTCACTCATGGGGCCGTCACCGCCCGCATACCGGCGAGCTCCGTGAAGGCCTTCTCGAGCCGGTCGATCCCGGCGGCGAGCGTGTCCATCGAATAGGTGTACGAGAGCCGCAGATGGTGTTCCCCGGCGTCCCCGAACTCCGATCCCGGCCGCAGCGCGATGCCGTGTTCGCGGACGAGCAGGTCGCGCAGTTCGGCCGATCCGATGTCGAGGTCGTACTCGAAGAACACGTAGAAGGCGCCGACCGGGGCGACGAAGCGCACTCCCGGGACGGCTGAGAGCCGGTCCATGACGTAGGCCCGGCGTTGCGCGTACTCGGCGAGCATCGCGGGGATCACGTCGTCGCGGGTGCGTATCGCCTCGATCGCCGCGCGTTGCACGGCGGTGTTGAGGGGCCCGTTGAACGTCTTGTGGACGTCCAGGATCGCCTGCAGTGCCTGCGCGTCGGACGAGACGACATATCCGATCCGCCACCCTGTCATCGCGTAGGTCTTCGAGAAGGTCTGGCAGAAGATCAGCCGCTCGATCAGGGACGGGACGTCGAGCGCGGTCGCGAAGGCGCCGTCCTCGTAGACGTACGCCTCGTAGGCCTCGTCCACGAACACCCGGATGGAGGTGCCGGTCAGCGTCGCGGCGAGGGACTCCAGCTCCGTGCGATCGTAGGTGGCCCCGCTCGGGTTGACCGGGTTGCACAGCATGATCATCGTCGCATCCTCGGCGATCGCACGCTGTGCGAGCCTCCGCAGCCCTGCGCTCTCGTCCCCGGGCCGGATCTCGACCTCGACGAGCTCGCCGCCCGCCAGGGCGACGGCGTCCCGGTACAGCGAGTAGCTCGGGTCGGCGGTGACCACCCGGTCGCCGTGGTCGACGAGTGCGAGCACGGTCGCGGTGATCGCGGCCGCGCCCCCGTGGGTGATCACGCAGTCGGCCGCCGAATAGGACGTGCCGTGCCTCCGGTTCGCGTCGGTGACCAGTGCCTCACGGAGTTCGGGGTCACCCTTGACCGTGGCGTAGTGCGTCCAGCCCGCCGCGATCGCCCCGGTCATCGCCTCGACGACCGGACGCGGCGTGTCCAGATCGGGCTCGCCCTTCGACAGCTCGATGAGGTCGGCGTGAGCCGGCACCTCGTTGCGCCGGGACACGTCCCGGACGCGCCTCACTCGTGCCGATACCGGGGAAGTCGCCATCATGTGGCCTCTCTGTGTGCGGTGCGGATGTGATGTGGTGGTGCCGTGTCGGTCGTCGGGTCGGGAATCGCCTCAGACCAGCCGGAGGAGCGGTGTGCTCGGCGACACCTGCTCGCCGAGCCCCACCAGGTGCTCGACGCGCCCGTCGCCCGGGGCGCGGATCGTGTGCTCCATCTTCATGACCTCGATCGTGACCAGGGGATCGCCCTCGTGGACGTCGGTGCCCTCCGAGACGTGCACCGCCACCACGATGCCCTGGGCGGGTGCGCTGACGACGCGCCCGGTGACCTGCGGCGAGGCGGCGTCCCGGACGTTCACACCGGCGAGCCGCGGGGCCGGGCGGAGTGCCGGCGATCCGAGCGAGGCGATCCGCCGGAGGAATGCATCGGGCACCTCCAGACTCATCTCGCGCCCGTCGACGCGGATCACCACGCCGGCCGGCGTCGCCTGCCCCGTGCCGGACGGCGGTTCGGACGCGTCGTCCTGGTGGGACGCGACCTGTTCGAGCCCGCCTCCGGTGAGGAAGTCGCGCTCGACCCAGTTCGTGTGGATGCCCTCGCCGGTTCCGGAGCCGTGCGCGCGGAACACCGGGTCGTCCACGAGCGCGGTGAACAGCGGCAGCGTGGTGCGTACTCCTTCGACGACGAACTCGCCGAGGGCTCGGCGGGAGCGGTCGAGGGCCTGCTCGCGTGTGGAACCGGTCACGACGAGCTTGGCGAGCATCGAGTCGAACATGCCCGACACGTCGCTTCCCGCGCGTACGCCGCTGTCGACCCTGACCCACGGCCCGGAGGGTTCGGCATATCGGGTGATGACACCGGTCGAGGGAAGGAAGCCGTTCGCCGGATCCTCGCTGTTGACGCGGTACTCGAAGGCCGTGCCCCGCGACCGGTTGTCGGGAAAGCGCACCTGCTCGCCGCGTGCGATGCGGAACTGCTGTTCGACCAGGTCGATGCCGGAGACGACCTCGGTCACGGTGTGCTCGACCTGGATGCGCGTGTTCACCTCGAGGAACGACACGACGCCGTCGCGCGAGACGAGAAACTCGCAGGTCGCCGCGCCCCGGTAGCCCACGTGCCGCAGGATGTCGCGGGACGCGGTCGTCAGCGTCTCCAGTTGCGCGTCGGTCAGGCCCGGTGCGGGGGCCTCCTCGAGGAGCTTCTGGTGCCTGCGCTGGAGTGAGCAGTCGCGGGTGCCGACGACCGAGACGTTCCCGTGGGCGTCGGCGAGACACTGCGTCTCGACGTGCCGGGGACGGTCGAGGTACTGCTCGACGAAGCACTCGGCGTCGCCGAAGGCTGCGAGCGCCTCGTTCCGCGCAGCGGTGAACAGCGGTTCGATGTCGGCCTGCGAGCCGATGACACGCATGCCTCGTCCGCCTCCGCCGTGCGAGGCCTTGACGGCGACCGGGTACCCGACCCGGTCGGCGAAATCCCGGATGTCGTCCGGCCCGGCCACCGGACCGTCGCTCCCCCGGACGAGTGGCGCCCCGACCGCGCGGGCGATCGTCCGGGCCGAGGTCTTGTCACCCAGCGCGGCGATGGCCTCGGCGCCCGGGCCTACCCAGCACAGGCCGGCGGCCTCGACGCGCCGGGCGAAGTCCGCGTCCTCTGCCAGGAACCCGTACCCGGGGTGCAGGAGTTCGGCCCCGGCCCGGACGGCGGCGGCGACGAGCAACTCCGCATCGAGGAACGGATTCGCCCCGGAGCCGACCAACTCGGCATGTGTGGCCATCGCGACGTAGGGCGCGTCCGAGTCGGCCTCGACGTACACGACCGCGGTCCGGTAGCCCAGGTCGGTGGCCGCACGGATGACGCGGACGGCTATCTCGCCGCGGTTGGCGATGAAGACGGCCGGGGTGTGGACGATGGGTGCTGTCATGTGTGGTGGATCGCTCCTGGTCGACGGCTTCAGAGGTGATGGCGGGACGTGTCTCGTCCCGCCAGGCGCTGCAGGACGAGCTCGGTCTGCATGAGTCGGTAGCGGGCCTCGGACTCGTCGATGCGCTCGAACCCGACGCGCGCGCCCGGCGCCAGCTGCGCCACGACGTCGATGTCCGCCCTGGCGATGACGGCCGGCACGGGGTAGCCCGCTGTGATGAGCCGGCCGCGGAGCAGCGCGATGAGTTCGCCGGCCGACGGGATCTCGATGGACCCGATCGGGACCGAACGGCTCACGAGCTCACGATTGTCCTTGCGAACCGGGGTCGGGCCGGCGAACCGGGCACCGACCGGGTTGCTGCGCGGGCTCATCGTGAACTGATGCGAGTAGAGGCGTTCCATACCCTCGAACATCGCGGTCTGGGCGGTCTCGATCACACCGATCCGCTCCGCCCCGAGCGTCCGCTCGACGAAGGGTCGTGCGAGGTCGCTCGATCCGGGTGCCACCGGGGATCCGGCGTTGCGGGGATCGCGGGACAACTCGTCGCCGGCCCGCACCTCGTTGAGGAAGCCGAACGGAGGCAGCGGCGAGACACTTCCGTAGAGACTCCTCGCACGGAGGCCTCCGGCGAGTGCGAGGTAGACCCGGTAGCCGGCGGTGGGCAGGCCGATGTCGACACGGGCCCCACGCGGGACGGTGACCGGCTCCCATTGCGGTATCCGCACGTCCTCGTCGACCCGCACCTCGCAGCCGGCACCGGTCACCGCGATGGTCACGGCTTCGGCGGTCTCGAACGCGAAGCGCGTGCCGGTGATCTCGACGCACGGGGCGTCGGCCCGGTTCCCGATCGCGAGGTTAGCGAAGCGGGACGAGAAGGTGTCGGACGCACCGCTCCGATTGATCCCGCCCTTCTCGTGACCGACGCGTCCGAGGTCCTGGACCACGGCGCCGAACGACTCGAGCACGCGGATGCTGACGCCCGCGCGGGAGGCGGTCATGAGTCGGCCCCGATGACGTCGATGGGGCGTCCCACATGCTGCGACCACGCGTCGGAGGAGATCGGCTCCAGCTTCACGAGGTCGCCGATGTGGAAGTTCCTGCCGGGTTTCAGGAACTCGGCCGCCACGTCCACGGGGGTGCGGCCGATGGTCCTCCACCCGGTCGTGGCCCGTCCTGTGCTCAGGCCGATCGAGCACTGATGGCCGGCGAGGTTGAACTCGCCTCCAAGCGTCTCCCGGATGACGGGGGAGGCGAGCCGCCGGACCGGCGGGACGGTCGGATGATTGCGCATCATCAGGCCGCCGCCCACCGCTCGGCACCGTATCCGGATCGGCTCGCTCACCTCCATCTCGATGAGTTCCGAGATCGATATGCCCAGCTCGCTCGCGATCGGCTCGATGTCGAAACCGAACCGGATGGGGAAGCGATAGACGACGGCATCCCTCAGCCATGCCTCGTCCGCCTCCGAGTAGCGGCCCGCCAACCCGTCGAGGATCCGTGTGATCCCGGCGGTGTCGATGCGCAACGCGTCGAACTCGACCAGGACGCTGTCGTAGGCGGGGTACGTCGATATGACGGCGTCGTAGCCCAGATGTTCGAGCGACCGGCAGATCGAATGGGCGTGCCGCCATCGATCCTCCTCGGACTCGTCGGTGAAGGTGATGAGCACGTACGACTCGCCGAGCGGCTCGACTGTGTACGACCGCAGACCTTGCACGGTGGGGAGCTGTTCGATCACGTTCAGAGTGCCCTGATCTCCATCCCGCGTTCGGCGAGCGCCGCTTTCAGCAGTTTGGCGGCCGGGAGCGCCCACGGCTTGTCGCCGTGGATCAGGATGGTTCCGGAGGGCACGGGGACGCGGGTGGAGCCGTCGACGGCGATCACGTACCCGTCCTCGATCATGGTGATCGCCCGCGCGACGATCTGGGCCGGATCGGTGACCAGGGCACCCGGGTTCCGGCGGTTGGTCAGGTGCCCGTCCGGGTCGTAGCCACGATCCGGCAGGCCCGTCGCGACGAGCTCGTGGCCCGCCGCGACGGCCAGTTCACCCAGCACCGAGCCGCCGGTCGCCGACACGCGCACATGCGGGTCGAACGCGTGGATCGCCTCGAACACGGGCTCCGCATAGCGCGGATCGACGGCCGTCAGGTTGCCGAGGCGACCATGCGGAGCCACGTGGTGGATCGTCGTGCCGTACCGGTCCGTGAACGCCCTCAGGGCGCCGATCTGGTAGAGCGTGTCGGCGAAGAGCTGCTCGGGTGGCAGCTCGATCGTCACGCGCCCGAAGTTCCGGCGGTCCTGGAAACCGGGGTGCGCGCCGACGGCGACACCCTTCTCGGCGCACAGCCGCACGGTCCGATCCATGATGACGGGATCGCCGCCATGGAAACCGCACGCCACGTTCGCCGACGACAGGTAGTCGAGCAACTGCTCGTCCTGTCCGATCTCGTAGGGGCCGAAACTCTCGCCGATGTCGGCGACCAGATTCACGGAGGTGGCCATGCCGAGTGCCTTTCTACTGGGTGACGGGTGGGTGGATCACTAGGAGCCGGCAGGCGTCAGGACGCTGTAGTCGACCGTGTTGTCGTACCGGTACGACATGCCCTCCAGCGTCGTGGCGTACGCCTGGTTCGGCTGGCGGTACAGGATCGGCAGCTGGCTGGCGTCGTCGTTGATGAACTCGTTAACCTTCTCCCAGTACGGAGCCGCCTCCTCGCTCGTGCCGGTGCCCGCGTCGATGGCGACCTGGTTCAGGGCGAGCCACTCGTCGGTGGGCACGTACGCGCCGCTGTTGCTCACGTCACCGGGGAGGAAGAAGTTCCTGACGTAGGACGGCGCCTGCTGCTGCGAGCGGTTCGACATCAACATGGACTCGAACGTCGTCTCCAGACGCCCGGTGGCGAACTCCGCCGGTGCGAGCTGTTCGACCGTGACGTTGAAGCCGGCGTCCTTGGCGTAGGACGCGATCATGATCGCCGCGTCGACGATGTCAGGGATCGCGTTCGAGACGGTCAGCGTGACGTCCACGCTCGACTTGCCGGCCTCTGCGAGGAGCTCCTTGGCCTTGTCGATGTCGTAGGTGTAGGCGGGATCGGTGGACAGACCGGGAACGCCCATGGTCGGGGTGAACCATCCGGGGCTGGTCGTGGCGCGACCGCGGTAGATCTGCTCGATCAGTTCGTCGTAGGGCACCGCGTACATGAACGCCTGACGCACGAGCTTGTCGTCGAAGGGAGCCTTGTTCTGCACCAGGGCGAGATCGACGAACTCGATGGGGTTGTCGACCTCGGCCATCTGCACGTTCTCGTCGTCCTGGATCGATTCCTGGTCGGTCGGCGTCAGGGCCTCCGCGATCTGGACGTCGCTCGACGCCAGCATCTGCGCGCGCGTCCCGGAATCCGACACCACCTGCAGTGTGACCGTCTTGATCGCGGGAGCGCCGAGCACGTAGTCCTCGTTCGCGGTCAGGACGACCTGCTGGTCGGCGGTGACGGAGTCGACGTCGTAGGGGCCGTAGCCGGCCCCGGTGTTCTGGGCGGCCCAGTCCTCCGACCAGGGGTCGTCGGTCGTCGCGTGCGCCTTCATCTCGGTGCTGTCCCAGATGCGGCCCATCTGACCGGTGAGCATCTGCAGGAACACGTTGTCGTTGCCGACGTCGTCCAGGTGGAACGTGATCGTGTAGTCGTCCACGATCTCGAGCTGGTCGATCGAGTAGAAGTAGTCCTTGATCTGGTTGAGCCGGCCGCCGTCGACCGAGAGCTTGCGGTCGATCGAGTAGTAGACGTCCTGGGCGGTGAACGGGTTGCCCGCCTGCGAGACGACGCCCTCGCGGAGGTGGAAGGTGTAGTCCTGCCCGTCGTCGCTCACCGTGTACGGCTCGTCCTCGTCGGCGAGGACGCCCTCGTACTGGTTGAAGTCCTGCACGAGCACGCCGTCGGTCTCGACGTACTTGTACCGCAGGAGTCCGACCATGGTCTGCGACCACAGGGTGTAGTTCTCGTTCGATGCGGCCCAGTTGCCCTCGAGGTCGTAGCTCGTCGGCATCGCCGCGATCGCGACCGTGATGGAGTCACTGGCATCGGTGGTGGTGTTGGTGTCGCCTGAATTGGTGCAGCTGCTCACCAGAAGCGCGATCGCGGCCACAGCCGGGATCAGCTTCAGAGCTCTTCTTCGACTGGACATTGGTCGTTCCTTTTCTTCGAGGGCCGATTTTTCACATGCGCCGCTATGCGCGGCCACATCTTGGGGATCGCTCGGGACGAATATGCGATTCCGAGCACGGAGAGAAATACCGCGACGGCGGGGAAGACTGATTCCCACCAGCGGCCGAGCATGAGCGACGACAAGCCGCTGGAGATCATGTATCCCCATTCGGGTGTCGGCGCGTCCACACCGACACCGATGAATCCGAGACTGGCGAGAATGATCACGCAGTTCCCGAAGATCAGCGGCATGTTGCGCATCGCGGGTCCCAGGGAATTCGGGATCACGTGGACGAATGCCGAATGCAGCCTGCCTTCCCCGGCCAGTTCTGCGGCCTCCAGGTATGCCTCGTTCCGGACGCGGAGCACTTCCATGCGGGTGAGCTTGATCGGGGCCTGCACCAGGGCGAGGATGATCGCCACCGTGAGCGCGAGATCGGAGGATCCCATGATGCCGACGACGACCACGGCGAGGATGATGTCGGGAATGGCGATGATGTAGTCGCTGATGCGATTGAGGGTCCGGCCGACGGTGCTCAGGATTCCCCGGCTGCTCTCCGACAGCCCGATGAACGTGCCCAGAAGGATACCGAGGCCGGTCGCCCACAGGGCGACGGTGATCCCGAAGCGCACGGCTATCCGTGCGCCGTAGATCACCCGGGAGAACACATCCATCCCGACGGCGTCGGTGCCGAACCAGAACTCGGCCGACGGTGGGGTTCTGGCCGCGCCCACGGTGCGCACCGGATCGTAGGGCGTGATGACCGGGGCGAGCACCGCGACGGCGATGATCAGCACCAGGGGCAGGAAGGCGGCCACGGTTCGTCCCCACGGGAAGGCCGGACGAGTACGCGCCACGGTCGTGCCGAGCGCCGGTTGTTGCGTTTGCAGCATGGTCACTTCCCCTCGCTCGCCACGCCGGGCCGGCGTCGCGGATCGAGCCACATGTTCACGAGATCGACAAGGAGGAACATCACGAGGCAGAAAGCCACGATCAGGATCAGGAAGCCCTGCAGCGCCGGGAAGTCCACCGATCCGACGGCCCTGACGCCGAGCTGTCCGAGCCCGCCGAAGCCGAACAGGCTCTCGATCACCACGGCGCCGCCGATCAGTGCGCCGAAGAACAGGCCGAAGATCACCACCACGCTGGAGACCGAGCGCCGCATGACGCTGAAGTAGATCCACGGACGCCGGGCCCCGGCCGCCACCTGGAAGCGGGTCGCGGTCTGGGTGAGCTCCCTGTCGAGGCCGCCGATGAACTGGGTGAGCAGGTTCGGTGTGTAGGTGAGCACCATGGCGCCCACCGGCAGGATGTAGCGGATCAGTGTCTGCCCGAGCAGGTCCCAGCGTCCGCTCAGCGCCTCGTCCAGGAGTGGGAACCCGGTGACGACGGGCAGCGTGCCCGAGGCCACGCGGCCGAGCGGCGCCGGCAGCCAGTGCAGGACGACGTAGAAGATGATGATGCCGAAGATCGCGACGACGAACACGGGCACGCTCGTCGCGAAGCTGGAGATGAGCCGGATGCCGCGTCGCAGCTTGTCGTTGGCGAACCTGATGTAGCAGAACCCGAGGATCATGGTCGCGGTGAACGCGCCGCCCAGGCCGAGCAGGATGATCTCGACGGTGGCGGGCAGCCGGCTGAGCACTTCCTGGGTGACGGGGATCCCGGTCTCCAGCGACGTCCCGAGGTCGCCGTGCAGGAGGCCTGCCCAGAAGCGCAGCAGCTGATCCCACAGCGTCCCGTCCAGCCCCATCTCGACGCGCAGGGTCTGTTCGAGTTCCGGGGTCACGGGGTCGCTGCGCGTCGCGAGCGCGACCGCCACCGGGTCTCCCGGGAGCAGCCGGATCAGGAAGAAGGCGAGGGTCGCGAACACGAAGATGTCGATGGGAAGCCTGATCAGCCGAAGAACCCACCATCGGTTCCGCTCGTACCAGCTCATCGTGCGACCTCCACCCTCGCGCTGTCGGGTCCGGCGTGGGCCGAGAGCAGCTCACGCGTGTAGGGATGTTCGGGGGCACTCACGATCCGTCCCACCGGGCCGGTCTCGACGACGGCGCCCTCCTTCATCACGAGCAGCTCGGAGCTGATGAACGCCACCGCCGGCAGGCCGTGCGCGACGAAGAGCAGTCCCATGCCGTGCCGGGTGATGTGGCTCTTGATGAGGTTGAGCACCGTGCCCTGCACCGAGACGTCGAGCGCCGACACGACCTCGTCGCAGATGAGCAGGCGCGGCTCGACGACCAGCGAGCGCGCGAGCGCGAAGCGCTGCCGCTGCCCACCGGACACCTGGTGCGGGTGGCGGTCGTACAACCGGGGGTCGAGGGAGAGCTCCTCGGCGATCGCGTGGAGGCGCGTCCTCAGCTGGGCGGGGTCGGTGATGCCCCACAGGAACCGGAGCGGAGCGGACACCGCGTCGTACAGGGTCTTCCGCGGGTCGAAGGACGACGAGGTGTCCTGTGCGACGTATTGCACGTAACGGCGGTATTCGAGCCGGGACGACCGCATGGCCAGCCACTCGGGAACCGGTCGCCCGTCGAAGGTGATCACGCCGTCGGTCGGTCGCTCGAGGCCGACGATCATCCGGGCGAGTGTCGACTTCCCGGATCCCGACTCGCCGATCACTCCGATCCTGGAATCCTGGTCGACCCTGAGGTCCAGGGGCTGGACCGCCGTGAACCGCCTGTTCCGATGGCCGAAGTCCTTGCGGACCCCGGAGAGGACGAGTTCGAAGTCCGACGGGTTCACGAGATGACCTCCGCGATCGAGTGGCTCGGATTCGACGTCATGAGAGTGGGGAGCGTGTCGAGGTCGTAGTCGGTGATCCGGGGGACGCAGCGCATCAGGGCTCGCGTGTACGCCGAGCGCTCGGGGGAGGACAGCTCGCTGGTCGCGCACAGGTCCTGCATCTCGCCGTGGCTGAGCACGAGGGTGCGGTCGGTGTAGGTGCGGGCGAGGTCGACGTCGTGGGTGATGATGATCAATGCCGTGCCGAGCTCCTCGGTGAGCTCCAGGATGAGGTCCATGATCCGCCGGCTCAGTGACGCGTCCAGGGCCGAGGTCGGTTCGTCCGCGATGAGCGCCTTGGGTGCGCTGCACAGGGCGAGCGCGATCATGACCCGCTGGCGCATGCCGCCGGAGAGCTCGTGGGGATGCAGTTTCACCACCCGGTCGGGTTCGTGGATGCCGACCTTCGCCAGCCATTCGAGCGTGGTCCGGCGTACCTGCGCCCGGGTCGTCCCATGCCCCGCGGGCAGCACGGTGCGGAACTGGTGGGCGATCGAGGCCACGGGGTCCAGCGAGGTCATGGCGTCCTGGAAGATCATCGAGACGCCCTTTCGGCGCCTCGGGATGACGTCCCTGCCGGCACGCATCTCCACCGGCACACCGCCGATCCGCGCCGATTCGCAGGTGATTTCTGCGACGTACCAGGGAATGAGACCGGCCACGGCGGTGGCGAGTGTGGACTTTCCCGAACCGGATTCCCCGACGATTGCGAGCCTCTCCGATGGCGCGAGAGAAAAGCTGATCCCGTGCACCGCGGGAATGGGCTCGCCGTCTGCGATATAAGACACCGATAAACCGTCGACGGCGATGGCCTCATCGACATTCGGTGCATTCAATTGGGCAATTGCCATGGCATCCCTGCGTTTTCGAAGGAAGTGTCGCTTCTACGGACGCTGGCGACGCTACCGACGGAATGTTTCATCCACGTATATTCTGGATACGGTATTTTTGTGTCTGTCATCTCGTTGCCTTATGGCTGAATAAGTCATGGAATCGATGCGACACACGACTGAAACATCGATGAAACACTTGTGCCGTATCGTGTGCGGGATTACGCCCGGGCCAGGCAGGGGTGACCAGATGGAAACTCGAAAACTCCACTATTTCGTCCAGATCGTCGACGCGGGGAGCATCAGCCGGGCGGCCGATTTCCTGCATCTGGCGCAGCCGGCGCTGAGCCAGCACATCGCGTCTCTGGAGAGCGAATTCGGCCAGAGACTGCTCGTGAGGACGCGGCGCGGTGTCTCGCCGACTCCTGAGGGGCTGTCCCTGTACCGATATGCCCAGGGAATCCTTCGTCTCGAACGGGCGGCCGGCATCGAGATCAGGAAAGGCTCGGGCGGGGTCTCCGGCTACGTGTCCGTCGGTCTCGGGAGCTTCAGCTGTGCCAACGAGTTCGGTGTGGTGGTGCTCCGCAAGGTGCAGGAGCGCTACCCGAACCTGGTGCTGCACTACGCCGACAACCTCTCGGTGATCTTCAGCCAGGCGATCAAGATGGGGCTGCTCGACGCGGCGATCATCTACGACCCGGGCCCGATCCGAGGGCTCCGGTTCGAGCCGATCCGTACCGAGGACATCTACCTCGTGGCGAGTCCCGACCTGCGCGTCGTCGAGCCGGGGGCCACCGAGATCACCCTCGACGAGGTGAGCGCGCTCGAACTGTTCCTCCCGCAGCCGCAGCACGTCCTCCGGCAGATCATCGACCGAGGCTTCCAGGCGGCAGGCCTGGAACTCGCGGTTCGCGCGGAGATCAATCCGCCCACCGGGCTCCACCAGGTGGTCAAGGCCGGCCTGGGAGCAACGTGTCTGCCGAAGTCGGTCGCGGAGGAGCTCTTCTCCGCCGACGAGTTCCAGATCCTCCCCATCGTCGAACCGGCGATGAGCGCCACCTTCGCGCTGTGCACGTCCGTACGGCAACCGATGTCCGACGGCGCGGCCGCGGTCATCGAGCTGATCCGCGCGGAGATCGCGGAGGCCAGGGCTCGCGATATGACCGGGGACGAAGTTACCTCGCGCCTGAGGCCGACCGCATAGGCACCTTCGGCGGGCTCACGCACGGTACTAGGGGTGAAGCACCCCGGCGATGAGCACAAGGATGGGCACGGACAACAGGGTCGTCAGCATCACGGCGCTGATGGTCATGGATTCGCCCTTCCCGAACCTGACCGCGAAGTTGTAGACGTTCTGCGCGGTCGGCAGCGCCGCGACGACCACGACCGGGAACAGGACCGCGTCGGGCAGGCCGAACACGTAGCGTCCGAGCACGAACGCGGCCACCGGCATCACCAGAACCTTGACGGCGGTGACCGTCGCGACCTGACGGCGGCCGGATCCCGGAGCGAGGAAACGCTGGCCGTGCAGCGCCATGCCGAAGGTCAGCAGGAAGAGCGGGACGCAGGCGTCCCCCACCAGTTCGACGGGTTGCAGCAGGACATCGGGCACGTGGACGCCGGACACGGCGATGACCAGACCGGACAGTGAGGCGATGATCGCGGGGTTCCGGACGGGTTGCAGGACGACCGTGCGCAGGTCGATGGTGGCCTGCGTCGACAGGTCGAGGATGATCAGGCAGACCGGCGTCAGCACGAGATTCTGGAGCAGCATCACCGGCGCCACGTACTGCGCGTCGCCGAGCACGTAGACCGACACCGGGAGGCCGATGTTCCCCGCGTTCGCCTGCACCGAGGTGAGGATCCCGATCACGGTGTCGGGAGCCGGCATGCGGAACAGCAGCCGGGACGCGGCCACGAACGCGGCCACACAGATGGCCATCGTCATCGCCGTCACGAGCACGCCGCGCGAGAAGAGGACGCCGACATCCGCGGAGACCATGACCGTGAACAGCAGCGCGGGGCTCGCGAAGAAGTAGATCAGCCGTGAGAGCGGGAGAAGAGCGTTGTCGCCGATCAGCCCCGTTCGCTGGATGACGTAGCCGAGGGCGATGACCGAGCCGATGATCGAAAAGCCGGTGAGGACGCCGATCACGGGTTGAGCGGATCTGTCGGGCGTGTGGTACCCGGCTGTTCCTCGTCACCGCTCATGCGTTGTTTCCGGGTCGTGAAGTGTTCCGAAGTCGCATGCTCCCAACGCTATGGGCGGTGCCGGGCGTCCACCAAGACCGGTTCCTGATGGCCGCCATAAGCGCTGCCGGGGAGCAGCCCGGCTGGACGACGGGGCGTGTGGCACCCGGCTGCGGCGTGGGCGCCGGGGCGGTGATGCCGGGAGACCTTCTACCCTTGTAGGGATATGGCTCATCTTCTTGGGGCTGAAGCCCTCCACCTGGAGTACCCGACGCGGATCGTGTTCGACTCTGTCACGCTCGGGGTGAACGACGGCGATCGCATCGGCATCGTGGGACGAAACGGCGACGGCAAGTCGAGCCTGCTCGGCATGCTCTCAGGCCGGTTGGAGCCCGACTCGGGACGGGTGACCCGCCGCGGTGGCGTCCGCATGGGCGTCCTGGAGCAGTCGGACGGGCTGGATCCGGGGACGACGGTGGGGTACGCGATCGTCGGCGACCGGCCCGAGCACGAATGGGCCGGCGATCCGAAGGTACGCGATGTCATCGCGGGGCTCGTCCCCGACCTCGGGTGGGAGGCGACCATCGGGACCCTGAGCGGTGGGCAGCGCCGGCGGGTCGCCCTGGCAGCGTTGCTGGTCGGCGAGTGGGACGTGATCGCGCTCGACGAACCGACCAACCATCTCGACGTCGAGGGCATCGCCTGGCTGGCGGCACACCTGACGACGCGGTGGGCGAGGAACACGGGCGGGCTGCTCGTCGTCACGCACGACCGCTGGTTCCTCGACGAGGTCGCGACCGCCACGTGGGAGGTGCACGACCGGATCGTGGAGCCCTTCGAGGGCGGGTACGCGGCCTACGTGCTGCAGCGGGTCGAGCGCGACCGGATGGCCGCCGCCACCGAGGCCAAGCGGCAGAACCTCATGCGCAAGGAACTCGCCTGGCTGCGCCGCGGCGCACCGGCGCGGTCGTCCAAGCCGAAGTTCCGCATCGAGACGGCCAACCAGTTGATCGCCGACGTGCCGGAGCCCCGCGACCGCCTGGAACTCTCCCGACTCGCCACCGCCCGCCTCGGCAAGGATGTCGTCGACCTGCTCGGCGCCGGGGTCTCGTTCGGTGACCACCAGGTGCTGCGCGACGTGGAGTGGCGGATAGCCCCGGGGGAGCGCACGGCCATCCTCGGCGCCAACGGTGCGGGCAAGTCGACTCTGCTGGGCCTGGTCGCGGGCACCGTGCAGCCGACGGCCGGACGCGTCAAGCGCGGCAAGACCGTGCAGGTGGGCGTGCTCGACCAGCAGTTCTCCGCATTGCGGGACATCGGGGACGAACTCGTCCGCGAGGTGCTCGGGGGTTTCCGGCAGGACTTCGTGGTGGACGGCAAGGAACTGACCCCGGCACAGCTGCTGGAACGCCTGGGGTTCGCCCGGGAACACCTGTCGGCCAGGGTGGAGGAGCTCTCCGGGGGCCAGCGCCGCCGGCTGCAGTTGCTGCTGGTGCTGCTCGCCGAGCCCAACGTGCTGATCCTCGACGAACCGACCAACGACGTGGACACCGACATGCTCGCGGCCATGGAGGACCTGCTGGACACGTGGCCAGGCACGCTGCTGGTCGTCTCGCACGACCGCTATTTCGTGGAGCGGGTCACCGACCAGCAGTTCGCGATCATCGACGGCCGGCTGCGGCACCTGCCGGGTGGGGTGGACGAGTACCTGCGGCTACGGACCTCGGACTCGGACGAGCCGAACCCCGCCGGTTCGCGAGCCGCTCCCTCGCCGCGCTCGTCCGCCGCCGAGGAGCGCGCCATGCGCAAGGAGATCGCCGCCGCGGAGCGGAAGCTCGAACGGCTGTCGGAGCGTGTCGCGGACATTCACGAGCGCATGGCCGCCCACGATCAGAGCGACTATCAGGGCCTGGGACGGCTGAGCGACGAACTGCGCGAGGCCGAGGCCGAGACGACGGCACTGGAGGAGCGCTGGCTCGAACTGTCGGAGCGCGTCGGCTGACGTCGTCCCGTCGCACTTGTGGGCGTAGAGACGCGCCGTGCAGAACGAACTCAATTCAATCGGACAGAAGGGCTTTCGGCTGTATAGGGCTGCGACGCGGTGATCATGTCGGGCTGAGGTGGGCAGGGAGAACCCACAGTCACGACTGTTGCCACGATCGGCTTGCAGGATCCCAGACCGAACGGTCCACGTCTCTGAGAAGAACTGGATCAGCGAACCCCACAACATCGTTGAGAACCAAGGTGAATTCCTCGGGGAGATGATCGGAACTGCTTCGGTGACGCCATCTGGCCCACCTCGGCTGGGCCAGATCGGCGTAACCATCGAGTATGTCCGCGAGCGGCCCAAGGACTGCGTTGCGGTGATCGGCAACGATACCGATGGCTTGCTGAAGATCGAGGCTTGTGAGCGCGTATCGGCGTGAGAGCGCCCAGATATCGCCGAAGTCGCGCCATCTGGTGTTCGCTGTGCCACGTTGGATCGCTGTGACGATCTTTTCCGCGTGCACCATGGGCAGGGGGTAGCCGACTAGCTCGAGGTCGGCGCCGCCGAGAAGCCGTGGCAAGTGGATGTGCTCGGGTTCGGGCCAGATCGGATCTCCGACGTTGACGTCGGCGTGGAAACTGATGACGGCGCTGGCCAGATGGGCGGTTGCTCCGACGCGCACCCCTGAGTACTCGTCCTCGTCACGGATGGTCTGAGCAGTCAGCGAATCGAGGTCGAACTCGATCCCGTCATCGGCAGCAGGTACAGTCGCGAGGATAGTGCGGACAAGATCGAGAACGGCGACCGTCTCGTTGCTCAGGTGAAGCGCGGCCAAGTCGACGTCTCGGGTTGAGCGGCGTATCCCGAATGCTGCCAGGAGCACGCCCCCCTTGAGGATCAGGCTCTCGCGCTCGTCGCCTGCGGCCAGGCGCGCGAGGAAGCCCTCAAGGATGTAGAGCCGCAGCAACTCGTCGGTCGTCCGTCCGGTGCGGCGGGCTTGGTTCTGCAGATCGAGATAGGCATCACCACCGGGCGTACCGCGGGAAACCCGTTTCACAGCAATACCTCCAACGCGGAGCGTACTGCCGCAATCGTGCGTGGAAACGCCTTCGCTGTGGCGAGTAGGGTCGATGGCTGCCCGCCATGACGCAGCCAGGTCTTCAGCGCCTCGGTCGCCATCTCTGTGCCTTCGCGGTGCCGGAACCGAAAAGCGTCGATGATCGACCGCTCAGCCGAGTAGAGACCGATCTTGCCACTTGGGATCTGCAGGGTTTCGCGACCGATCTCGAACGTGCGTGCATCGAAGTGATGCCACTGCACCCGAGCCTGTGTGGCAGGCGTCCAGGAACCTCGGGGGACTGCGACATCAATGACCGTCGGGATGTCATCAATGAGATCGTGGTGCTCCAGCGCGGTCCGTAGGCACAGCGTCGCCCGGGCCGAGCGGGCCGCGATCTCGATCAGGTCGTCATCGCCGAGTGCCTCGTCCTTGCGGTACACACCTCCGGACAGCGGCACAACAGCGCCGGAGGCCACGAGTAGGCGCAGCGGCCGTTCTCCGATGCGTCGCACGGCCTCGGTGTAATGAAAGACATCCGGCAGCGAGGCGAGCACGCTCTCGGTGTTGGAGGCCATCGTTGCTCCTTCCGTCGGAAATCCTCTACAGGAGTGCCTCTACTGTAAAGGAATTCCCCCCGGAACGACAGGGAACCGGGGCATTGTCCCGGATTTTCCCCCACGACGTCGCGGCCGCCGTGTCGTCCCGTCGCACTCGCCGGAAACGCCGCTCCCACCCGTGGGCGAAAGCGGCGCTTCCGGTAGTCGGCGATACGGTCGTTACTCGGTCGAGTCGGCGGCTGGAGCGATCCGGCGATTGCGCGGGCCCCAGAACCGTCGCCAGGTGAAGTACGCGAGCAGGACGAGCAGCGCGCCGGACACGACGGTGATCACCAGAAGTATCGTGCCGGTGATCTGGAGCCCGTCCTTGACGACGCTGCCCGGGGCGGTGCCGTCGTAGGCGAGCGAGTTCACCGTCGTGTACAAGATGTGGTGGATCGCGTTTCGGCCGTAGACGTACTCGGCGGCATTGTCGGGATCGAAGGTCCAGCGTGCGGAGGCGGGTAGTGCCGTGAGCTTCGCGTCCCCGCCGGCCTCGATCATCTGATAGGCGTCCATGAACACGCCCGTATTGGCATTGTCGGTGATGACGAAGCCGTTGAACCCCCACTCGTCACGAAGGACCCCGGTGAGCAGCGCGTAGGAGCCGCCGGTCCAGGTGTAGCCGATGCGGTTGAACGCCGACATCACTCCTTGCGACGCCCGCACCGTGGTGACCTCGTTGGTGAGGCTTCCGTCGTCGGCACGTGCGACGTACTTGACCTCCACCTCACCGGCCTTGATGGCGGACTCGAACGGTGCCAGGTAGATCTCGCGGAGCGACTGCTCGTTGCCCCATGTCGCCAACCCGAACTGGCCGTCACGGTCGCCCCGGTGGTTCTCCTGGTCGTTGAAGGCGAAGTGCTTGATGAACGTGTACAGCCCCTTCGAGGCGGCCCCGTACACGGTCTGGCTCGCGTTGACCGAACTGATGTAGGGGTCCTCCGAGTAGTACTCGCCGTTGCGGCCGGAGAACGGTGTGCGGTGGATGTTCATCGACGGTGCGTACCAGCCCTGCACCGAGCCCAGCAGTGCGTTGTTGCCGACGAAGGTGCCGTAGTCGAGCGCCAGGTCGCGGTTCCAGGTCTGCGCCAGCAGCATCGGCTGGCCGAGGCTCATCGCGGGTCCGCCACCGATCAGCCCGGATGCCGCGTCGATGTCGAGGTTGTACGGCTTGCCGACCGATTCGATCGCCGGCGTCCCGTAGCCCGCCACACCGATCAGGGTCTGGTAGTCCTCCGGCTCGAGTTGGTCGAGCAGGTCGTCCCACTGCGGATCGTCGAAGTCGAGACCGCGCATGTCCGCCACCGACAGACCGTTGTCGGCCCCGTAGACGAGGTCGGCGGTGATGGTGGAGGCATCCACGGGGTTGCCAGAGTCGGTCGAGTCGAGCGCCGCGAGCCCCTCGTCGGAGATCGTCTTCGTCCATGTGAAGGAAGCGGGGTTCCCCGACTCGTCCGTGCCGTTGATCTCGTTGCCCCAGGTGCTGATCTCGGTGGACGGGGTGCCGTCGTGAGTCGGCCAGGTGCCCACCCAGTCGGCGCGGCTGAGGTATTCCAGGTCGCCGGACGCGTCGTCGAACTGGTTGCTCACGGGTGCCCCCGTCGTCGAGTCGACCGCGTAGGTGGTCGAGTCGATCGCGCTGATCCCCGGCGTGTAGCCGGCCACCAGCGCGGCGTCGCCGTCGGCGGTCATACCGTCCTCGACGCCGTAGCCCTTGAATGCGAGCAGGTTGTTGACGGCGGCATGCGCGTCGGTGCCCGCGGTGAAGAGGTATTCGCCCGGCTCCACGATGTAGGTGCCGGCGCCGTTGGCATCGTAGGTCTTCAGCGACTCGGGATCGATCGTGGCCACGACCGACTGTGTGTCACCGGGCTCGATCGTGTCGGTCTTGGCGTAACCGACGAGTTCGGCGGACGCCTGCTCGATCCCGTTGGCGCGGTCGTAGTCGCTGTAGGGCTTCTGCAGATAGATGCCGACGACGTCGCGTCCGGCGACGTCACCGTCGTTGGTGACCTCCACGGTTGCCGTCCAGTTGTCGTCGTCGGACGTGTCGATCGCCAGGCCGCCCCACGTGAACGTCGTGTACGACAGGCCGTACCCGAACGGGTAGACGACCTGGTCGTCGTAGACGTAGTCGCCCGCGTTCCCCTGCCCGCTCACGGCATCCTCGTAGCGCGTCTCGTAGTAGCGGTACCCGACGTAGATGCCCTCCTTGTACGAGACGTAGTTGTATTTCGTCAGCTCACCGTTCTCGTCGGAGTAGGTGTAGCTGCCGACGTTCTGCGCGGCGGGCGAGCGCAGCGCGTCGACGGCGAACGTGTCGACCGTGCGTCCTGACGGATTCACGTCGCCGGAGAAGATGTGCGCGATGCGTCCGTCCGCCGAGGGTGCGTAGACGACCGCGTCGAGGTTGTCGAACTGGTCGACCCAGCCAAGGTCGAGCGCGGCGGTCGCGTCGACGAGCAGGACGACCTCGGGGAAGTTGTCGTTGAGGTACTGCATCAGTTCCAGCTCGACCGAGTTGGGCTCGAGGTAGCTCTTCACCTGGTCCTCAGGAACATCGGTGTGCTGCACCATCGATCGCGGCATGTCACGGCCTTCGCCGGCCACGCGTGACATGACATAGACGGGAACTGTTCCCTGGAAGGACGCCTCGAGGCCGTCGGTGGCCAGCAGCTCGTCGATCGGGCACTCGTTGATCGAGAAGTCCTCCGCGTCTCCGTAGCCGACCGAGCCGGCGCCGAGGCCGCAGTCCGCGCCCGGGCCTTCGCCGTAGAAGTCCCACAGCTGGTCGTTCACCCCGAAGCCGGCCTCTTCGAAGCCGTCCTTCAGGGACGAGAGCTCAGCGCCGCCGAACAGCGCCCCCAGAGGGTTGCCTCCACTCCCGCCGCTGTTCGAGGCGGCACCGAAGAAGCTGAACGTCGTGTCGGTGGAGAACGGCATCGCGCCGTCGTTCTTGAGCAGGATCGTGCCCTCGTCCACCAGCGAGGTACGCAGATCGACTCGGGCGGCGGCGAGCTCATCGGCGTTGTCGTAATCGGCCTGGTAGTAGTCGAGGTCGAGCCCGTCGGTGTCGACGGCCGAGTTGTCGACCGACTGCCGGTGCTCGCCGAGGACGAGATTCACCATGCGCGCGTTCGGGGGGAGGAGCGTGTAGGCCAGGTAGAGGAGACCGATGAGGGCGATCGCCAGGATCGCCGAGAGTACGGTCATGACTGTCTTGCGGACT
Source organism: Brooklawnia cerclae (assembly GCF_011758645.1). Lineage (NCBI taxonomy): Bacteria > Bacillati > Actinomycetota > Actinomycetes > Propionibacteriales > Propionibacteriaceae > Brooklawnia > Brooklawnia cerclae. Next base: position 2,405,275 of record NZ_JAAMOZ010000001.1, on the reverse strand, counting down.
ACTCCGTGGGGACGCTTCTGCTTCTTTGCCATTGGGTGATTCCTTGCAACCGTCGTTGGTTCAGCAGAACACCGTGCCCTGCTGCGCCGAATCGCCGACTGTTGCGTCGGACCACGGCGTCTTGACGGTAATGACGTCGTGCCGGTGCGGTGGGGCCCCTCTGCACGAACCATCGGATTTCGCGCATAACCTGTCGCTCGTCCCGCGCCGGGGGAGGTGTCAGCCGATCTCGCGACCCGGGCCGGTCTCGCCGGGACGATCAGCGACGGCGTCCTGGTCGAGGGTGAGCTGGAGGAAGGCGAGGTCGAGCCAGGAGCCGAACTTCGTGCCGACCTGTGGCAGCAGTCCGACCCGCTCGAATCCGAGCTTCTCGTGCAGCCGGATCGACCCGAGGTTCCCGGCCTCGACGGCGGCGACCATGACGTGTTTGCCGATCTGCCGGGCCCGCTCTATCAGGACGAGCATGAGGGCCGTTCCGATGCCGTTGCCGCGCTGGTCGGCGCGGACGTAGACGGAGTGCTCGACGGTGTGACGGTAGCCGTCGAACGCGCGCCAGTCGCCGAAGGACGCGTAACCGAGCACCCGCCCGGTCTCGTCCACGGCCACCAGCACGGGGTAGCCCAGCCGTCGCCGGGCGGCGAGCCATTCGGAACGGTCGGCCGCGTCGACGGGCACCTCGTTCCAGATGGCCGTGGTGTGCTCGACAGCGTCGTTGTAGATCGCTGTGATCCCGTCGATGTCGGCGCTGCCCGCGTCCCGGATGTCCAATCCGACCTCCTCCGTCGAAGCGTCCGCGACCCGGGTCCGACGGGTCCGCGACGACGTCGATGGTAGCCGGTACGGGATGATGCCGGGAGACGCCCGGTAGGCGGACCGGCAAGTCAGACAGCACATCGTGGGGAAACGGGCGTGGCGCACGGCGATGGGTGTAATCCATAGGGTGAACGCGCACGCACGGGCGACGGTGTCTGGTCTCCCGGACGCCGCGTCACAACCCCGAAAAAACACCCCGGAAAAACAAAAGAGTGTGACTCATGGCCGAGTTATCTGTCCAGGAGATCCCCTCCTACACGGAGGAGGAGAAGAAACTCATCATCCGCAACAAGCGAGGCGTGCCGATCGGCATCAGGCCTCGCACGAGATGGACCCCTCTGAAGATCCTGCTCTGGATCGTCATCACCGCGTGCGGCGTCCTCGGGTGGACGATGCTCGCCGTCGTCCGCGGTGAGAAGGTCGACACGATCTGGTTCGTCGTCACGGCCGTATGCACATATGCGATCGCCTACCGCTTCTACGCCTTGTACATCCAGCGCACGATCATGCGTCCCGACGACTCCAACGCGACGCCGGCGGAGCGCGTCAACAACGGCAAGGACTTCGACCCGACGCATCGGGTCGTCCTCTACGGCCATCACTTCGCCGCCATCGCGGGTGCCGGTCCGCTGGTCGGCCCCGTCCTGGCCGCACAGATGGGTTATCTGCCGGGAACCCTGTGGATCATCATCGGCGTGTGCCTGGCGGGTGCGGTCCAGGACATGCTCGTGCTGTTCTTCTCCATGCGCCGTGGGGGACGCTCCCTCGGGCAGATGGCCACCGACGAGATCGGCAAGGTCGGCGGCACGGTGGCCACGATCATCGTCCTGGTCATGCTCATGATCGTCCTCGCCGTGCTGGCGATGGTGTGCGTCAACGCGCTCGCGGCCTCGCCGTGGGGCGTGTTCTCGGTGGGTTGCACCATCCCCATCGCCATCTGCATGGGCCTGTGGCTGCGGTTCGTCCAACCGGGCAAGATCACGCAGGTCTCCATCGTCGGTTTCGCCGCCTTGCTCGTGGTCATTCTCATGGGACGAGTCGTCGCCGAGTCGAGTTTCGGGCAGGCCTACCTGCACCTGTCGCCCACGGCACTGGTCTGGGCCATGATCGTCTACGGCTTCTTCGCGGCCGTCCTGCCGGTCTGGGTGCTCCTGACGCCGCGCGACTACCTGTCGACGTTCATGAAGGTCGGCACGATCGTCGTCCTGGCGCTCGGGATCGTCGTCGTCCGCCCGATCGTGGAGATGCCCGCCGTCACCGAGTTCGCCTCCAACACCGACGGCCCCGTGTTCGCGGGCACACTGTTCCCGTTCCTGTTCATCACGATCGCCTGCGGTGCACTGTCGGGCATGCACGCCATGGTGGCGTCCGGCACCACGCCGAAGATGATCCAGAAGGAGGGGCAGGCCCGCATGCTCGGCTACGGCGGCATGCTGATGGAGTCGTTCGTCGCCATCATGGCGCTTGCCGCTGCGGCATCGCTGAACCAGGGCATCTACTTCGGGATGAACACCTCCGAGGCGTCCGTGAACGCACTGGCCGGCACCGCGATCGTCCAGACCACCCAGGACCGCAACGAGATCACGGCCGCCGCGGTGGCCAACCTGGGGGTCACCGACGCGCAGGGCAACCCGATCGAGGCGCGCTGGGACTCGTGGGACGAGCAAGGCAATGAGAAGACCTATGTGGGCGGCGAGGCGTTCGCGCAGTTGGCCTCCGACGTCGGCGAGCCGTCGGTCACCTCACGCACGGGCGGGGCTCCGACCCTGGCGGTCGGCATCGCGCACATCCTCCACCAGATCGGTGGGGGCCGGACGATGATGGGCTTCTGGTACCACTTCGCGATCATGTTCGAGGCGCTGTTCATCCTCTCGGCCGTCGACGCGGTCACACGCGTCGCGCGTTTCCAGGTCTCGGACGCGGTGGGCAACCTCGTACCGCGGTTCAGGGACCCTTCGTGGCGCCCGGGTGCGTGGATGTGCACCGCCCTGGTGGTCGCGGCGTGGGGATCGCTGCTCCTCATGGGTGTCACCGACCCACGCGGCGGCATCCAGACGCTGTATCCGCTGTTCGGCATCGCCAACCAGCTGATAGCCGCTGTCGCGCTGCTGGTGGTCACGGTCATCGTGGTCCGCAAGGGATACACCCGGTGGGTGTGGATCCCGTTGGTGCCGTTCCTGTTCGACACCGCGGTGACCTTCACGGCCTCGTGGCAGAAGATCTTCTCGACCGATCCGAAGGTGGGCTACTGGCAGCAGTGGCGTGACGCCCGCGCGCTCCTGTCCACGCTCACCGATCCCGACAAGATCAGCATCCAGAAGGCCATCGTCCGCAACACCTTCATCCAGGGGACGCTGTCCGCCGTCTTCCTGGTGGCCGTGGCGTTCGTCATCGTCTGCGCGGTCCTGCGCGTCGTCAAGACGCTGCGCACTCACGACACCACGACGTCGGAGGATCCGCACCAGGAGTCGAACTTCTACGCGCCGGTGACGTTGATCGCCTCGCCGCTCGACAAGAAGCTCGTCGCCGAGTACGAGATCGTCGGTGATCCGGCGCTGATACCGGGGCGCAGGACGCACGGCGGCCCGCCGTCGGGTGGTTCGCCGGACGACCGGGAGGCTCCCGTCGCATGATCCCGGGGACGGTGAGATGAGCACGGTCGTGGGCGGGACTCGTCCGCCTCGCGTGCGGCACGCGTGGGCACGCTTCCGGGAGACCGTGGCGACCGCACGCGTGCTGTGGCGTGATTTCACGGGCGAGTCCGCCTACGACCGCTACCTCGAACGCCATCGACGGGAGCACCCGGACCACGAGCCGATGACCGGACGTGAGTTCTGGCGTGCTCGCGCCCGGTTCGACGAGGACAACGTGTCGTCCGGCTGCTGCTGACCGGGCTCGGTGATCGGGCGGACGCTGTGCGAACGCGCAACTACGAACGCGCAACTGCGAACGCGCATCGCAGTCGCGGATGAAATCTGTTGGTGCGGACGAGATCTCGTCCGCACCAACAGATTTCATCCGCGGATTGAGTGCGGGAGGCGTTAGCGAGGGGACGCGACATCCGCCGCGAGCGAGACGATCGTGTCGATCAGATCGGTAAGGCCTGGTTCCTCGACAGGGAAATGCCCGCACTCGCGCAGCAGGACCAGCGTGGTGGATGCGACGGCCCGCCGCAGCACCCGGACGCTGAGCTCGACCGGCGTCCAGGCGTCCTCGGCCGGGTGTACGAGCGTCATCGGTGTGGACGCCGCCCGCGGCGCGATATGACGGAACCCCAGGTACGAGGTGAGGAAGCCGATCGGCACCCGGGCGCCGCCTCCGCGAGGATCGCCGGCGCACAGCCTGGTCAGGTTGGGGTTGCGGCTCATCCTCGACAGGTTGGCGACCCACTTCACTGGGATCGTCGTCCTGGCGAACGGTCCACGCGTGAGCCCTGTCAGCGGGCCGGCGAGCACTCCGAGGATCCCGAAGCGCGTCATGCGCGCACGGGCGCGCCAGTCCCGAGGATCGAGTAGGCAGGTCGCCGCGACGGCGTCCACGTCGTCACTGCGCGCAGCGACCTCGTAGGCGAGCATGCCGCCGATGCTCGCGCCCAGCAGGACGAGCGGGCGTGCGTCGCGCTCGGCAGCGACCAGATCGACAAGCAGATCCACCCAGTCGCCGTAGCGCACCCCGTTCGGATCGGGGGAGACAGTGCGTCCGTAGAGGGGAAGGTCCACCGCGGCGACGTCCAACCCACGGTCGGCCAGCAGAGCCGCCAGTGGCCACACGGCGCCGCTGTGTCCGCCCGCGCCGTGTACCACCAGCACACGGGCAGCGGCGTCCGGACGTCGTGCGCGGGCTACGTGCACCCGGTGCCCGCGCCAAGGCCACCAACTCTCCTGCGGCTCCAGCGCCGCCGCGCTCTGCCTCGCGGCCGGGAAGAAGGCCGCGTAAGCGGTCTGCGTCACGGCTCCACGCTATCAACGCGGAGCCGTGCGCGAGCGACGACGTGTCGTCCGAACTCGATCCGCTCGCTATGCGAAGTGGGCGCCGTCCTCAGAGATGTAGAGCAACTCAATGGGACGCTGCGTGATCTGCTGCTTGATCTGCCAGTAGTTGTCGATCCAGACCGGCGTCTCGTCATCCTCGATCAGATCCAGAAACTCGACCAGATCGCTCTTGGTGAACTGTACGTAGTCCGCAGGGAGCTTGTTCTTCAGAGGCCAGGCGTGTTCGGCCATAGTTTGTTCCTTCCGGTGCTACACCCGCCCGGTGGGCAGGGTAGGCAAGAAAGGATGAACATGCGGCCATGATAGTGGTTCGACGTGTGCCCCGTGCAACTGATCCGAGCCGGGTATGCCTTCACCGAGGTGCTCCTGGTGGTGCTTTTCTATCGAAGAACTCGTTCCTCGCCCTCCTGCTCCAGAGCAAGAATGTAGGTCCTCGATGCCAGGGCCCACGCCTCCTCGACGTCGGCGACGGTTGCCCCGGTCTCCCGGGCCAAGCTGGCGTAAGTGCGCTCCCAATCGGCAGGTGGCCGATCGGGGAGCGAGCCGGGTGGGTCGATGTTGTTTCGTTCCCGGAAGACTCGCCGCACGGCGGCCCCGAGTTTCGCCGGACGGAGCCACTCACCCTCGATGAGCAGGACAAGGTCGACCAGGTCCTTCACCCGGGTCGAGGGGCGGTCGTTGGCATAGACGCGCACGCAAGCGTGATATTTTTCCGCGGCGTGCCGATCGAGACCAAGTGCACTGATCGAAAAAGCCTCACCCACGACGGCCGGTTCGATGTGCAGAAGCTCGGTCTCGTGGGATGACGCGTTGTCGGTGGTGACAACGTCGATGGTGGCCTCGGTGAACAGCGATCCGCTGTAGAACGCGCGGATGGGTATCCGCCAGGTGGTCGGTTCGGCGTCCTGGATCCGCATCTGCCGCGGCAGACCCACGTGAAAAGTGAAGCCATCCAGAAGATCACGACTCAGCGCCTCATCCAGGGTGTCCTGAAGATCGAGCGCACTGCCGATCGGGGCGCTCAGGCGCCACAGGTCGAGGTCCTTGGTCGAGCGGGCAACGAGCCCGAGACGCATCTCGAGGCTGAAACCGCCCTTGAGTACCCAGGCGTGGTCGAGGGCCAGCCGGGCGAGAACTCGTTGGAACGCGATGCGGCTGCGGAGGCGGGTAACCGGGATTCCCGTATTCCGGGCGGCGCTCTTGATGCGCTGGTTGATCCGCTGGGCTTCTTCAGATGTCGCCATGATGCTCCATTGCTGTGAGGGCACGTTCGAGACGAAGGGCAGCGCGTTCGGGAAGCTCGGCCGTACGTCGGAGGATCGACCGGCGGGTGACCATGCCTCGTTCCATGGCATCGGCCACCGCTTGATCGATGTGCTCCTGCGACAGGTTGCCAGCACTCACATCCGCCAGAGTGCGCAGGGGGCTCGTCACCGTCCAGGCGCGGCGTTGCTCAGTGTCCTCCGGCGGCACGACTTGGTGGTGGGTCATCACCATTGCATCTTTGGCCTTGAAACCCGGCGGCACGCTCAGATGCACCTGAGCCGGATCCACGTCGGAGAGCCCATGGACGCGCAGTGCGGACTCGTGCGAGACGACGCCCAGACCGCGGCTCCACAGCGTCCAGACGACATACTGGTCATCGAGGTCGGACGGCCAACTGGGCAGCCGGAACAGGCCACGATCGACACGGACCCAGTTGCCGGCGTCCACGTGGTATTTCTGCGCCTGGTAGGTGTAGCCCACTTCCTTGGCCTGGGCGGCCGTGAAGTAGCCGGACTGCTTGAAGGCCGTGGCTTCGAGCAGTCGGCGAGGGGCTTGGCGACCTTGGTTCACGACGGCGAGCATATCGCAAATCTCAATAATTCCTTTAGTTTTGAGGATAGCTATTTCATAGAAATACAGATTGTTCCTACGTGGTGGTCACGTCCGTTCGGGACGGGCGGGGCCTGAAGCACCTCGCGCCACTGGCGTCCCGGCACCGGCCTGGCGCGTGGCGCGCCCGAGCGCGGCCAGAACCACCCGGATCGGAGGCACTCGGTCGGCGCCACGCGCGGTGACGACATGCAGTGTCCGCCTTTCCGCGTGTGGCAGCGGGAGCGTCCGCACGCCGGGGATCACGGGGAAGGACTCCACCGCGAGGCGGGGGAGCGTCGCGACGCCGGTGCCCCGGGCGACCAGGCTCTCCACCGCGACGATGTTGTCGGTCTCGAAAGCGATGCGGGGGACGAAGCCGGCGCGTCCGCACAATTCCAGCAGGTGCCCGCGGCAGCGGGGGCACCCGGCGATCCAGTCCGCGTCCGCGAATGCGCGGACGTCGGCAGCAGTCGTCGCAGTCGCCATGCCGTCGTCCTCCGGGACGACGAGGAACAGTTCGTCGTATCCGATCGCGTGGACGGCCAGGCCGTGCGCACTGTCCCCGTGCGGATCGTCCCGGTCGCCGGGGTAGCTGAAGGTCAGCGCGACGTCGGCGCGGCCCTCGCGCACGGCGGCCACCGCCTCGGGCGGCTCCGCCTCCACGTAGGTCACCGTGATCCCGGGATGCTGCCCGGTCACATCGGCCAGGAGCAGAGGGACGATCGTCGGCGACGCGGAAGGAAACCCGGCGAGACGCACGTGCCCTGTGTGGGAGCCGCGTAGCTCGGCCAGTTCCCCGGCCGCGGCCTCCAGCGTCCTGGCGATGTCGCCGGCGTGCTGCGCGAGGACGCGTCCGGCCTGTGTCAGGCGCACGCTCCGCCCGACGCGCTCGACGACGGCCATTCCGATGCGCCCCTCGAGGCGGCGTATCTGCTGGCTGACGGCGGGCTGGCTGTAGCCGAGCGACTCGGCGGCCGCGGTGATCGATCCGGTGTCGCCGATCGCACGCACCACTCGCAGCGCCTGCAGGTCGATGTCGGCGACGAGGTCGTCCATGCTCATGCCGAAAACATAACACTGGGTGATGCTTTTGATTGGAAATCTGTTCTGGAGTTATGTTCCATGTCCTCCGAGACTGAGGTCATGACGATCACGACCGCTCAGCAGCACCAGACCTCGACATTGCCCAAGCGAGCTTCCTCGGCGGGCGCGGGTACCTCGCCGCCTGCACGAGCGGTCTGTGGACGCGCGACACACGCGAGGCGATGCGCAACGACCTCGACCGCGTCACCACGACCGGGCCCGACATGCGCGTCTACTCCGAGGCGATCGAGCGTAGTCGCGAGCACTTCGCCCACCTGGTCGGGGTGGACGCCTCGGCCGTCGCGATCGCCTCCCAGACGTCGGTGGTGGCCGGCCTGGTGGCGGCGGGCCTTCCCGACGGCGCGGAGGTGCTGTGCGTTCGCGACGACTTCTCCTCGATGATCCTTCCCTTCGTCCACGCCGGACGAGGCATCCACGTGCGGTTCGCCGAACTGCCCGCGCTGGCCGACGCGATCACGTCGACCACGGAGCTCGTCTCGTTCTCACTGGTCCAGTCAGCCACCGGGGAAGTGGCCGACGCGCAGGCCGTCGCGCGCTCCGCACGGGAACGCGGCGCACGCACGTTCTGCGACGCCACCCAGGCCGTCGGGTGGCTTCCCGTCGACGCAACGATGTTCGACGCGGTGGTGTGCCACGCCTACAAGTGGCTCTGCGCGCCCCGCGGTGTGGCCTTCCTCGTCCTTCGCGACGAACTCGTCGGTGACCTGCGGCCGGTGTACGCCGGCTGGTACGCCGGCGAGGACCCGTGGGCCTCGTGCTACGGCGGCCACGATGCACGGCGTTTCGACGTGTCTCCGGCCTGGCCTGTCTTCGTCGGCGCCGAGCCCGCCCTCGGGCTGTTCGCGGGTCTCGACCCGGCCGAGGTGTATGCCTACACGACCGCGCTGGCGGCTTCCCTGCGGGTGAAGGCGGGGTTGCCCGCTCCGACCCGTCCCAGTGCGATCGTGACCTGGCCCGATGCGGGCGGACGAAGCCTCGCGCGGCTGGCCGAGGCCGGCATCACGGCGTCCGGACGCAACGGCAGGGTGCGTGTGGCGCTCCACATCTTCAACGACGCCGAGGACGTCGAGATGGTTGCCCGGGCGCTCGGCTGGTGAACAGACCTGACCCGGTCGTCGGGGAGGGAAGACGGCCAGGCCCGTAAGCCGGGCGTTAGCGTCCCAGGCGAACCCGTATGCATTCCGTTAGGACCGGGGATCGGCCGCTTGACGCGGTGTTTGATCAGGCAGTGCGCCCTGCGGGGCGTGCGGTCCCCAACCGGGCAGACCGCGGTGCTCCAGATGGAGATCTCTCGTGCTCGACCTCGTCTACCTCGTGGGCGTGATCGCCCTGTTCGCAATGGTCGGCTTCATCGGGAAGGCGGTCGACAAACTGTGATCGTCTTCGAAGCAGCGGCCGCAGTCCTGGGTGTCGCGGCCCTGGTGTATCTGGGTTTCGCCCTGGTGAGACCGGAGCGGTTCTGATGGAATGGTTGTTCGCTCTCGCCGCGTTGGCGAGCGTTGCCGTCGTCCTCGGCCTGTCATACCGGCTGTTCGGCGACTACATGGCCTGGGTCTACACCTCCGAAAAGGACTGGAAGATCGAGCGGGGTCTCTACCGGCTTATCGGCGTCGACCCTCGCTCCGGACAGAGCTGGCAGGCCTACCTGCGCAGCGTCCTGGCGTTCTCCCTGGTCGGGGCGCTGGTCCTCTACCTGCTGCAGCGTTTCCAGCAGTGGCTGCCGTATTCGCTGGGCCTGTCCGCCCCGAGCGAGCACCTGTCGTTCAACACGGCGATCTCGTTCGTGACCAACACGAACTGGCAGTCGTACTCGCCCGAGGCGACGTTGGGCTACACGGTCCAGTTCGCCGGCCTCGTGGTGCAGAACTTCGCGTCCGCCGCGGTGGGTATCGCTGTGGCGATCGCTCTGGTGCGGGGCTTCGCGTCCCGGCGATCAGGCATGATCGGGAACTTCTGGGTCGACCTCGTCCGCGGGACCACGCGCATCCTCCTGCCGATCGCGGTGATCGGCGCCGTCGTGCTGATGATCGGCGGTGTGATCCAGAACTTCAGTGGTTTCACCGACGTGACCACCCTCGCCGGGACGACGCAGACGATCCCGGGTGGCCCGGTGGCCTCCCAGGAGGCGATCAAACTGCTCGGCACGAACGGCGGTGGATTCTTCAACACGAACTCCGCCCACCCCTTCGAGAATCCGACCGCCCTGACCAGCCTCTTCGAGGTGTTCCTCATGCTGGTGATCCCCGTCTCGCTGCCGCGTGCCTTCGGCCGGATCGTCGGCGACAACCGGCAGGGGTACGCGATCCTCGCGACCATGACGGTTCTGTTCGTCGTCTCCTTCGTTGCGCTCACGGCCTTCGAGCTGTCGGCCGGCGGCACCGCGCCACAACTGGCCGGCGGAGCGATGGAAGGCAAGGAGACGAGATTCGGCGTTGTCGGTTCGACGCTGTACGGGACGACGAGCACCCTCACGTCATCGGGAGCCGTCAACTCCATGCACGACTCCTTCACGGCCCTCGGAGGCATGATGCCGCTGCTGAACATGATGGTGGGCGAGGTCGCTCCCGGCGGTGTCGGCTCCGGCCTCTACGGCATGCTGATCCTTGCCGTCATCGCGGTGTTCATCGCGGGCCTGCTCGTCGGCCGCACCCCGGAATACCTGGGCAAGCGGATCGGCCCGCGCGAGATGAAGCTCGCGAGCCTGTACATACTCGTCACCCCGACGCTCGTCCTGGCCGGGACGGCGTTGAGCTTCGCGCTACCCGGGGTGCGGGACGAAGTCACGGGCACATCGATCTGGAACCCGGGAACCCATGGCCTGACCGAGGTGCTCTATGCCTTCACCTCGGCGGCGAACAACAACGGTTCGGCATTCGCAGGAATCACGGCCAACACACCGTGGCTGAACACGGCGCTCGGTGTGGCGATGCTGCTCGGGCGCTTCGTCCCCATGGTGCTCGTGCTCGCCCTGGCAGGTTCGCTAGCGGGTCAGGACAGGGTCCCGGTGACCGGCGGCACCTTGCCGACGCATCGGCCACAGTTCATCGGCCTGCTGCTGGGCGTCATCGTCATCGTGACGGCTCTCACCTATTTCCCGGTGCTCGCGCTCGGGCCGCTGGCAGAAGGGCTGGCGTAACCATGTCGACAATCACAAGGTCTCTCGAGCACTCGTCCAAGGGCGCTCGCACACCCGGTGGCGCCTTCACCTGGACACAGATCTGGGCGGCTCTACCCGGTGCCATCCGCAAACTCGATCCACGGCAGGAATGGCACAATCCCGTGATGTTCCTGGTCTGGACGGGGGCCGTGCTCACGACCTGCCTGGCGGTCGCCGAGCCCCTCGCGGGTGCCGTGGCCGCCGACGCCACGGCCGTGCCACCGGGATTCGTGTGGGCCATCGCGGTCTGGCTGTGGCTCACGGTCCTGTTCGCCAACCTCGCCGAGTCGGTGGCGGAGGGCCGTGGTAAGGCCCAGGCCGACTCGTTGCGCCGGACACGAACGAGCACCGTCGCGCACAGAATCGTCCGGTACGACGCGGCGACCGATCCCGCTGCGGCGGACACCCCGTGGCAGGACGTCGCTTCGGCCGACCTGCGCCTGAACGACGTCGTCGTGGTCTCCGCCGGTGAGCTCATCCCCGGTGACGGTGACATCGTCTGCGGCATCGCCTCGGTGGACGAGTCGGCCATCACCGGGGAGTCCGCGCCTGTCGTGCGGGAATCCGGTGGAGATCGCTCGGCCGTCACCGGTGGCACCCGGGTGCTGTCCGACCGGATCGTGATGCGGGTCACCTCACAACCCGGCGAGACGTTCGTCGACCGGATGATCGCCCTGGTGGAAGGCGCCCAACGGCAGAGGACCCCGAACGAGATCGCGCTGAGCATCCTGCTGGCGGCGTTGTCGATCGTCTTCCTCGTCGTGGTGCTCACCGTGAACCCGATCGCTTCCTACGCCGCGGACCCCGTGAACATCGCCGTGCTGGTCGCGTTGCTCGTCTGCCTCATCCCGACGACGATCGGGGCGCTGCTGTCCGCTATCGGGATCGCGGGCATGGACCGGCTCGTCCAGCGCAACGTGCTCGCGATGTCCGGCCGCGCGGTCGAAGCGGCGGGGGACGTCACCACCCTCCTGCTCGACAAGACGGGCACGATCACCTACGGCAACCGCCGGGCGACCGCCTTCGTTCCGCTCGGCGGCGTCCAGCCGGACGAACTCGTCCGCGCCGCGGCGCTGTCGTCCCTGGCCGATCCCACACCCGAGGGCACGTCGATCGTCGAGTTGGCGAAGGTCGAGGGCGTGGACGCGGGCACCAGCTCGCAGGGCGACATCGTGCCTTTCACCGCGGAGACCCGCATGTCCGGGCTCGACCTGATCGACGGGACACAGATCCGCAAGGGCGCCGGCTCAGCAGTCACTGCCTGGCTCGAACAGGAGGGAGTCCGCGTCCCCAGCAGCACCGTGTCGGAACTGGCCGAGCACACCGAGCACATCTCGCGAACCGGGGGAACCCCGCTGGTGGTCGCGGCTCGCAAGGCCGATGGGGACGCGCGTGTGCTCGGAGTGATCCACCTCAAAGACGTTGTCAAAGAGGGGCTCAAGGAGAACTTCGCCGAGTTGCGCTCGATGGGAATCCGCACGGTGATGATCACGGGTGACAACCCGCTCACTGCTGCTGCGATAGCCGAAGAGGCCGGCGTGGACGATTTCCTCGCCGAAGCCACCCCGCAGGACAAGCTCGCTCTCATCCGCAAGGAGCAGGCGGGCGGCAACATGGTGGCGATGACCGGCGACGGCACGAACGACGCACCGGCGTTGGCGCAGGCCGACGTCGGCGTTGCGATGAACTCCGGCACCTCGGCGGCGAAGGAAGCGGGAAACATGGTCGACCTCGACTCCGACCCGACCAAGCTCATCGACATCGTCCGCATAGGCAAGCAGTTGCTCATCACCCGCGGGGCCCTCACGACCTTCTCGATCGCCAACGACGTCGCGAAGTACTTCGCGATCATCCCGGCGATGTTCATGGGAGCATTCCCCGGGCTCGCCGTGCTCAACGTGATGGGACTCCACTCACCGGCCTCCGCGGTGCTGTCGGCGATCATCTTCAACGCGATCATCATCGTCCTCCTCATTCCGCTCGCTCTGAGGGGAGTGCGGTATCGGGCGATGAACGCGTCGCGAATCCTCAGCCGCAACCTGCTGATCTACGGCGTCGGGGGAATCGCCGCACCGTTCGCCGGAATCTGGCTCATCGACCTGGTCGTACGCCTCATCCCCGGGTTCTGACCAGGAACAAAGGAATCGTGAACATGAACGCTCTCATTCGTCCGGTCGCCCGCACGCTTGTCGCCTCGGTGCGCGCCATGGCGGTCCTCACCGTGCTGTCGGGGATCGCCTACACGCTCGTCATCACCGGCATCGGGCAGGTGTTCCTCGGCGATCGGGCGAACGGCTCGTTCGTCGAGGACGCCACCGGCCAGGTCGTGGGCTCGAGCCTCATCGGGCAGTCCTTCGCCGATGCCGAAGGGAACCCGCTGCCGCAGTATTTCCAGCCCCGCCCATCGGCGGCCGGCGACGGCTACGACGGGGGCGCGTCCTCGGGTTCGAACCAGGGGCCGGAGAACGAGGACCTGGTCGCGGCGATCCAGGCGCGCAGGGAACAGGTGGCCGAGTTCAACGGTGTGTCGCCCGACGAAGTGCCCGCCGATGCGGTCACGGCATCGGCCTCCGGCCTGGATCCGGACATCAGCCCCGAGTACGCGCTCCTGCAGGCCGACCGGATCGCCCGTGAGCGAAGCCTGCCGGTCGATCAGGTTCGGGGGCTTGTGGAGTCGCACACCCAGGGGCGCGTCCTCGGCTTCCTCGGCGAGCCCACGGTCAACGTCCTGGAGCTTAATCTGGCTCTGGACGAGCTGGAGGGCTGATCGTGTCGGAACGGGGGAGGCTCCGAGTGCTCCTGGGGGCTGCCCCCGGCGTCGGCAAGACCTACACGATGCTCGAGGAGGGCAGGCGACTCCTCGGGGAGGGCAAGGACGTCGTGGTGGCGGTCGTCGAAACCCACGGACGCCCCGCGACGTCCGCGATGACCGACGGCCTGGAGGCCGTCGCGCGGCGGAGGACCACCCACCGCGGAATCGAGCTGATGGAGATGGACCTCGACGCGGTGCTCGCACGCGCGCCCGGCATCGCCCTGGTCGACGAACTCGCGCACACCAATGCTCCCGGCTCCCGCAACGAGAAACGCTGGCAGGATGTGCGGCTGCTGCTCGCCGCGGGCATCGACGTCATCTCGACCGTCAACATCCAGCACATCGAATCGCTCAACGACGTCGTCGAACAGATCACAGGTGTCCCGCAGCGCGAGACCATCCCCGACGAGTTCCTGCGTGCGGCAGACCAGGTGGAGGTCGTCGACCTGGCTCCCCAGGCCTTACGCGACCGGCTCGCCGGCGGTCTGATCTACCCGGCCGAGCGCATCGACGCAGCCCTGTCCAACTACTTCCGGCTGGGCAATCTCACCGCGCTGCGCGAGCTCGCTCTGCTGTGGCTCGCCGACGAGGTCGACCAAGCGCTCATCCACTACCGCGCGGAGCACGGTATCGACAGCACCTGGGAGGCTCGCGAACGCGTCGTCGTCACCCTCACCGGTGGTCCGGAGGGGGAGACCCTGATACGGCGCGGTGCCCGCATCGCGGCTCGATCCGCCGGGGGAGAGTTGCTGGCCGTGCATGTGGCCAGCCAGGACGGGCTGCGCGCAGCGAACCCGGCCGCACTCGCGCATCAGCGGGCCCTCGTCGAGGGCCTCGGTGGCAGCTATCACGAGGTGGTCGGCGACGACATCCCGAGCGCCCTCGTCGACTTCGCCAAGTCTGTGAACGCCACGCAGCTTGTCATCGGCGTCAGTCGGCGTGGGCGCTTCGTAGCCGCGCTCACAGGCCCGGATGTCGGCGCCACCGTCATCCGCGAAGCGGGCAACATCGACGTCCACATCGTCAATCACGCGGCGGCAGGGGGCCGGTTCACCCTTCCGAGGATCGGTGGGTCCCTGAGCATGAGGCGCCGCATCACCGGGTTCGGCCTCGCTGTGGCCGGTGGCCCCCTGCTGACGTGGCTTCTGCTGGCGTCACGCAGCGAGGGGGCGATCGCCAGTGACGTACTGGGCTACCAGCTCCTCGTCGTGGTCGTCGCCCTCGTCGGCGGCATCTGGCCGGCTCTGTTCGCGGCCGTGCTCTCCGGGATCACCCTCGATTTCTTCTTCATCGAGCCCTACCGCACGATCGCCGTCGCCGAGCCCGTGCACCTGTTGACGATCGGGCTCTTCGTCCTCATCGCGGTGCTGGTCAGCTTCGTCGTCGACCGGGCTGCTCGGCAGTCCAGGGCCGCCCGCCGGTCGGCGGCCGAGTCGGAACTGTTGCAGACCGTGGCCGGCAGCGTGCTACGCGGCCAGGACGCGTTGCCGGCCCTGGTCGAGCAGACCAGGGAGGCGTTCGGGCTGGACGGGGTACGCCTGCTCGCCGGTGATGCCGTGCTCGCGGCCAGCGAGACGCCGGATACCGGCGGAGCACCGGCCGCCGGTGGTGATCGCGTCACCGTCCCCGTCGGCGAGCGCGCCGTCCTCGAACTGCATGGCGCGGATCTCAAGGCATCCGAGCGTCGGCTGCTGACGGTCATCGTCGCCCAGATCGACGCCGCGCTGGAGCACAGCGACCTGGAGGAGGTCGCCAGTGAGGTCGCACCTCTCGCGGCTTCCGATCGGGTGCGCAGTGCACTGTTGTCGGCGCTCAGTCACGATCTGAGGCGACCTCTCGCCGCCGCGACGGCGGCGGTCAGCGGACTGCGTGCCGCGAAGAGTTCGCTCAGCGACGGGGACCGGGACGAACTCCTGGCGACTGCCGACGAGAGCCTGACCACGCTCGCATCGCTGGTCACGGATCTGCTCGACGTCAGCAGGCTGCAGGCCGGGGTGCTCGCGGTGCTGCCCGCGGCGGTGGACCCGGCCGACGCGATCGTCCCGGCCCTGGACGAACTGGGTCTCGGGCCAGGTCAGGTCGAGATCGACCTCGACCCGGAACTGCCGCCGGTGTCGGCCGACCCCGTGCTCCTGCAGCGCGTCATCGTCAACCTGCTGGCCAACGCGGTGAGGCACTCGCCTGCCGGCAGGAGGATCCGTATCACGACCAGCGCGTTCGCCGACACTGTCGAGATCCGCGTGGTCGACCACGGCCCCGGCGTCCCGCCGGAGCGACGCGACGACATCTTCGTCCCTTTCCAACGCCTCGGTGACACCGACAACACGACCGGCCTCGGTCTGGGCCTGGCGCTCTCGAAGGGGTTCGTCGAGGGAATGGGAGGCACCCTGCTGCCGGAGGACACCCCCGGGGGAGGGCTCACGATGGTCGTGTCCCTGCCCACCACTGCGCGGATCGGTGACAGAAAACCCGACCACGACGAGGAAGGCGGCGAACCATGAGGATTCTCATCGCCGATGACGACCCGCAGATCCTGCGGGCCCTGCGGATCACTCTCAGGGCAAAGGGATACGAGATCATCACGGCCACAGACGGGGCCAAGGCGATCGCCGCCGCGATCGACCACCGCCCGGACATCTTCCTCATCGACCTCGGTATGCCGCAACTCGACGGGATCGAGGTGATCCACGGCATCCGGGGGTGGTCGGAGGCTCCGATACTCGTCGTCTCCGGACGGTCCGGTGCGACGGACAAGGTCGAGGCGCTCGACGCGGGTGCCGATGACTACGTCACCAAGCCGTTCTCCGTGGAAGAACTCCTCGCCCGCATCCGTGCGCTCACACGGCGGCTGCCCCAGCAGGACGCGGCGCCTGTCGTGAAGCTGGGTGATGTCACCGTCGACCTTGCCTTCCAGAACGTCACCAGGACCATCGGTGACGAGGTGCACCAGGTTCGCCTCACGCCGACCGAGTGGCAGGTGCTGGAGTTGCTCATCCGCAATCCGGGACGGCTCGTCACGCGTCAGACCCTGCTCACCAGCATCTGGGGTTCCGAGCACGTCAGCGACACGGGTTACCTGCGGCTCTACGTGTCACAGTTGCGCAAGAAGCTCGAGCCCGACCCCGGCAACCCCCGCTATCTGATCACCGAGGCAGGCATGGGATATCGGCTGATCGTCGAGCCGGGGGAGGCCGGGTGACGGCTACGGGGACGCCTTCCTAGCCCAGGCTGATCCGAACCTCCTCGCCACGGCGATCGACGCCTTCGAGCACCGATGCGGGGATCCGGAAAACCCGTCCCGGAGCCGCAGGCCACGGTGTCCGGACGCGTCCGACGACTCGTCCGGCCTGGCGTGCGACCACGGTCGGGAAGCGGCGGTACTCGTTCACCCAGGCCAGGTAGCGGCCCCTCGTCGGAGCCGGGTCGCCGGGCCTCAGCAGGCCGGGCGCCATCCACCGCAGCGGTTCCTCGACGAGGAGCCCCACGCCGGGGGTCTCCTCGGTCGCGCCGGCCAGCCAGCGTTCGACGCTGCGGGCGACGTGGCGTCCGTCCAGTGCGGCGTTGTCGGCGGTGTCGACGGGGTGGAGCAGGTTCCCGGCCGCAAATATCCCCGGCTGCCCGGTCCGCAGCGCGGTGTCCACCCGTGGCGCCAGCGAGGCGGGCTCCAGCTCCAGGCCGAGGTCCACCGCCAGCTCGTGGTCGGGTATCCAATCGGCGGTGAACACCACGCCGTCGCAGGCGACCACCCGTCTGCGTCCGCTGAGGTGATCGAGCACCTCGACCCCCTCGACCTGCCCCTTGCCGATGACGCGTTCCACGGTGGTGTCGGTGGCGACCGGAACCCCGAAGGCCACCCGGCCGGCCAGCGCCACGGCGGCGTAGGTTTCCGGCGCCGGGCGGCTGGAGGTCATCAGGACGGCCCTGGCACCCGCATGACGCAGGGTCAGCACCGCTGACCAGCTCACCAACTCGGCGCCGACGACCACGATCCGTTTCCCGATCTCGCGATGGTGCAGGTGCACCCTGTTCTGCAGTTCCCCGGTGGTGTAGACCCCGCGCGGGCGATCGCCCGGGATGCGCCGGGCTGCGCGGGGGCGCTCGCGTGCGCCGGTCGCGAGCACCACCGCGTCGGCCTCCACCGTGACCACGCCACGTGGCGAGGTCACCTCGAGACTCCGCCCGTCGATTCCCGTGACCATCGCCGAGGTCCAGGCCGTCGCGCCAGCGGAAAGCGCTTCCCTGGCCAACTGGCGCGCATAGGCCGGCCCAGTCATCACCCGGCGCAGGTCACGCACCCCGTAGCCCCAGTGGTTGGCGTGACGCGGGATCCCGCCGAGGTCGGATTCGCGTTCGAGCACCAGCACCTCGCCTGATCCGGCCAGTTCGCGCGCGGCTGTGAGGCCCGCCGGCCCCCCGCCGATGATCGCGACCCGCGTGCTGTGAGTGGTCCGCCCTGGCATCACTTGCCTCCGTCCAGCAGTTCATCGACATGTGCGCCGCAGAAGAACCCCTGGCACCGCCCGTTGGTCGCGCGGGTGCGGCGCGCCAGGCCCCCGCGGTCGCACGGGGGAACGGGTGAGGCCAGCGCGTCGCGAATCTCGCCCCTGGTCACCCTCTCGCAGAAGCACACGATCTCTCCGTAGGCCGGATCGGCGGCCACCTTCGCGGGGTCGGCGTACGGACGCACACCCGCCTGCCCGATGTAGGGCATGTGGGGCGGTTCCGGCAGCTCGCCGGGCTCCACCGCGACGAGTCCCAGCCCGGCTCCGGCGAGCAGTCCGGCCGCGTGCCTGGCCAGTGCCATGGACGAGGTCAACCCGGTCGATCGTATGCCGCCCAGGCAGAGGTAACGCTTGTCCGCGTCCACCTCGACGACGTAGTCGGAATGCTCGGTGGCCGCCCGCAGGCCGGCGTAGGTGGCCGTCACCTCGCGTCCGGGCAACTCGGGCATGATCATCGCGCCCTTGTCGAGCAGCATCGCGAACCCGGCGGCCGACGTCGAGGTGTCGGTGCGGTCTTCGAGATCCTCGGCGGTCGGGCCCAGCATCACGTTGCCGTAGATCGTCGGCGAGATCAGCACGCCCTTGCCTCTCGACGTCGGGACGGGCAGCAGGATCTCCGAGACCATCGTCCGAGTGAGCTTGTCGAAGACGAACAGTTCCCCGCGCCGGGGGGTGACCGTGAACCGGTCGAACCCGAAGGCGCGATCGATGTGATCACTGCCGAGACCGGCGGCGTTGACCACCCAGCGGGCGCGGACCGGCCCGGCCGGTGTCTGCAGGGTCGTCACCTCGGGACCCACGTCCACGGCCGTCACCGGACGGCCGAGCAGCAACTCGGCCCCACGGGACTTCGCCTCGGTGGCATAGGCCAGGGTCGTCGTCCAGGGACAGATGATCGACTCGCCGGGCACCACCAGGCCGCCTAGGGCACCGGGCCCGAGGTGCGGCTCACGCTCGTAGACCTCGTCGGCGTTGATCAGGTACGTCTGGTCGTACCCGTTGGCCGCGGCCTTGTCGCGCAGCCCGGGCAGTGCCTCGAACTGCTCGGAGTTCCAGGCGACCAGCAGGGCACCGGTTCGTTCGATCGGGATACCGACCTTCTCGCCGTAGGCGCCCAGCATCTCGTAGCCCTCGTGCACCAGCCGTGCTTCCAGGCTGCCGGGCTTGGCGTCGAATCCGGTGTGCAGGATGGCGGTGTTCGCCTTCGAGGTCACATCACCGACGTCCTGGCGGGCATCCATCAGCGCCACGGTGAGCCGATGACCCGACAGTTCCCGGGCCACTGCGGAGCCGACCACCCCCGCTCCGATGACCACCACGTCGAAGAGCGGGGTTCCGGCGCCGCCGGGCGCCGATCCGTTCTCGGCAGGTTCGACCGTTGATTGGGACTCAACCACCGATGTTCACTTCCTCCAGGTTCCTTTCGGCCAATCGTCGCCAGCGCGAGCGGAAGCCCGCGGCCTGGTCGGCGCTCCATCGCGGCAGATAGCTGCCGCTCGGGTCGCCCGCGCCCACCACGTCGGCGGGTGCGAGCTCCGGTTGTGTCGCGAGCCGGCCCATGGCTGCCGCGCCCAGCGCGGTGGCATGCGGGGACGCATACACCTCGATGGGAATCTGGCAGAGGTCGGCGGTCGCCTGCATCAACTCACGACTGCGCGTCAGGCCACCGTCCACACGCAGGACGCTGAGAGGCTCGCCGAGGTCGTGCTCGACCACCTCCGCCAGCTCGGCGATCTGCGCGGCGATGCCCTGCAGAACGGCCGCGACCAGGTTCCCACGGGTGGTCGCCAGACCGATCCCGGCGAAGCTCGCCCGGGCATCGCCCCGCCACCAGGGCGCGGCCAACCCCGCCAGTGCGGGTACGCACACCGCGTCACCGGCTCCGTCCGCGGCCAGGGGGTCGAGGTGCGCCGGTCCGTCGATCAGCCCGATGTCGGTGAGCCAGCGCACCGCCGAGGCGACCGTGAACACCTGCCCGTCCAGGCAGTAATCACTGGCGCCGCGGAGCGTCCACGCCACCGAGGTGGTCAGGCCGTTTCGTGAGCGCGGGGCCGCCCGGCCGGTGTTGACCAGCAGGAAGGCGCCGGTCCCGAACGTGCACTTGGCCTGTCCCGGTGCCAGGCATCCCTGGGCGAACAAGGCTGCCTGCTGATCGACCACCTGGCCGCCGACGACGAGCTCGTCCCCGAACAACCCGGTGGTGCCCAGCGGCTCGTCACAGGCGACGATCCGGGGCAGGGGCTCTGCGGCCAGCCCGAAGACGTCCAGCAGTTCGGCGTCCCATTCCCTGCGGTCGAGGTCGAGCACCAGGGATCGCGAGGCCGTGGTGACATCGGTGACGAACTCCCCGGTCAGCTGGTGCAGCAACCAGGAGTCCGTCGTCGTGACCACGCCGCTGGTGGTCACGTTGCGTCGTAGCCAGGCCATCTTGGGCGCCGAGAAGTAGGCCTCCAGCGCCAACCCGGTCCGCGATTCCACCAGGTCGCGCCGATCCGCCAGCTCCTGGCAGATCCCGGCGGCCCGTCCGTCCTGCCAGACCACGGCCTGGCTGAGGGGACGACCCGTCGCCGGGTCCCAGGCCAGCACCGTCTCACCCTGGTTGGCCAGGGAGACGACCTCGGCCGGCCGGCCGGCGGCCGCAAGGGCACGCCGGCCGGCCTCTACGACGGAGTCGAGCAGGGCCTGGGGATCCTGCTCGACCCCGCCGTCGGCGAGGTACACGGGGTGAACGGGGACCTCGGCCAGACCGAGGACGCCCTGATCGGGATCGACCACGATCGCTTTCGTGCCCGAGGTGCCCTGATCGATGGCGAGAACCGTCATAGCGCGTCCACGCCCGAGCCCACTTCGGCAACCAGCTTGTCGCGGCGTGTGAACCACAGGATGGCGAAGACCACCGCGCCGACCACCAGCGTCCCGATGGCGTAGTACTGGGCGATCCGGAAGTCCGCGGGGAAGATCAGGATGGACAGCTCGACCAGCAGCCAGACGCAGGCGCCGATGACCACGGGCCATTCCCATTTGCCCAGCGAGAAGTCGTCGGGATGATGGGTGAACTTGTGCCGCGTGGTGATGTAGAGCACCACCGTCGCCGAGTACAGGATCGCGGGCATCAGCGTCCCGGCCCCCAGGAAGCCGGTCAGGGCGTCGCTGTTGGCGTAGAAGCCGAGGGTGATGAGGATCGGAACGGCGGCTGCCAGGACCGCGGCCCACACCGGGCCGCCCGTTGCGCGCGGCACCTTGGCGAAGGTCTCGGCGAACGGTACCCGGCCGTCGCGGGCCATCGCCCAGATCAGCCGGCTGTTGGAGGTCATGATCACCAGGCCGCAGGCGAAGATCGCGACACACACCACGACCAGCAGGATCACCTCGAGGGTGTGGCCCACGGTCCGTCCGATGATATCGGCCACCGGCGAGGTGGACGCGCTGATCGCCTCGACGTCGTCACCCATACCGGCCGAGATCGCCATCAGGAACAGCGTGCCGACGATCCCGGAGATCATGACCGAGCGCACCATGGCCCGCGGGATCACCTTCTTGGGGTTCTTGGTCTCCTCCGACAGGTTCGCCGACGACTCCCAGCCGACCAGGGTGTAGGCCCCCAGGAGGAAAGCCATCATGAAGGGCCCGAGCCAGCCGAGATAGCCCTCCGAGGGGGCGACGCCCGATGACGTCCAGTTCCCGATGTCGCCTCCGCCGTTGATCAGCACGGCTGCGGTGATCAGGATGGTGAGCCCGATCATGGCGGTGAGCTCGGCGCCCACGGCGACGTTGTTGATCTTGGTCAGGATCGGCGTCGACCAGATGATCAGCGCGGCCTGCAGGACCATCACGATAGCGGTGGTGATGGCGCCCCTCAGGGGGTCGTATTCCCAGCCGAGAAGGGGGAACAGGGCCACCTGGGAGAAGGCGTAGTCGACCGAGATGGTGACGCTGGTGAGGAAGGCGAACGACACCCATCCGAACCACCAGCCCACGGTCGGGTTGGCCAGACGGCTGGCCCACTGGTAGGAGAATCCGGAGAGCGGGATCCGGCTGGCGAGCATGCCGTACACGAGGGCGACCAGGATGGTGCCGACGGTCGCGATCGGCCACGTCCAGATGCCTGCCGGGCCGGACGAGTTGAGCACCACCCCGAAGGTGGAGAACAAGCCGGTCGTGATGGAGATGAACGAGAAAGCCACGGCGAAGGACTCGAAATGGCCCAGGGTGCGTTTGAACTGTTGGGCGTAGCCGGCGTTCGCGATGTGCGCGTCGGCGTCATCACCGCTTGTTTGTTTCGATTGTGTGACAGGATTGGACACGGAAGCTCCTTGTGACCTTGGGAGAGGGAGTGGGGACTTGCCGGTCGGGTGACGTTCCTAGGCGTCACCCGATCTTCGTTTCCGGTGCGACCGCCGCGTACTGGGCGGATCAGCGGATGGATCAGGGAGAGACGATGGCACCTCCCCTCCGGCGTATCGCTCGCTCCAGTTCGGGATCGGGGACGCGGTCGGTGATCAGGCCGAGTTCGCATCCCAGTGGGGCCACCGCGTAGGGGGCCACCACACCGAATTTCGAGGAGTCGGCGAGGACGAAGGCCTGTCGCGCGCTGCGCAGCATCTGCTGGCGTGTGGCCACCTCGTCGAGATAGAAGTCGGTGAGTCCTTCCTCGGCCGACACCCCGCCCGAACTCACGAACGCGACGTCGGCGTGAAGCTGCGCGAAGAACTCCACCGAGAAGGCGTTCGACAGGGCCAGATCGCCGCCGCGAACTCGTCCACCGCACACCAGCACTTCGATGTCGTGGCGTTCGGCGAGTTCTCCGGCGATGAGCAGGGAGTTGGTCGCCACGACCCCCCGGAAGCCCGGTGCCATGGCGCGGGCGACCTCCATCGCAGTGGTTCCGAGGTCGAGGATCACCATCTGCCCGTCCTCCAGCAGGTCGGCCGCCAATCGCCCGATGGCTTCCTTTGCCGGTCGGTTCAACAGTTGGCGCTCCTCGATGAGCGGCTCGCCGTTGGTGATGGTGGTGGACGCGGCACCCCCGCGTACGCGGCGGAGTGCGCCCTGATCGTCGAGGGTGCGGATGTCTCTCCGGATGGTCTCGGGCGACACCTGGAGTTCGGAGGCAAGGGCCTCGGTGCTGGCGATCCGTCGCTCGGCGACTGCCTGGAGGATCCGTGCCTGCCGTTCAGTCGCGAGCATGACTATTTTTGACTGAAGTTGTTGATTCTTGCCTGAACATGCCTGGAGTCTATGTTTTCGTTCCGGTCTGCGTACATAGGGCGTGTGTTACAAGTTCGTGAGCATTCGTCACGGGTTCGTGAACTACCGGTTCGAGCGAGCCGATCGGCCTGCTCTCGTGGGACACGGTTCACGTGATGACCTTCGGATCAGTAGGTCAGGGATGACTGTATAGTCAGCGCATGCTGACCATAGCTTCACGATTGGACGCGATGAACCGCCTCGGCAGGGCGATGGCCGATCCGACCCGCTCGCGCATCCTGCTGAGCCTTCTGGACGGCCCGGGCTACCCGGCCGAGCTGGCCCGCGGGCTCGGGTTGACGCGCACGAACGTGTCCAACCATCTTGCCTGTCTGCGTGGATGCGGGATCGTGGTCGCCGAGCCGGAGGGGCGCAAGACCAGGTACGAGATCGCCGATCACCGCCTCGCGGCCGCACTGAGCGATCTGCTGGACGTCACCTTGACCGTGGACGAATCGGTGCCCTGCCTCGACCCGGGGTGCGGCCTGGAGACACAACTCGCTGAGGAGACCCGATGAGCAACGACGTGCTGACCGACGAGCGCCGGGCCCGTCTGAACCGGCGGGTGAAGCTCATCGTGGCCTTCACCATCAGCTGGAACGTGATCGAGGCCGTGGTGGCGATCGGTGCCGGAGCGGTGGCCTCGTCCGCGGCGCTGATCGGGTTCGGCCTCGACTCGGTGATCGAGGTCGCCTCCGCCGTCGCGGTGGCCTGGCAGTTCACCCGCAAGGACCCGGAACGCTGGGAGAAGGCCGCGGTCAAGGCGATCAGCATCGCCTTCTTCGCCCTCGCCGCCTACGTGACGATCGACGCCGTCGCGGCCCTGTCCGGGGTGGGGGAGGTCGACCACAGCCCGGTCGGGATCGCGATAGCCACCCTGAGCCTGATCGTGATGCCCGGGTTGGCATGGTTCGAGTTCCGCACCGGGAGCGAACTGGGCTCCGCGAGCGTGCGAGCCGACTCGAAGCAGTTGCTCCTGTGCTCCTACCTGTCGGGCACCGTATTGATCGGCCTGCTCCTCAACAGCCTCTTCGGCTGGATGTGGGCCGACTCGGTCGCGGCGCTCGTGGTGGCCGTACTGGCCGTCCGGGAAGGTGTCGAGGCCTGGCGTGAAGGCCTGGAGTCGCCGTTCGAGGTGCTCGAATCGCTGGACGACGACACCGACGAGCGCTGAGCGCGTCCGCTGCGGGGCCTCAGCGGCCCCGCAGGGCGCGGCGCGAGCCCTTGGCGTTCGTGGGCAGGGGGCCCTTCGGCAGAGGAACGGCGGACTTCATGGAGTCGAGTGCCTTGAGCCGCGACTTCACCTCTTCCACCTGCACGGTGTCGAGGGCCTTCGGCAGCTTCTCGATGTACTTGGTCAGCTTCTCCATCGGCACCTGATCAGGGCCGTCACCCATGATGACGGTCTGGACGTCGACGCCGTAGAGCACCTGCTGGTGACGGCGCACCTCGGTGGCCATCAGCGGCTTGAGGCGTCCGGGGTCGCCGTCGCCCACGAGCACCAGGCCGCCCTCGCCGACAACGCGATGGATGACGTCCTGCCGCTTCGTGAACGCGATGACCGGCTGGCTCGTCCACTTCTTCTTGTTGAGCATCGACAGGGGAACCTCGCCCGAGCCGGGTTGCCCCTTGTAGCGCAGGTAGGTGGCCTTCTTCGTCCGCCAGGTGAGGATGTAGAGGGACGCGGTGACCCCCGACAGGAGCCCGAGGACCAGACCCCATATCCAGGTGAAGGAGCCAGGGCTGCCCAGGACGAGCCCGAGGACCAGCCCGATGACGACACCGGCCGCGATGACGACGATGATCCACCACTTGAGCTGGGGATCGACCTGGCTCGTCAGGCGAAAGCTCTCCCTGATCTGCCGGAAGGTACCCCAGTCACGGGGGTTGTCAGAGTTGCGCTTCTTCTCGCGCAGGGCCTTGGCCTCGGCCTTCTGCTTGGCCTCCAGCTCCTTCGCCCGCTCGCTCCTCGCCATGTTGCCTGCTCGCCCTCGTCCAACGATCGTGTGGGACGCCCGTGCGGCGTCCGGCCACCCATGCTAGCTGGCGGCACCCGGCCGGCGCCATTGCACCGTCCGCCCTTGCGGTCGCCGCGTCGTCGAAGGACCCCGCGGCCCATGGGCTCGCGGGGTCCTTCGATCGGGAGTGTGGGGTGATCAGAGGCCGAACTCGCCGCCGAAGGCGCCCTCTTCCAGACGGGCCTTGACGGCCGACAGGAACCTGGCCGCCAGGGCCCCGTCGACGAGACGGTGGTCGTAGGTCAGCGAGAGGTACATCATGTCGCGGATCGCGATGGTGTCGTTGCCGAACTGATCGGGGACGACGACCGGGCGCTTCACGAGGGCCCCGGTGCCGAGGATGCCGACATTGGGCTGGTTGATGACCGGGGTGTCGAACAGGGTGCCCGCCGATCCGTAGTTCGTGATCGTGAAGGTCGCACCGGACAGTTCGTCGGGCCCGAGCTTGTTGTCGCGCCCGCGGGCGGCGAGGTCGGAGATCTGCTTGGCGATGCCGCCGACGTTCAGGTCACCCGCGTTCTTGATGACCGGGACGACCAGGCCCCGCTCCGTGTCGACCGCGATGCCCAGATGCTCGGCACCGTGGTAGGTGACGGTGCCCGCCTCGGTGTCGATGGAGGCGTTGATCTGCGGGAACGCCTTCAGTGCCTCGACCGTGGCCTTCGAGATGAAGGCCAGGTAGGTCAGGCCGGTGCCCTCGCGCTTGCGGAAGTCGTTCTTCACCTTGTTGCGCAGTTGGCTGACCGCGGTGAGATCGACCTCGACCGTGGCCGTGAGCTGAGCGGCGGTCTGCAGCGACTCGACCATGCGGGACGCGATGATCTTGCGCAGGCGGCTGAGCTTCTCGGTGGTGCCACGCTTGCCCGATGTGTCGGGTGCGGGAACCGAAGCCGCCGAAGCGGCCGGAGCACTCGCGGGAGCAAGAGCGGGTGCCGGGGCGGCGGCGGGCGCGGCCTCGGCGGCCTTCTTGGCCTCGGCCGCGGCGACGACATCCTGCTTGCGGATGCGTCCGCCAACACCCGTGCCCTGCACCGAGGCCAGGTCGATGCCGTAGTCGGTGGCCATCTTGCGCACCAACGGGGTGACGTAGGGGCCGGGCTCGTCGCTGGTCGCACGCGGGGCGACGGCGGGTGTGGCAGGTGCCGGTGCGGCCGGGGCTGCGGCGACGGGAGCAGGTGCCGGTGCGGCAACCGGAGCGGGTGCGGGGGCGGCGGCCACCGGCGCAGGAGCCGGAGCGGGCGCCGCAGGTGCGGGTGCCGGGGCGGCGGCAGGGGCCGCGTCGGGCGAGCCCACCAGGCCGAGCACGGAGCCGACCTGGGCGACGTCGTCCTCGTGGACGCGGATCTCGAGCAGGACGCCGGATGCCGGGGAGGGGATCTCGGTGTCGACCTTGTCGGTGCTGACCTCGAGCAGCGGCTCGTCGGTCTCGACGCGCTCGCCGACGTCCTTCAGCCAGCGGGAGACGGTTCCTTCGGTGACGCTCTCGCCCAGCGCGGGCAGGATCACCTCGGTGGCGCTCGAAGCGGCCGGGGCAGCGGGCGCCGGGGCGGGGGCCACAGGGGCGTGGACGGCAACCGGCGCGGGAGCAGGCTCCGGTGCCGGCGCGGCGGGGGCCGGTGCCGGGGCGGAGGTCTCGTTGGGGTCACCGACCAGGCCGAGCACGGAGTCGACCTGGGCGACGTCGTCCTCGTGGACGCGGATCTCGAGCAGGACGCCGGATGCCGGGGAGGGGATCTCGGTGTCGACCTTGTCGGTGCTGACCTCGAGCAGCGGCTCGTCGACTTCGACGTGCTCGCCCACTTGCTTGAGCCAGCGAGAGACGGTTCCTTCAGTGACGCTCTCGCCCAGTACAGGCAACGTGACTTCAGTCGACATGGGTTGGGCTCTCCTTCGAAATGCCAGCCGGTAACGATGGTCAGCCTAGCCCGAATGCTCGTGATGTGCCCCTGCGTTGGCCGCCCCCGACCGTATTTGTTCGCCCTTGGCGGAGGAAGCGCAACCAGATGTGCGCCGGTGTTCCGGGATCGGCCCCGGGCCGGCGGCGGGGCCCGGGCAATAATGGTGAGGTGAACGCACTAGGGCGCTTCTTCCGGCGCGCGCAGCGCAGGGCCGCCACGGCCCGGGCAGACCAGGAGGTGGGCGACGACACCAGGGACTACCTGATGTCGTTCATCGCCAGTCGCCGGGGAGTGGAGGCATGGGTCGAGCCGCCCACGAGCTTCAACCGTCCCTCGCTGCTGCTCGTCGCCCACGACGGGGAATGGGTGCGGCGTGGCGTCCCGTCATCGGACTGGGCCTACGACTTCTGTGCCAAGCAGGGCATCCCGGTCTATCAGGGAGGTGTCGTGCCCTATCCCCAGCGCAAACGCGACTGGGACGCCCGGCATCGCTGAACCTCGCCGGGGCACCCGCGCCCGGCGCTTCAGTGCGACATCGCCTCGGCCAGTGCGACCAGCGTGCGTACCCCCATGCCGGTGGCCTGCGCGGGAACGTAGTCGTGCGGGGCGTCCCGGTTCCACGCCGGTCCGGCGACGTCGAGATGAGCCCAGGCGGTGCCCTCGGCGACGAAGTGCTGCAGGAACGCCCCTGCGTAGGTCGCACCCCCGAACCGGTCACGCTTCGATCGCAGGTCGGCGACCTCGGAGGTCAGGAGGCTGCGCGTGTGGCGAGTGATCGGCAGTTGCCAGAACTCTTCCCCGGCGGCCTCGGCGGCGTCCAGCAGGCGATCCGCGGTGGCGTCGTCGCTGGCCATCAACCCTCCGATGCGGGTGCCGAGCGCCACGACGCAGGCTCCTGTGAGGGTCGCG
Organism: Brooklawnia cerclae; assembly: GCF_011758645.1. NCBI lineage: Bacteria > Bacillati > Actinomycetota > Actinomycetes > Propionibacteriales > Propionibacteriaceae > Brooklawnia > Brooklawnia cerclae. Next base: position 2,376,966 of record NZ_JAAMOZ010000001.1, on the reverse strand, counting down.
ATGTCGACGACCAGGTCGGGGGAGTCCTCGTTGGCGCGGGCCAGGGCGTCGGCCAGGACGATGCGTCCCTCGCAGTCGGAGTCGGCGTTCTCGACCGTGGTGCCGTCGTACATCGTGATGACGTCCCCGGGACGATAGGCGCTGCCCGAGATCATCGACTCCGCCAGTGGGGCGTAGGTGGTCACGTGAACGGGCAGCCCGAGGTCGGCGATGGTCCGGGTGGCGGCGATCACGGCGGCTGCCCCGGCCATGTCGTGCTTCATCGTGAACAGGCTCTCGGCGCCCTTGAGGTTGTAGCCGCCCGAGTCGTAGGTGATGCCCTTGCCCACGAGGGCGAGGTGCTGGTGGGCTCCCCGGGGGTGGTAGTCGAGACGCACCAGCCTGGGCGGGCGTACCGAGCCGCCGCCGACGGCCAGGACGCCGCCGAAGCCCGCCTTGTCGAGTGCCTTCTCGTCCAGCACCTCGACGTCGATGCGGGCGTCCTTGAGCCAGTATCGGGTCTGATCGGCCAGTTCTCCCGGGCCGAGCAGGTTAGGCGGGAGGTCGGCCCAATCCCGGGCGACGCAGACCGCCTCCGCGCAGACCCGCCCGGCGTCCAGTGCCTGTTGCCCGGAGCGGGCGCCGCCGATGACCGACACGGATTCGATGCGCGGGGCCGCCGGTTCGCGGGTGAGCTTCCGGAAGGTGTGAGTCGCGAGCAGTGATCCCTCGGCGACCGCGCGCAGCAGGGTGTCGGTCGTCGCCTCGAGGCTGATCGCGACACGGTGGGGCGTGGGCGAGTCGATCTGCGAAATGCGCCGGACGCCGATCCCTGCGGCCCTGCGCAGGTCCTCCGGGGCGAGGTCGACGTCGTCCCCGAGACCCACCACCACCACGCGGACGCCAGGAAGCGTGAGCAGTGCGACGACGTCCAGGTCGGCCCGGGCTCCCTGGTCGAGCAACTGGGAGAGCAGCGGGCCGCCGTTGCGCGAGGCCTCCCGTTCGACTTCGGGTGGGGCACCGACGAGCGTCGCCCGGCCGCGTGGGTTGATCATCCCGATGACCACGTCGGTCGCCTTGCCGATCGACCGGGTGAGTTCGATGGCGGGAAGCCGGACCCTGCTCGGATCGAAACGCGAGGGATCGAACAGGGGCTGCTGCTGCGTCGCCATGGTTGCCTTCCAGTTGATTGCCTACTCGGAGTGCTGGTCCAGTATGGTCAGGGTAGCCCGTCGGGCACGGGATCGCCGTTCGGTCGGAGGTGCAGGGATGAGCGAGGGTACGCACGGCGCTGCCGGTGAACCGGTGGGGCTGCACGTCTCGCCCCTGCACGAGTGGCACGAGGCCCACGGAGCGAAGCTCGCCGAGTTCGGCGGTTGGTCGATGCCGATCGAGTACGCCGGTGCCGGTGTGCTCGCCGAGCACGCGGCAGTGCGCGAGCGCGTCGGGCTGTTCGACGTGTCCCATCTGGGCAAGCTGCTCGTCACCGGACCGGGCGCCAAGGACCATCTCGATCGTCTGCTGACCGGTGACCTGGGGCGGATCGGCGCCGGGCGTGCGCAGTACACCCTCCTGTGCAACGAGCGGGGCGGGGTGACCGACGACCTCATCGCCTACGTCTCGGGCGACGAACGCGTCCTGCTCGTCCCGAACGCGGCGAACGCCGCGCAGGTCGCCGCCGTCGTCGCCGCGACGGCGCCCGTGGGCGTCGAGGTGCGCGACCTGCACCATGACCGGGCGGTGATCGCCGTGCAGGGCCCGTCCTGTGACGATCTGCTGGCGGCGGCCGGGTTGCCTGCGGACCTCGGCTACATGGCATTCCGCTCGCTCGGCGAGGACGCGACGATCTGCCGCACCGGATACACCGGTGAGCGTGGCATCGAGCTCGTCGTCCCCGCCTCCGAGGCGTCGGTGTGGTGGCAGCGCCTGTTGGAGGCCGGCGAGGGCCTGGGCGTCCATGCCTGCGGGCTCGGGGCGCGGGACACGTTGCGCACCGAGATGGGTTATCCGCTGCACGGCAACGACATCACCGCCGGCATCGACCCGGTCGAGGCCGGTCTGTCGTGGGCGATCGGCTGGGGCAAACCCGCCTTCATGGGCCGGGACGCGCTGCTCGCGATCCGTGCCGCCGGTCCCGCCCGCCGCGCGCGGGGGTTGCGGTCATTGGGACGCGGCATCCCCCGGCACGGTATGGAGGTCGTGGACGCGTCCGGCGAGACGGTGATCGGCACGGTGACGTCCGGAACCTTCTCGCCCACCCTGCGCTACGGCATCGGCCTGGCGCTGGTGGACGCGAACCAGGCGCCCGGAGACGTCGTCGGTGTTCGCGTCCGCAACCGGGTCGAGTCGTTCGAGCTGGTCAAGCCGCCTTTCGTGCCGTCGCACGTGCGCTGAACGCCCGGCTCACTCGTCCAGCGACATCGGCCCGTAGACGAGCCGGTCCTCCTCGAAGAGGCTCACCTGAGACACGCCCAGATCCTGCAGGTCGGCGTAGAACGCGCCCAGCCACTCCTCGGCGGCGGCCTGGTCGTCGAACCGCATGCCGATGCCCGCGCACACGAGATCGTCCGGTGTCGTCTCGGTGCCGGGCGCGAGGTCGGCGTGCCAGCGATAGGGCATCAGTACTCGCCCCCGCGCGGGATCTCCGCAGGTGGACGGCGGAAACGACGCATCGAGATCATCCGCGATCCCATGTACATCAACAGCCCCTTGCGGGACGCACGCGGAAGACGCTCGTCCAGCAGCTTGCGGTATTTCGACCACGTCCAGCCGACCTCGATGATGATGACCACCATCAGGACCCAGATCGCGTACGAGGAGTAGTACGACATCGCGGGCCACCACTGGCTCGTGAGGAACGCCGCCATCATGACCATCAGCACCGGCCAGGTGAACTCGCTGATCGACCAGCGGGAGTCGACGAAATTGCGCAGCAGCACGCGCTCGGGCAACGACTCGACCTGGGCCCATTCCCGGTCCGACCGCGCCCGGCTCGCCTCGCGCTCGCGTTGCTTCAGCTCGCGTTTGCTGAGCGTCGGGTGGAGTCGCGCCAGCCGTTCCTGCTCTGCCTGGCGGCGGCTCGGGGTCGGAGTGCCCTTGCCCGCCGACGACGGGGACGAGGAGACGGTCGCCGGGGCCGGGGCTACGGTGCCCTGCGCCTTGTCGGCTACCTCATTGCGCTGGTAGGGGCGAAAAAGTCCCACGGAAGTCCTTCTGGTCGAGTGTGCCTGTCCAGTCTAGTTCGCGGCTGCGGGTTTGCCAGCATGGGGATGTCCATGCGAACGGGCGGTGCCCTGCGAGCTGTCGCGTATTTCGAAGCGGTCACGCATACGGCGTGTCCCGCGCCGGAAACTTGGCTCACTCTAAGCTGGATCGTGAGCAGGAAGGACCCCGCACATCATGGCCAGCCTCTTCGATCGCTTGTCGGCGATCATCAAACCGAAGGAGAGCCAGGTCCTCGACAAGGACACAGATACTGGCGACGCCCTCGACCATGCCTACCGGCAGCAGCTCGACCTGCTGCAGCACGTGCGCCGCGGTGCTGCCGAAGTCGCCAGCAGCCGCAAGGAACTCGACCAAAGCCTCAACCAGCTCGCCGCCGAGATGGACAGGCTCACCACCGCCGCGCGGCATGCCCTCGCCCAGGGACGCGACGATCTCGCGCGGGAGGCGCTGACCCGCAAGGCCGGGCTGCACGCCCAGCTCCACGAGCTGGAGTCCGACCGCTCCCGCCTGCTCACCGAGGAGGAGAAGCTCGTTCTCACGAGCACTCGGTTGCAGGCCAAGGCGGATGCCTTCCGCACGCGCATCGAGGCGTTGCGGGCGACCGAGGCCGCCGAGGACGCGCGAGCGCGCATCGAGGAGGCGTCCGCTGCCGTCAGCAGGGAACTTGGGGACGTCGGCGAGGTGATACGGGACGCGGAGACCGCGGCGCTCCAGACCAGGCAGCGGGCCTCCGCGCTGGGTGACCTGATCGCGAACGGGACGGTGCCGCCCATCACACAGGCCGACGAGTCCGTGGCCGGTGAGTCGTCGATCTCGCCGGTGGCCCCGGGGGTCGAGGAGGAGTTGCAGGCGCTGAGGGCCGACCTGGCCGACGCTGCGGTCCCCACGGACCAGCAGTATCAGCAGCCCGGTTCGCTGCCCGCGACCGACGTGCAGGACGCGCCGATCACCCAGCCGGTACTCACGCAGCCGGCGGTCACCCAGCCGGTACTCACTCAGCCACCGGTGGCCTCCGAGCCCCTCGCCACCCCGCCCACGTCCACGGACGCCGCCGATCACGCGATTGCCCCCGAGGGGACGGAGCAGTGATCGTCCGCATCATGGGCGACGGGCAGTGGGAGGTGCCGGACGATGCGCTCGCCCGCCTGAACGTGCTCGACGACCTGGTCACCCAGGCGGTGGAGGACCGGGACGAGGAGGCCCTCGCGTCGATCCTGTCGGAGATGGGTGATCTGGTCCGGCGGCTCGGGACGCGAGCCGCGTCGGGCGTCCTGAGGCTGTCCGATCTCATCGTCCCGGCAGCCGACACGCCGTTGCACGAGGTGCGGGAATGGCTGCAGGAATCGCGTGTCGACGACGGGCTGATCCCGGGCTGAGGGTCGTGTGATCGAGGCGAGAGCATCACGGGGTTCGAGCCGGGCTTTGGGTAGACTAACCGAAAGCGCGCCGCGACCCTGCTGCGCGGTAGGACAACGGATGGAGCCGAATCATGACAGATACCGCTGTGAACGTCACCGGTGTCACTCTGACCGATGCGGCTGCGGCCAAGGCCGCCGCCCTGCTCACGGCCGAAGGCCGCGATGACCTGGCTCTGCGGATCGCCGTCCAGCCCGGTGGCTGCTCCGGCCTGCGCTACCAGCTGATGTTCGACGATCGCCGGCTCGACGGCGATCTCAGCTACCCCTACGACGGCGTCGCGCTCGTCGTGGACAAGATGAGCGCACCCTACCTGAGCGGCGCCGTCATCGACTTCGTCGACACCATCGAGGCCCAAGGCTTCACGATCGACAACCCGAACGCGACAAGCACCTGCGCCTGCGGCGACTCCTTCCACTGAGCCCGCCCGCACAATCGGGGCACCACCCTTACCGGACGTGGACGAACCCCGGGGATCATCGGTCCCCGGGGTTCGTCGTCTCGTCCCGTCGCACGCGCGGGGAGCCTGCCCCGGCGGCCCGCACGAGTAGGTGTGGCCTGCTCACACCCCGTCGACTCAGCTCCACGAGGAGGAGAGCGGCCGTCCCTCCTCGTAGCCGGAGGGCGACTGGATGCCCACCACGGCCCGTTCGGCGAACTCGCCCAGCGTCCGTGCGCCGGCATACGTGCAGGACGACCGGACACCCGAGGTGATCCAGTCGACGAGGTCCTCGACGCCCGGACGATCGGGGTCGAGATACATCTTGGAACTGCTGATTCCCTCCTCGAACAAGGCCGCCTTCGCCCGCTCGAATCCGGACTGGCCCCGGGTGCGGTTGCGTACGGCGCGTGCCGAGGCCATGCCGAAGCTCTCCTTGTAGGCGCGACCGTCGGGGTCGTACTGCAGGTCGCCCGTCGACTCGTGAGTGCCCGCGAACCACGACCCGATCATGACGTTGCCCGCTCCCGCGGCCAGCGCGAGGGCGACGTCACGGGGGTGCCGGACGCCGCCGTCGGCCCAGACGGCACCGCCCAACTCACGTGCCGCCGCGGCGCATTCCAGCACCGCGCTGAACTGCGGCCGGCCGACCCCGGTCTGCATGCGCGTCGTGCACATCGCACCAGGGCCCACGCCCACCTTGACCACGTCCGCCCCTGCCTCCAGCAGGTCGGTGGTGCCTTCTGCCGTGACGACGTTGCCGGCCACGAGGGGAACCCTGCGTCCGGTCCGTTCGGCGAAGGCGTCCCGCACGGGGACGACCGAGGCGAGCGCGTCTAGCATGCGCTGCTGGTGCCCGTGAGCGGTGTCGAGAACCAGGACATCGGCCTCCGCCGCGAGCAGGGCCTCGGCGTGCCCGGGCGCATCACCGCTGATCCCGATCGCGGCGGCGACCCGGAGACGGCCCTTGGCGTCCAGCGCGGGCCGGTAGATCGCCGAGCGCAGCGCACCGCGGGTGGTCATGACGCCGACGAGGCGTCCGTCTGCGTCCACCGCGACCGCCAGCCGCTGCCGATGGCCGGCGAGCAGGTCGAAGACCTCCTGGGGTGTCGCGTCGGGGCTCGCAAGCGTGAGCGAGGTGTTCATCACCTCGTGCACCTGGGCGAAGCGGTCGACGCCCTGGGCCTCGGAGGCGCCCATCAGGCCGACGGGCGCTCCCGAGTCGTCGACGACCACCACAACACCATGAGCACGCTTGGGCATCAGCGTCAGCGCGTCGCCCACGGGAGTGGTGGGGGAGACGGTCACGGGGGTCTCGAACTGCGTCGGAGCCCGTTTGACCCGGCCGATCGACTCCGCGACGACGTCTAGGGGGATGTCTTGCGGCAGCACGGCCAACCCGCCGCGCCGGGCGACGGTCTCGGCCATCCGGCGGCCCGAGATCGCCGTCATGTTCGCCACCACGAGGGGCAGCGGGAGCTCGATGCCGTCGGTCGACGTGAGGTCCACATCGAGTCGAGATGCCACCGTGCTGCGATTCGGCGTCATGAAGACGTCGTTGTAGGTGAGGTCGTAGGCCGGTTTGGCAGTCAGGAATCGCACGAACCCATTGTCCGATACGCCGCAAGTCCGCCATACCGGGCGATCGCGCCCCGCGGTTGGTGCAGTATGACCAGACACCGCCGAACGCGGTAGCATCGCCATGACCATGTGAGTTGCGGTCGATGATGTGCCGCGCCTGTGACCCGAGGAAGAAGCCATGACAACTGCTTCGGCTGAGACCGCGACCGATGTGCTGAAGGTGATCGTCTATTCGGACGATCGGATCGTGCGCGAGCAGATCAGGCTGGCGCTCGGGCGACGGATCGCCTCCGACCTGCCCGAGGTGGTCATCTCGGAGTTCGCCACCTATGACGCGGCGATCAAGGCGATGGACAACGAGCGTTTCGACGCCGCGGTGTTCGACGGCGAGGCGACGCCCGGGGGCATGGGCCTGGCCCATCAGATCAAGGACGAGATTCCCGGCGCCCCGCCGGTGGTGTTGCTCATCGCCCGTGCGGCCGACGCCTGGCTCGCCACGTGGTCGAACGCCGACGGCGTCTCGCCGTACCCGGTCGACCCGATCCGCCTGCCGGACGATGTCGCGCAGGTGGTGCGCGACGCGCGGGCCGGCCGCAGAGGCCCGCTGGCCGCCGGTGACGTCGTCCCGGGAGTCAGCAGCCGCCACGACGAGGGCGATCGGCACGACATCCCCGATTTCCCCGGCACGAAGCACGGTCCCAGCAAACTGCTGTGACGCCCGCTCACGGGCGCATCGGCCTCGGGCCGACGGGATCGCGGGCGGTGTACGGACCCGGTGAGCGTCCGGTGGGGGCCGGGCTAGAGTGAGCCGCATGGATTTCACATGGCCCAATGTGTTGACGAGTCTGGTTCGCGGCGACGACATGGACGCACAGACGGCGCAGTGGGCGATGGACGAGATCCTTTCCGGCAACGCGAGCCCGGTGCGGATGGCCGCCTTCATGGTGGCGTTGCGCGCCAAGGGTGAGACGGTCGGTGAGATCCAGGCTCTGGCGGACGGCATGCTCGCCAAGGCGACACCGATCGAACTGCCGCGCGAGGCCGTCGACGTCGTGGGCTCGGGTGGCGACCGGGCGAACACCGTGAACATCTCGACCATGTCGGCCATCGTCGCGGCTGCGGCGGGGGCGAAGGTCATCAAGCACGGCAATCGGGCTGCCAGTTCCATGAGCGGCACGGCCGACTGTCTGGAGGCCTTGGGCGTCGCGCTGGACGTGCCCCCCGCGGCGCAGGCAGCGGTGCTCGCCGAGTGCGGGTTGGTGTTCCTGTTCGCCCCGATGTACCACGGGTCGCTCAAGCACACGGGGCCGGCCCGCAAGGAACTCGGCATCCAGACCACCTTCAATTTCCTCGGGCCGCTGGCCAACCCCGCCCGTCCTGACGCCAACGCGATCGGTGTCGCGAACCTGCAGCTCGCCGACCTCGTGGCAGGCGTGCTCGCCCGCCGCGGGAGCCGCGGCATGGTCTTCCACGGTGAGGACGGGTTGGACGAGTTGACCACGACGACGCGTTCGGACATCTGGCTGATCTCCGGCGGTGAGGTCGAGCGGACGGACTTGGACCCGGCGGAGTTGGGGCTCCAGCCCGCGACCCTGCCCGACCTGGTGGGTGGCCCGCCCGCCGAGAATGCGCAGGTGGCTCGTGACGTGTTCGCGGGTAAGCGCGGACCGGTGCGTGACATCGTCCTCATCAACTCCGCGGCTGCGCTGCTCGCGTTCGACGGGCCCCAGCTCGGTGTGCGGGTTGCCGATCAGCTCCGCGACAAGGTGGATCGGGCGGCGCGGGCGATCGACTCGGGGGCGGCCACCGAGTTGCTGTCGCGGTGGGTCGACTCCACCCAGCGCGCCGCTGGGCACCGCTGAGCCCGGCGAGCCACGGTGTGGTCCGCCTCATGGGCTGACACCGGGCAGCGTCGTCCAGGCGAGGGCGCAGTAGGGGCCGAGCCACAACCCGGGACCGTAGGCGAAGACCGTGCCCAGTGGCGAGGGACGCCGCCGACGCAGCAGCATCGTGACCCCTCCCCAGGCGGCAGCGGCCGCACTCCCGGCGAACAGACTGACGTACCAGAAGCCCGGTGACATGGCGGCGCTCAGCCCGCCCACCATCGCGGCCAGCCACACGTCGCCGAAACCCAGTGACCCGCTCGTCCACCAGAGCAAGGCGAACAACAGGCCTGCCACGAGGCTTCCCACACCCGCATGGAGGAGGTGGGGCAGAGCGCCGGTCGGCGTGATGAGGGCCCCGGCCGCAAGGCCCGTGACGACGCTCGCCCCGGCCAGGATCGTGGCGCGAGCAGGTAGCCAGGTCGACCGGGCGTCCACGACGACCAGGACCATCACGGAACTGCCCCAGGCGACCCACACGGGCCGCGCCGCAGGGGGCATCGCGATGGCGAGCGCGCTGGCCGCCGCCGCGACCAGCAGGCAGCCCACGATCATCCGCGGCCCCACCATGGCGGCGTAGCGAGGCTTGTGTTCGACGTCTGGTGTGATGTCGTCCGGCTCGGGATGATGGCGGACGATCAGGAGCTGCGTCGCTGTCAGAGCTGTCGCCGTCACGAGCCAGGCAAGTCCTTCCGGCATCGTTCAGGCCGCTCGCTGCCCGTCGGCGACCGGCCTGCGGCGGGCGGTTGGACGCCGGGGCAGCGCTGTGGGATCGATGCCCCAGGCGTGGCAGGCCGCGATCGCGCGGATCAGGGTCAGCCGGGAGCACCAGCCACTGCCACCCGCCATCAGGGAGCGCACCGTCGGCACGTCGGCGCCGACGAACCGGGCGAGATCGTGCGGCTGGCACCCGCACAGCCCGAGAGCCCACAGGAGGGGGCGGAGTTCGTCGCACGGCGCCGGTTCCTTGCGAAGGCCGTCGATCAGTTGCTGGTCGAGTCGGTAGAGCCGCCAGGCGTCGGCGATGCCCAGTCGCCTGAGGCGCTGGTCTGTCCCGCTCGCCACCAGGGCGCGCACCGTCGCCGGGCTCACCCCCGCGATGAGCGCCAGCACCCGCCACGGCAGACCGGTATCGCTCACCAGTTGGCAGACCAGGGCACGGAAGGGGCGCGCGTCCACCCAGGTGGTGGCGTCAGGGTCAGGGGTGTCAGGGATCTCGGAGCCGGAGGTCACGCGATCGGTCGTATCGGCGGTCATGGTGTGGGTCATGTCGTCTCCTGAGGCGGGGGAGCCGTCGTCGCTCCTGTTTCCCCACACTCAACCGCGTCCGGGGGGCGGCGCGGAATGCCTTCGTCGCGACGGCCAACACCATTGGGCCCTGGACAACACCGTGGCCCACCCGGACAACATCGACCGTGGTGGGACGCGAGCCCGTCGCCGAGCGGGACGACTCCTGGGCGCGTGAGGGCATCGCGCGCCCAGGAGTGGGGTTCTCAGCGCAGGGCGCGGGTGAACCCGGCCGCCTGGGCGGCTTCCTCGCTGTTGAACCATACGTCGGCGTTGGTGCGCTCGTATCCCGCGGCCGAGGACGTGTGGTACTTCATGGAGCGTTCGTTCCCCTTGATGGTGTATCCCTCGGGGGGCTCGGAACCCACGTAGGCACCCTCGCCGTACGACCCCGCGGAGGGGGCGTCGTCGGCCTGGGCACCGCCCTCGGCGTCCATCGCCTCGGCGGCCTGCTCGTCCGAGGTCGGCGTCGTGGTGTCGACGTCGGGCTCGGTCTTGACGTCGTCGAACGGGCTGTCCCCCCATTCGTCGTCGGTGTCCTGCGCGGGCTCCATGGGCTCCTGGGGCGACCAGCCGTCGTCGCTGGTGCCGAGCACCGTGCGGACCGCCACGACGACCGCCGCGATGAGGGCCGCGAGTCCGACGCCCGCAAGGATCGTCCGGAGCACGCCATGGCGCTTCCGGATGACGATCACGGGCTCGGGGTCGGGCAGCAACAGGTCGCCCTTGATCGCGGCCAGCGCCGAACGACTCCGCCGGGTGGCCTCGATCACGCGCGGATCCTCGCCGGCCTCGTCGAGACGCTCTTGAATCCACGGGTAGACGTCACGTTCGACCTTGTCCGACACGGTTTCGTAGGCGGACTGGACGGCGGGGGTGACCTTGTCGACCACATCGTTCACCAGCGGGACGATACGTTCCTTCGCGCCCTCGAAGGCGGGGCCGACGACGGCCGCAGCCTGGTCCTTGGCGTGCACTGCACGCGGCACGACGTAACCCACGACGTCGTCCAGCGTCGAGCTGCCATGTTCGGCGGCCCTGGCGGCGGCCTCTTGGGCGGCGGCCAGTTCGGCGGCCAATCTGGCTTTCTTGCTCATGGTGTTCTCCGTTCCTGTGTTGGGCCCGTGATCGAGCTTGCTCGTAGTCGAGCTGTCTCAACGCTACGTGGTCGCAACCGAGCGCGGGGCGGTTGGGGCCGAGGAGTTCCGGCGGGTCGCGTACCGACCGCGGCATCTTGCCGCGTCTGGGAAGATGGCGGAGTACGACTGCCCACATCCGAAGGGAACGAGAAGTGACCCAGGCCACCCTGCACACCAACCGCGGCGACATCGTCGTCCAGCTGTTCGATGATTTCGCCCCCAAGACGGTGGCGAACTTCGTCGGCCTCGCCGGCGGAACCAAGGAGTACGTCGACCCTCGTGACGGCCAGCGCAAGACTGCTCCCTACTACGACGGGACGATCTTCCACCGCGTCATCGACGGCTTCATGATCCAGGGCGGCGACCCCACGGGAACCGGTCGCGGCGGCCCCGGGTATGCGTTCGCCGACGAGTTCTACCCCGATCTCGTCTTCAACCGCCCCTACCTGCTCGCCATGGCCAACGCCGGCCCCGGCACCAACGGTAGCCAGTTCTTCATCACCGTCGTCCCGACGCCGCATCTCAACCGGCGGCACACGATCTTCGGCGAGGTGACCGACGCGGCGAGCCAGGCCGTCGTCGACGCGATCGCCACCACCACGGTGCGTGGGAGCAGCCCGGTGGACGACGTCGTCATCGAATCCGTCGAGATCGCCTGACCCGCGAGGCCGTCGACATCGGCTGATCGGCACCGGCTCACCTCGCGGTGACCGGTGCCGACCCTCGTCCCGGGCTCAGTCGCCGGCGCCGAGGGAGAAGATGGCCTCCAGGTCGTGCTCGCTGAAGGCGCGGAACGCCAGGTGGGTCTCGGTGTCACGCACACCGGGCACCTTGGCGATCTTGTCGGAGACCACCTCGGCGACATCGTCGAACGCCGGCACGTGCACCATCACGATCAGGTCGATGCGGCCGGTCACGGAGTACACCTCGCTGACCCCGTCGATCGCGGCGATCTGCTCGGCCACCTCCGGAATCCGGGCCGCTTCCACGTGCACGAAGACAATTGCGGTGATCATGGCGGCATCCTATGTCAGCATCGGGGACGGCAGTCGCGCGGCCAAGTGACGTGTGAGCCGGTAGGCACGGCGAACCCTCGTGGGCCTGCCGGGCGCCGTCGACAGTGGGTCAGGCGACCTCGGCGGGTTGCCGGGCCGGGGTGCCGCCGAGCGTGAAGCGCGCGAGGTCGCCCTCGTCCAGGCCGACGTGCACCGGCAGGGACCATTCGCCACGGATGTCGATGAGCCGGACGCCGGGACTCTCCAGCCAGGCGACGATGCGTTCGGCCTCCTCGACCGATCCCGCGGGTAGGTCGTGGGGCGTCGGCAGGACGGTCTCGGCCGTCCGCACGGCCTCGTCCGCCATTGTGCGAGCGGATTGCCCGGGTGCGGCCACCACCGCCGCCGCGAGCCGGCCATGACGGATGACGTGAATGTGCCATCCGGGGCGCGACGATGACCGCGGTTCCCAACGGGCCGCCACGATCTGTTCGCACCGGGACAACCCGACCAGGCGGTGGAAGCGCGTCGTGGCCGTCACGAAGGCCTCCAGCCGTTCGGTGACCTCGCGGGCGTCCTCGTAGCGCTGCTGCTGTGACAGCTTCGCGATCCTGCGGCCGACCAGCGCGAGAGTGGGGCGGATGTCGCTGGTCACAGCCTCGCGGACTGCCTCGACGGTGCGCAGATAGACGTCCCGGTCGGTTCCCGTGCACGGGGCCAGGCATCGTCCGATCTCGCCCAGCGCGCAGGACGACGCCTTGCCGTTGCGGCCCATCCGCTGGCTGCACTGCCGGATCGGGTAGGCCTCGTAGAGGGTCTGGCAGGCCGTCTCCGCTGCGGTTCTCGAACTGAACGGACCCCAGTAGGTGGCCTGGTCGTCCGCGACGCTCGTGACCACCGACAGTCGCGGCCAGTAGTCGCGCGTGAGCTTCACCCACGCCAGCTTGTTCTGGCGCTTGGAGCGGCGGTTGTAGCGGGGGGAGTGTGCGGCGATCATCCGTAGTTCCCGGATCTCGGCCTCGAGGTCGGTGGCACAGACGATCGTCTCCACGCCGGTGGCCACCCGCACCATCTCGTCCATGCGCGGCCTCGTCTCCGACGAGGTGAAGTAGCCCCGCACACGGCGGCGGATGTTGGTGGACTTGCCGACGTAGAGCACCTGCCGTCCCTGCCCGGGGCGGTCGGAGAAGAAGACATAGACACCCGGGGCCTCGGGCAGGTTCTGGGCCCATGCGCGTTTGGCCCGCCGCTGGGGAGAGACGCGGTGCTCGAACTCCTTGAGGTCCTCCAGGGTGCCGACGCCCAGGTTGCCGACCCGCTCCAGCAGTCCGTGAAGGACGTCGACGGTCGCCCGGGCATCGTCCAGAGCGCGGTGGCTGGGCTCGATGGTGGTGTGGAAGTGGTCGGCGAGGGTGGCGAGCTTGACGTTGGGCACCTCGCCGGGCATGAGCGTCTGACGTGCCAGCGCCACGGTGTCCACCACGGCGTTGCCTGGCCACTGGTAGCCGAGCGCCTCGCTCGCACGCTTGAGGAAGCCGACATCGAAACGTGCGTTGTGCGCCACCAGCACGGTGCCGCGGGCGAACTCCAGGAAGCTCGGCAGGACCCTGCCGATCGGGGGAGCGTCCGCCACCATCTGGTTGGTGATGCCCGTGAGCACGGCGATCATGGCCGGGATGTGGGCCTGCGGGTTGACGAGCGTCTGGAACTCTCCCAGCACCTGGCCCCCGCATACCTTCACCGCGCCGAACTCGGTGATCGCGGCCTGCGGGCCGCCCCCGGTGGTCTCGAGATCGACGACGCAGAAGGTGACTAGGGGAAGCGGTGTACCGAGGTCTTCCAGGCTCGGCTGGAGCGAGTTCGGGGCCGACGGGATCACCGCGCGCTCCGGGTGCGAGAGCCCGTCCCGAGGCCCTTCCGGGTGCGACCCGAGGTCCGGTAGTGTGCCCCTCGGGGCGAGGGCCAGCAGGTCGACGGCCGGACGGTTTCGCTCATGGGAACCACCGTAGGGGGTGGTTCCGACAATCTTCGGGGGGCAGGGCAGGCGGGTCTCGATCGGACGATACGTGAGGCAGGCACAGAGCGGTGTATTTGTCGAGTCGTAGTGGCAACCCGGGCAACCGTGTAACGCCGATTTTGAGAATTTGCTTAAGAAGCCCTAAGGTCTCTAAGGAATCCTGGAACCGAAGGTGGAATGCATGTCGCTCACGCGGATACTGAGCCCTCTGATGGCTCTCACCGTGGCGGCGGGTCTCATGATCGGTGCCGCACCCCAGGCGGCCGCTGAGGATGCCGTGGTCACGGCTCAACGGGAACTGGCCCAGCTTCAGAAGGAGGCTACGGAGGTCCAGTCCAATCTGAACCAGTCCAAGGAGGAACAGGCGACCGCGCAGCGCGAGTACGACCTCGCCAGCGCCGATCTGGCCGACCAGCAGGTGCTCGTCGACCAGATGCGCGTGCAGATCGGGCGCGTCGCCGTGGCGTCCCATCAGCAAGCGGCCGGCTTCGACGCCGTGAACCTGTTCTTCACCTCCGACTCGGAGGACTCGTTCCTGGCCGACATGTCGGTGATGCAGAGCGTCACGGCGATCATGGACGAGCAACTGGCCCGCCTCGACGCCGAGCAGCAGCGTCTGACGGACCTGGAGACGACACTGTCGGACTCCCTGACCCGCATCGACGCGGAGATCACGGAGCAGACGAACCTCGCCGCCGAGTACGACCAGAAGATCTCCGAATCGAAGAAGGTCGTCAGTCGGCTCAGTTCCTCACAGATGGCGGAACTGGAATCCGCACAGAACCAGGCCGTCCTGGATGCCAACGCTCAGTTGCTGGCCAGCGCCTTGGCCGAGTCGTCCGAGCGCACCAGCCGTGACGGCACCACCACGGACACCTCCGGTGAGGGAATCTGGCCCGCTGACGGGCCGATCACCTCGCCCTTCGGATACCGGACCAACCCGATCGGTGGGTACTCGGAACTGCATGACGGCACCGACATCGGTGCGGCGTGTGGCACGCCCGTGCGTGCCGCTTGGGCAGGAGTCGTCCTCAGCGCTCGCTACGAGAGTGGATGGGGCAACCGGGTCATCATCGACAGCGGCACCTACAAGGCGGCCTACAACCACCTCCAGGTGATGGCTGTGGCCCCGGGAGAGTTCGTCGAAGCAGGACAGATCATCGCGGCGGTGGGCACCACCGGCAATTCCACCGGGTGTCACCTGCACTTCAGCGTGTGGGTCAACGAGGTCATCACCGACCCGCAGACCCTGTTCTGAGCTGTCGTCGTCCAGAACTGTCAGAGGCGGGTCTCACACTGGACTCATGGAATCGCTGCACGTCGACTGTGATCGCTGCGTAGTCCGCGGGAATGCCTGCGGCCAGTGCGTGGTGTCGGTGCTGCTGGACGCGCCGCCCGCACTTGACTTCACCCCCGACGAGCGCCAGGCGGTCGCCAATCTTGCCGCGGTGGGCCTGATCCCACCGGTGCGCATGCGGGTGTCGCGGCGCGACGAGCGTCGCGCGAACGGCACGGACGGTTGACCGCGTCCTGGCGGGCCCGGTTGCTGAGCCTGTTCCTGGTGCTCCCGCTCCTGCTGGGTGCGTGCTCGGCTACCGGTGCGGATCGGGCGACCGAGGCCGCGCGGCTCGCCGATGCGCTCACCTCGGCCATCTCGTCCGGCGACCGGGTCGGGTTCGACGAGGTGTTCGACTCCTCTGTTCCGGCGGAGCGGCTCGACGAGATCTGGGGCAACGTCATCCAGTTCGCGCAGGTCCGGTTCACCGTCTCGTCGGAGGAGTCGTGGCGCGTCGACTGGAAGGTCACCGACGAGCGCAGCGTCGCGCACAATGTCGTGGACGCGCCGTTGGTCTGCGTCCGCGGGTCGTGTCTACTGGGCGATCTCGGGCAGTCCAGCGGCCGGCCGACACCCGTCTGGCTGGTCGAGGCGATCACGGTTCAGCGGGTCGGCAGGGTCACGGTCGTCGGCGGCCAGGCGGCCGATGCCTGGCTCGCCTCGTCGTCGGCTGCCATGGAGGCTGTCGCGAGTGCGGAGCCGTCCTCCCTGCTACGACCCTCGACCACCCAGGTGGTCGAGGTGCCGGGGTCGACCGATGCCTTCGAGCAGGTCATGGCGGCCACGGCGTTCGACTTCCGTGGCACGGGAGCGGTGACCTGGAAGCTGGACGGTGGGGTGACCGAGGACACCGGTGAGGAGGATTCCGCGATCCATATCGTCGTCAACCCGGATTCCACCGGCGACCTGACCGAAGACGGGCGGCGCGTGCTGCTGACTCACGAGGGCGTGCACGCCGCCACCGGCTGGCTGGGGGCGACGGTTGCGGGGCGCACCTGGGTGAGCGAGGGTCTCGCCGAGGCCATCGCACTTCCCCAGGCCGCGGACGAGCAGGAACGGAGCCTGGAGCGCCTGCGTGCGGCATGCCCCGAGCCCCCCGGGCCGCCGTCGGACGAGGCGTTCACCGATCCCGAACAGTTGGACTACGCCTATGCATGGAGCGGCTGGGCCGTGGGACGGCTCCTGGCGGACGACCCCTCGGGCGCTATCGTCGAGGCCCTGTGGCGCGACTCGGCGACCGTCGTCCCGGCTTCGGTGGATGCTTCGGCAGCGTGCGGCTGAGGGGCATACCTACAGCTGGGCGCCGTCGCCCCCGTCGTCGCGGCCCTGACCCAGCGGCAGCGTGCTGAGCAGCAGGGCCATCCCGGCGCCGATGCAGGCGACCGTCGCGATGCCGCCCGCGAGGGGTAGCCGGACGCCCGCCATGGCGGCGATCCCGAGTAGCAGGCCCACGGCGACGATCACCCCGCCGACCATTGCGCGCCGCGGCAGATGGATCGGGCTCGCGTCCACCGGGGGATCCCAGTGCTCGGTCTCGTCGTCAGGGACGGCGCGATCGATCGCGTCGGAGAGATTGAAGTAGTCGATCGGGTCGGGCAGGGGAACATTGCGCCGTGACGGGTGTGGGAAGGGCGGGGACGGATCGGCGTCGCCGGGTTCGTTCGCGCCGGCGACGTTGCCGAATTCGGCCCGGATGAGTTCCCGGAACCTTCGGTCGGTGTCATCGTTGCGGTCCGTCATCACAGCCTCATGCATGGGCCCGTTCTCCGGGCCCGATTGACTCTGGTCAGGTGTCGTGCTCGTGGAGGCATGATCGCTTCACCGGGCACGTGCCGATCATTGCACGGATCGTGCGCAGGGGCGGCGCTGATACCGCGACCGCAGCCCGTCTCGCGGGGGCTTGACGACCTTGAACTTCTATGGTTACTTAGTTAGGTAACTAACCACGTATGTAGGAGAGGCCGTGATCGAGGAGGGCAAGCCGCTGTTCGTCCAGATAGCGGAGCAGATCGAGGACTCGATCGTCGACGGCAGCCTGCCCGAGGAGAGCCAGGCCCCCTCGACCAACGAACTCGCGGCCTTCTACCGGGTCAACCCGGCGACAGCCGCGAAGGGTGTGAATCTGCTGGTCGACCGCCGAGTGCTCCACAAGAGACGCGGGGTCGGGATGTTCGTTTCCCCGGGCGCCCGCGCGGCACTGGTCGCCGCCCGGCGCGAGGCCTTCGTCCTGCGCTTCGTCGAGCCGATGCTGGGCGAGGCCGCGCGGCTCGGGCTCAGCACCGACGAGGTGGCCGACATGGTCCGCTCGCGTGCACCCGAACACGATCGTTCAAGCGAAAGGAATGCCTGATGGCCCAGGTCATAGAGGTCAGCGACCTCACCAAGCGCTACCGGGACGTCCGCGCCGTCGACGGCGTCACCTTCACCGTCCAGCAGGACACCATCTACGGCCTGCTCGGCCGCAACGGCGCGGGGAAGACCACCCTCATGTCGCTGATCACCGCCCAGAGCCTGCCTACCAGCGGTGAGGTCAGGGTCTTCGGTGAGCACCCGTACGAGAACCCGCGCGTCCTGTCGCGGATGTGCTTCGTCCGCGAGTCGCAGCGCTACCCGGATGAGGCGGCGCCTGTGCATGCCATGCGCGCGGCTCGTTTGTTCTTCCCGCACTGGGATCAGGACCTCGCCGACCGGCTCGGTGAGGAACTGCGTCTGCCGCTCAAACGCCGCATCCGCAAGCTCTCGCGTGGTCAGCTCTCGGCTCTCGGGGTGGTGATCGGCCTGGCCTCGCGCGCCGAGATCACCTTCTTCGACGAGCCCTACCTGGGCCTGGACGCGGTGGCCCGGCAGGTCTTCTACGACACGCTCCTGGCCGATTACGCGAAGCATCCGCGCACGATCATCCTGTCGTCCCACCTGATCGACGAGGTCGCACACCTGATCGAGCGGGTGATGGTCATCGACCAGGGCCACATCCTGATGGACGAGCCCGCCGACGATCTGCGCGACCGGGCTGCCACGATCGTCGGCAACCGTGACCTCGTCGAGGCGTTCGTCTCCGGACGCGAGGTCATCCACTCCGAGTCGCTGGGACGCGTCCTGGCCGCCACCGTCCTTTGGCGGTTGTCGGACGCCGACCGCGCCGAACTCGCCGGGCTGGGCCTCGACGTCACCCCGGTGTCGTTGCAGCAGCTCATCGTCCGCACCACCCAGCACGCCGATCAGGCGGGCGTTCCGGAAGAGGTCCTGTCGTGAACCGCATCGTCAACGTCGTCCGCCTGCAGCTGGTCAACCGGGCCGCCTACGTATGGGTCCCGCTGCTGGTGCTGGTCGCCTCGTTCGTCCTGTCGCTGTTCATCTACGCCCTGATCCCCGTGGATGCCCCGAAATACAGCGGTGGTGCACAGGCGGCGCTGTGGACCTTCCTGGCGATGGGTGTCGTGGCACTCACCCAGACATTCCCGTTCTCGATGGCGCTGGGCATCGCCCGGCGCGAGTTCTTCCTCGGATCGCTGCTGGCCGCCGCCGGCACCGCGGCCTGCACCGCCGTGGTGTTCGCCCTCGGCGGGGTCGTCGAGACCGCGACGGACGGGTGGGGGATCAACGGGTGGTACTTCGCGCTCCCGTGGCTGCGCGACACCGGAGCGCTGGGAATCGGCCTGTTCTACTTCGTCGTCGCGCTGCTCTTCTTCAGCATCGGGTTCTGGTTCGCCACCATCTACAAGCGGTTCGGTCTGCTCGTGCTCGTCTCGGTGTTCGTCGCGCTCGGCACCGTCCTCGTCGCGGCCATGGCGATCATCGGCAGACTGAACGCGTGGGCCGATGTCTTCGGGTGGTTCGCGAGCCTGACGCCCCTGGGGCTGGTGTGGTGGCTGCTGGTGTTGACCGCCGTGTTGGCCGGTGCCTCATTCTGGACGCTGCGTCGCGCCACCGCCTGAGGCCACCTCGCGGATGAACGCGGCGCTGGTGTCGAACACGAAGCCGGCGTCGTGGTCCATCGTCGCCACGTGGTAGCTGTCCTCCAGCCAGTGGTGCTCCACCAGCGGCAGGCGGTCGAGCAGCACGCGCCTCGAGTATCCGTCCACCACGTGGTCGGTGCGCGAGGTGAACAGCTGGACGGGAACGTCCACCCGGTCGAGGTCGTCGGTGACCAGTCGCCACAGCCGGCGCATGCTGGCGACGGCGGCGAGGGGAGCCCGGTCGTAGGCCGGTTCGACGACCCCGG
This sequence comes from Brooklawnia cerclae, assembly GCF_011758645.1. Classification (NCBI taxonomy): domain Bacteria; kingdom Bacillati; phylum Actinomycetota; class Actinomycetes; order Propionibacteriales; family Propionibacteriaceae; genus Brooklawnia; species Brooklawnia cerclae. The sequence continues at coordinate 2,357,447 of NZ_JAAMOZ010000001.1, read as the reverse complement.
GCTTGCGGATGTCGCTGCCGACGCCCTTGGCGGCCGGGACGATGTGCGACAGCAGCCCGGCGAACCGGTAGACGGGTGAGTCGGAGCCGATCGACGGGTTGACCAGCACGACCGCGGCCACGGGCTCGCGCTGCGCGACCCGCAGGGCCAGCGCGCCGCCCATGGACAGCCCGGCCACCACCTGCGTCCGGCTGTGCTCCCGCAGCCAGTCGAGGGCGGGAGGCAGGACGGAGTACCAGTCCTCGTAGGTGGTCAGCGCCATCTGGCGCCACGTCGTCCCATGGCCGGGCAGCAGGGGGCAGGCGACCGCGGCGCCGAGGGACGCCAGGTGCTTGCCCCAATCGCGCACACTGGCCGGCGAGCCGCTGAAGCCGTGACACAGCAGGACACCCGTACCCTGCAATGGGCCGTTGCCACCCGGGGTTTGGATTGCCTCACTGCCGTCCTGGAATATCACCACCCCAGCGTAAACTTGTACAGGACATGGCTGTCCCTTTGAAGCACGACCGGATGGTCACGAATCGTCGAACCCCGTCAAGAAGGAGACCATCATGACTGACGTAGTCGCAAGCAAGGGCGTGAGCACCGAGACCGTCTCGAGCGTGGAGCACTACCTGGCCCCGGTCGTCGTCGAGCTGACCGCGCTGCACGTGAACGGCAAGCAGGCCCACTGGCACGTCCGCGGCCTGAACTTCGAGCCCGTCCACGAACTGCTGGACGATGTCGTCGACCATGCCCGTGAGTGGGCCGACCTGGCCGCCGAGCGTGTCGTGGCTCTCGGCCTGCCGATCGACGGACGGCTCAGCACGGTCGCGGCACAGACCAAGACCCCCGAGCTGTCGGCCGGGTTCCAGCCCTCCGAGAAGGTCATCCACGAGGTGATCGAGCAGATCGACGTCGCGCTCGCCGTCATCCACGCCGCCGTCGAGGGCCTCGGCGAGGTCGACGCGTCCAGCCAGGACGTCGCGATCGAGATCGAGCGCGGGCTGCAGAAGGATCGCTGGTTCCTGTTCGCGCACGTCGCGGCCTGAGCCCGCGGCCCTACTCGCCGTCGCGCCGATCGCCTCGGCGATCGGGCATTTTCGTTCTCGGCCCGGGCGGATGCGCCCGGGCCGACGTGTGCCCACGCGTGTGACGCGCGTCGATGCGGGCCACGGCCCTAAAGTGGACCGGTAGACGACTGCCCGACAGGAGGACGCGTGACCGCTTGGTACACCTTCTTCAAGCAGGCGCTGTTCCGCCCAGCCGTGAAGTGGTGGTTCCGCGTCAAGCTCGAAGGCGTAGAGAACATCCCGGACGGGGGCTGCGTGCTCGCGGCCAACCATCTCGACGCCGGCGACACGTTCTCCCTGCCCGCGCTCATCGACCCGCCGGTGACGTTCCCGGCCAAGAAGGAACTGTTCCAGGGCAAGGGATTCAAGCGCCGCGTGGTCGCCTGGTTCCTGCGCGCGGTCGGCCAGGCCCCGATCGATCGCTCCGGCGGCAAGGCCAGCGCCTCGGGCCTCGGTTCGGTCGAGCACGTGCTGGCGTCCGGCGGTGTCATCGGCATCTTCCCCGAGGGCACGCGTAGCCCCGACGGGCGGCTCTACCGGGGCCACACCGGTGTCGCCCGCCTGACGCTCGACTCCGGCAAACCGGTGCTGCCCGTGGCGATGGTCAACACCCACCTGATCAGGAGCCGCATCGGCATCCCCACCATGCGTGGAGCGCGCATCGTCATCGGCAAGCCGATCGATTTCGGCGACTGGGCTGGTCAGGGCAACAACCAGCGAGTGCTGCGCTGGGTGACCAACGAGGTGATGGCCGAGATCCAGCAGTTGACGGGCCAGGAGTACGTGGACGTCTACGCGTCCCGCGTCAAGCGTGGAGACCTGAAGGACGCCGATCTCACCCCCTACATGCTCGACCATCCCAACAGCGGGCAGCCGGTTCCCCCGCGCAATGCGGAGTTGCCGGTTCCGCAACCCGACGAGTCGTCCGGGGCGTGAGCCGTGACACTGTCTCCCGCGGGTCCCACTGACCGGAGCGTCCTCCAGCGCATCCGCCATCCTTGGCGGGTGGCGACCGAGGGCCTCGACCTGCTGCCCGCGGGCGGTGCGATCGTGGCCTGCGCCCGCCGGGGCCCCTTCGACCATCTCAACATCGTCGCGAGCCTTCAGCGCCCGGCGGTGGCGGTCGCACCCCGAGCGCGCACCTGGCCGGGGCGGTTCGTCGCCGCCCGCGGCTGCGTTCCCGAGGCCGGCCCGCACCTGAAAGCGGTGCTGGAACGCGGGGAGTTGCTCGTCATGTTCCCCGAGGGAGTCATGGCCGACGATGGCGCCGTCCACCGGGGCCATCCGGAGATCGCCGCCCTGGCCGTGGCCGCGCGCGTACCGATCGTCCCGGCGGCATGGGTGAGCGGCACCACACGCGCGGACGCGCGGACAAGGGGACGAGTGCTTCGTCTCGGCGAGCCGCTGTGCTTCAACCGCTTCTGGCAGGACGAGATCCCCAGCGACGCGTTGGACGGGTTCATCCTGCGGGCCATCACCGACCACGTGATGGCCGCTATCACCGACCTCGCGGGTCGCCCGTATGCCGACACCTACAGTGACGCCGTCGACGACACGCCGGACGTCATCGAGCGTGCCGAGGAAGCACGCCAGCGACTGGCCGAGCGCCGCGCCGCCGAACAGGAATGGGAGGCCGCCGAGGCCGAACTCGCACGCGAACTGGACGAGCGGGATCAGGCCGAGCTGGCCGAGGCCGCCGAGGCGGCCAGGCTGCATGCCGAACGGGCGGCGGCCGCCGACGAACGTTCGCGACTCCGGCGTCGAATCGCTCTCGGACTGCCACCCGACGAGGGCGAGGAGTCGTGACCCTCCGTGCGCGGAGCACGGGGAACGACCTCGATCTGCTGCGCACGATCTATCAGGCCGCCGGTCTGGGACGCACCGCTCTGCTCGTCCACATGCTCGTCGTCAACGCCCTGCGCGTCGCCGATGCCCCTCATCCGGCGTTGCTGGGGCTGGCCTGTCTCGTGATGGTCGCCTGGTCGGTGGTCGCGTTCCGCTGCAACCAGCGCCCCGAGCGCCGGACGTGGCTCGTCATGGGGGCCGACCTGGGGATCACCTTGGTGATGGTACTGAGCTCGCGATACGTCCTCGGTCCTGTCCTGCTGGACGAGTCGTACCTGGGCGTGGCCGTCTACTGGATGCTCGCGGCGCCGGCGGTGCTCGCGATCTGGCGGGGGAGCCTCGCCGGACTGGTCGCCGGCGGCGCCCTGGGGCTGGCGCAGTTCGTCCAGGCGCCCGCGTTGGCTCCGCGCGCCTGGAGCGACATGTTGTTCATGATCGCCATCCCGTACTTCGTCGGCCTGGGCGTGACCGGGCTGAGCCGGACCGTCGCCGAGCGCAACCGCAGCTTTGCCACCGCTGTCGCGCTGGAGGAACGGGAGAGGCTGAACCGCATCGTCCACGACGGCGTGCTGCAGGTGCTCGCGATGGTGGCACGGGAGGGCAACGAACTCGGCCCGCGCGGCAAGATGCTGGCGGTACTCGCCCGCAAGCAGGAGGACCAGCTGCGGGTGACCCTTCAGGACAAGCATGTCGAGGTCTCACGGGGCGGCTTCCTGGACGCGGGGATGACCGACGTGACGACCATGCTCGAAAAACATCAGAGCACCACCGTGACGGTCTCGACGATGGCGGGCCAGGTCAACATGCCGACGGCGCGGGCCAATGAACTGGATTCGGTGATCACCGAGGTGCTGTCGAACGTGTTCAAGCACGCCGGCGTCGACGCCCGCGCCTGGATCCTCCTGGAACAGGAGGCCGACCAGCTGATCATCACGGCGCGCGACGACGGCGTCGGCATGAGCAGGCAGCAGTTGGAGGAGGCCGCGGACGCGGGGCGGCTGGGGGTCAAGCAGTCGATCGTCGGGCGCATCATCGACCTCGGCGGCACCTCGACGCTGCACTCCGCGCCCGGAGAGGGCACCGAATGGGAGTTCCGCGTCCCCATCGGCACCTGACGCGCTCGTGACGCCGTCCGCGTACGGGTGACCCGGCCGCAGGCACAATGGTGAATGCCGGTGATCGGGGCTACCAGGGAGGTTGTTGTGTCATGACTCAGCCGAACGAGTGCGCGCGAGGCACCAGGGTCATGCTCGTCGACGACCATCCGATGTGGATCGACGCGCTCGCCGAGGACCTCACCCAGATCGGCTGTGAGATCGTCGCGGTCGCCCACAACGGCCAGGAGACTCTCGTCCGGGCGCGGGCGACGCGTCCGGACGTGCTCGTCATGGATCTCAAGATTCCCGATCCCGACGGGGCGACCTGCACGCAGCTGCTCATGAACGAGTTCCCCGAACTGAAGGTGCTCGTGATGTCGGCGTCCGCCGAGAGGGACGACGTCCTGCGCGCGGTGAAATGCGGGGCCAGCGGGTATGTACTGAAGTCGGCGACCAAGCAGGAGTTGCTGGACGCCGTGCGCAAGACCGCCGAGGGCGAGGCCGTCTTCACCGCGACGCTGGCGGGGTTGGTCCTGGGCGAGTACCGGAGGATGACCCGCACATCGTCACCCGAGGACGGGGCGCCCACCCTCACCCCTCGCGAGGCCGAGGTATTGCGCCTGGTCGCGAAGGGGTTGAGCTACCGCGACATCGCCGAGCAGCTGTTCGTCAGCCATCGCACGGTGCAGAACCATGTGCAGAACGTGCTGCGCAAACTCCAACTGCACAACCGCGTCGAGCTCACCCGGTATGCCATCGCCCAGGGGTTCGACACCTAGGGAACCGCTGATCAATGCGGGCAACGCTGGCTGAGCCTGTCGAAGCCCGTTTCCGGACGGCAGTTCCACGTCCCTTCGACAGGCTCAGGGATCGTTGATCAGCGTTTCTCTAGTGGTGATGCCTCTGGCTATGAAAAGGCTACGTTCTCCCCGGACGAGCTGATCAGTTCGGATGTTCCGTCAGCCGACGTTCTCGCGGATCTTCGTGCGCGCGGGACCTCGGGCTCGTGGTCGTGGCCCCGTCCTCGTGAGGTCGCTCTCACGGCACCGATCCTCACGGTGCAGAGTCACCGCAGCCGGTCTGCCCGTACGGCCCGGCGCGGCGCGCGGACGGGGATGGAGCGTTCGCCTCGGCCAAGTATCCTTGGCGGCGTGTCTGATCTGATCCCGAGTCTGTCCGAGTTGCATTCCCTTCCACAGGTTCAGCAGCCTTCGTATGACGACCCGGATCGGCTCCGCTGGGTGGTCAACTCCCTGCGCCAGCTTCCTCCGCTGGTCTTCGCCGGGGAGTGCGACGAACTGAGGGACAAGATCGCGTTGGTCGCCGACCGCAAGGCGTTCATGCTGCAGGGCGGTGACTGCGCCGAGACCTTCGCGTCCGTCCAGGCCGACAACATCAAGGCCAAGCTGCGCGTCCTGCTCGCGATGAGCGTGGTCATGACCTACGGTGCGCAACTGCCGGTGGTCAAGGTGGGACGCATCGCCGGGCAGTACGCCAAGCCGCGTTCGAAGGATACCGAGACCCGTGATGGCCTGACCCTGCCGGCCTACCGCGGGGACGCCGTCAACGGCTTCGACTTCAACGATCAGGCGCGCCGCCACGATCCCGACCGCCTGCTGCGGGTCTACAACGCCTCGGCCGCGACGCTCAACCTCGTCCGGGCCTTCGTCAAGGGCGGTTTCGCCGATCTGCGCCAACTGCATGCCTGGAACGCGTCCTTCGTCAAGGATTCGCGCATCGAGGAGCGCTACGAGCAACTCGCCGGCGAGATCGAGCGGGCACTGGGTTTCATGCTCGCCTGCGGGGTGAACGACGACACCTTGACGACGGTCGACTTCTACGCCTCACACGAGGCGTTGCTGCTCGACTACGAGTACGCGATGACCCGCATCGACTCGCGCAGCCAGCTGCCCTACGACACCAGCGGCCACATGGTCTGGATCGGTGAGCGCACCCGCCAGCCGGGAGGCGCCCAGGTGGAACTGCTGCGGCGCGTCCGCAACCCTCTGGGTATCAAGCTCGGCCCGACGGCGACCGGCGAGGACGCCCTGTCGATCGCCGATCGCCTCGATCCCGACCGCGAGCCGGGCCGCATCACGTTCATCACCCGGATGGGTGCGGAGCACGTGCGGGAGAAGCTGCCCCGGATCATCGAGACGGTCGAGAAGTCCGGACGCAAGGTCGCCTGGGTGTGCGACCCGATGCACGGCAACACGTTCGAGACGCACAACGGGTACAAGACGCGCGAGTACGCGGCGGTGGTCGAGGAACTCAACGGCTTCTTCGACGTGCACGACGAACTGGGCAGCTGGCCCGGTGGCGTCCACGTCGAGCTCACCGGCGAGGACGTGACCGAGTGCTTGGGCGGGGCCTTCCAACTGTCGGAGGAGGACCTCGACTCCCGGTACGAGACGGCGTGTGACCCCCGCCTCAACCGCAACCAGAGCCTCGAACTGGCCTTCATGATCTCCGAGCGGCTCAGCCAGAGCCGGGCCCTTCGGCGCGAGCCCGTCCAGGTTCCCGACTGGAACGCCTGATGATCGACCTGCGGTCCGACACCCTCACCCGGCCGACACCGGCCATGCGCCAGGCGATGGCGTCCGCGCTCGTCGGGGACGACGTCTACGGCGAGGACCCGACCGTCAACGAGCTCGAGGCGCGCACCGCCGAGTTGCTCGGGCACGAGGCGGGCCTGTTCTGTCCCACCGGCTCCATGGCCAACATGCTGGGTGTGTGGCTGCATGTGCGGCCGGGCACCGAGGTGCTGTGCGACCAGCAGGCGCACATCGCCCGCGCCGAGATGGGCGGTCACGCGGTGCTGCACGGCGTGACCATGCGCACCTGGCACGCGACCTCCCCGACGCCGGGGGTCGCAGACGTGGCCGACATCACGGACCTGATGTCGATCGGCACCGGGCCCTACCTCGTGGAGACGGCCGCGGTCGAGATCGAGAACACGCACAACTTCGCCGGAGGCACCGTGCAGCCCATCGGGCACCTGAGGGCGGTGCGGCAGGCGTGCCAGGACGCCGGTGTCGCGATGCACCTCGACGGGGCACGGCTGTGGAACGCGCACGTCGCCACGGGGGTGCCCATGATCGACTACGGGAGACTGTTCGACAGCGTGAACGTCTGCTACTCCAAGGGTCTCGGCGCTCCTGTCGGCTCGGTACTCGTGTCGGACGCCGAGTCGATCGCCCGGGCCAGGGTGCAGCGCAAGCGCCTCGGCGGAGGCATGCGGCAGGCGGGTGTGCTCGCCGCGGCCGCGCTGTATGCCCTCGACCACCATGTGACCCGCCTCGCCGACGACCACGCGAACGCCCGGGCGTTCGCCGAACAACTGGCCTTGCGTGCACCCGGTGTCATCGACCCGGAGAGCGTCCCGACCAACATCGTCGTTCTCGGTACGGGGGAGCGCCCGGCGGCCGGTGTGATGGCCGCTGCCCGCGAGCGGGGCGTGGCGCTGAGCACCGTGGGAGCGTCCAAGGTGCGCGCGGTCACCCATCTCGACGTGGATGCGGCCGGTTGCCGCGAGGCCGGGCGCGTGCTCGGGGAGATCCTGGCGTCCTGACCGCAGTCCTGACCGCGTCCGGGTGGTCAAGCTGGGCCGTGGCGGGCGCGGGGCGTGACCAGGTTCCTTCAAATGGGCGTCCTCGGGCTGTCGTGCGGGCATTTACCGTAGTCGGCGGCATCGGCTCCGAACGGCCGCGAAGTTTGAAGGAACTGTGTCACGCGGCGTCCGGCGAACAGTGCGTCGCGGATGCCCCGAGCGGACGAACCGTTGTGTGGCGGACACTGGAACCATGCAGATCACCCACTTCGGACACTCCTGCGTGCTCGTGGAGACCGGCTCCCGGCGCGTCCTCATCGATCCGGGCAACTTCAGCACCTCGTGGCACGGCCTACGCGATCTCGACGCGATCCTCGTCACCCACCAGCACCCCGACCATGCCGATCCCCTGGCACTGCCCGGGCTCGTCGCCGCCAACCCCGGTGCGCTCGTGGCCGTCGAGCGCACGGTGCCCGACTTCGTCGCGTTGCCCGATGACGTGCGCAGGCTCGGACCGGGCGAGACCATCGACCTCGGGCCGGTGCGGGTGAACACCATCGGCGGGACGCACGCGGTCATCCACGCCGACTACCCGCGAATCGGCAACGTCGGGCTCGTCCTGCGGTCGGAGGGGGAGCCCAGCGTCCTGCACCCCGGCGACTGCCTGGACGCGGTGGCCGACGGCATCGACGTGGCGCTGGTGCCGGCCTTCGGCCCGTGGGCGGCCACCCGTGAGACCATCGAGTTCTGCCGTGCTGCCAAGGCCGCGCAGGGGTTCCTCATCCACGACGGCCTGCTCAACGAACGCGGCTACGACCTGATCGTCAAGCACGTCACGACACTGACCCCGATGAGGTTGGCGGACGTCCGCGACACGCGTCCCTGGCGTCCCTGACCGCGTGGAGCTCCCCGGTGGGGGGAATCGCCCCGGCAGGCGTGCGTCTCGGGATCGACGAGACGATCATCGCGGCGACCAGGGCGGCGCCACCGGCTGCGGTCCGCCAGCCGAAGGTCTCCATGCCGAGCGCGATGGCGAAGGCTGCGGCCCAGATCGGTTCGAAACTCATGACGATCGCCGCCCGGGTGGCGTCCACCCGCGATTGAGCCCATACCTGCAAGAAGACGGCCAGAGCCCCGCAGCAGGTGGCGAGGTAGACGATGGCGATCCAGTCACCGGCACGGTCGGGCATGACGATCCCGCCGGGAGCGGCGGCCGCCGCGCACATGATCGCGATGACCACCGTCTGCACGGTCGACAACCCGAGAGACGTCTCGGGGGTGCTGACGCGGCCCGTCCACACGATGTGCCCGGCATAGGCCAGGGCGCTGAGCACCGTGAGCAACTCACCGAGACCGAACCGTGTGGTGCCGGTCGCGGGTGAGACGGTCAGGATGCCCAGACCCAGCGTGGCAAGCGCGACGGCGGACCAGACGCGCCGTGAGACCCGGGCCCGCAGCAGCATCGCCTCGATGATCGGGGTCATCACCACGTACAGCCCCGTCAGGAAACCGGAGATCGACACCGAGGTGCGCGCGAGCCCGTAGGTCTGGAGCAGTTGTCCGCTGCTGTAGAACAGGCCGGCTATGGTTCCGTCGATCAGCAGTCGCCGCGTCGGCCGCACCCGTTTCCCGGCCACCGCGACCAGCACCAGCGCCGCGATCGCGAACCGCACCGCCAGCAGATCGGACGTGCCGATGCGCGTGAGCAGATCCTTCAGGATGACGAACGTCGATCCCCAGAGCATGGTCATGACCAGCAGGCTGAGGAGCGCGAGCTTGTCGAGGTGGCCGCGCCACCCTGATGGGGCGTTCACAGGCTAGATCGCGTACACGGTGATGTGCGAGCCCTTCGCGAGCTCGGTGCCCGCCGCGGGGTCGGTGCTGACGACGCGGTTCAGCCTGATGGGCGACGAGGTGGTGTACTCGAGGGTCACATCGAACCCGGCGTCCTGCAACGTCTTCACGGCATCCTGGGTGTCCTGGCCGGTCAGCCCGTCGGGCACCTTCACCTTCTCCGCGCCCTTGCTGACCACGATGGTCACGGTGTCGCCCCGGTAGCCGTTCCCGCCGGCCGGTGACTGGCTGATCACGCTGCCCGCCGCGACCTTGTCGTCCGACCTCTCCTCGCCGACCACCACGGTGAACCCGGCGTCCTGCAGTGTCTTCGTCGCCTGGGCGACGGGCTGGCCGACCACGGACGGGACGGCGATCGGCTCGCGTCCCTTCGACACCGACAGGTCGACGGCCGTGTCGCGGCGTACCTGCTCGCCCTCACGGTACCCGGCGGCGACCACGGTGCCCGCAGGGGTGGTGTCGTCGTAGACCTCGGTGACGGTACCGGTCTGAAGGCTGGACGACGCCAGCGCGGACGTGGCAGCGTCGAGCGTCAGGCCCACGAGCTTGGGGACGCCGAACCGCTCAGGCCCGGACGACACCACGGCGGTGACGGTGGTGTCGCGCGTCACGCGGACCCCGGGGCCGGGATCGGACCGGATCACCAGGCCGACGGGCACCGTCTCGTCGTGTTCCTCGACGAAGGTGATGTCGAGTCCGTTGGCATCGGCGATGGCCTGCGCCTCGCTCTGGGTGCGGTTGATCACCGACGGGGTGGCCACGTACCGGCCCGACGCGAGCCACCAGCTGCCGAAGCCGACGGTGAGCGTCAGCACCACCACCAGGAAGCCGAAGACGAGCCCGCGGCGGCGCCGGTGCACCTGTGACTGTGTCAGCCGCGGGAAGCGGTCGTAGCCGCCGGGGTTCGCCGGCCCGGACGCGAGCCCCGCGTCGTAGCGCGGGTCCGGGTATTCCGTCGGGGTCGACCGGCTGGCGGGGGCGGCTGCCAGCGCACGCGAGTGGAGCGGCCGTCCCGTCGCCGTGGCGGCCGAGGCCGTGACCCGCTCGCGGATGCGTCCCGAGTCGGGGTCCATCGGGCTCACGGGGTTGCCGGGCCGCGCGTCCCCGCGCGTCCAGGGCGTGGGCCGCGCATCCGCGACGGTGGTGGCGGCGGTGCGGATGCCACCGGTCGTCCCGCTCGGCGATGCGGAGGCGATGGCATCCGGGGCCGCAGGCGAACGAGGCAGGACCGAGGTCGCCGTGGCATCCGGCGACAGCACCTCGGTGGCCTCGGCCGACCACGGCAGGGCCTTGCCCGGGAACATCACCGCGCACAGCGCGTCATCGTGGCGGACGCCGCGTTCCAGCGATCGCCGGGCACGCCGGACGCGGGACAGCAGGTCGCGCCCGTCCGCGGGCCTGGCGGCGGGGTTGCGGCGCGTGCACGACTGGACGAGGGCATCGACGTAGTCGGGGATCGGATCGCGTCTGGCCAGCTGCGGATGATCGCGAACGAGCACCACCGACGGCGGCGGCACGTCCTCGTAGGCGTGCTTGTAGGCCACCGTGATCGGTGTGTCACCCACGTAGGGTTTCGTCCCGGTGAGCATCTCGAACAAGACGATGCCCGTCGAGTAGATGTCCGACCACGCGTGGGCCTTGCCGGTGATCACCAGTTCGGGTGGCAGGTAGCTGACCGTCCCGATCAGCAGCCCCTGGGTGGCCGCCGCGGCGCTCTGGCCGGTGATCGTGCGCGCGAGCCCGAAGTCGGCGACCTTGATCGCGCCGCGATCGCTGATCAGGACGTTCTCCGGCTTCACATCACGGTGGACGAGCCCGGAGTCGTGTGCCACGGCCAGCGCGGCGGCGACAGGCTCGATGAGTTGCAGGGCGCGCAGCGGACTCATGGGGGCATCGCGGGTGATCAGCCCGCGCAGAGTCGTGCCCTCGACGAACTCCATGACGATGTAGGGACGCCCGTAGTCCTGCCCCTGGTCGAAGATCGTGACGACGTTCTGGTCGCACAGCCGCGCCGCGGCGCGTGCCTCGCGGTCGAACTTGGCGGCGAAGTCGGCGTCGTCCCCCAGACCTTCGTGCATGACCTTGATGGCGACGATGCGCTCGAGCCTGCGATCCCAGGCGCGGTAGACCGTCGCCATGCCCCCCCTGGCGAGTCGCTGGAGGACTTCATAGCGGCCATCGAGCACATCGCCCACCAAGGGGTCGGTGCTGGTCCTGGTCACATCTGCTCCAAGCGTCGGGGAAGGCGAACAAGGCTGGATCGCCGCGCAGGCGACGCACTGCATTCAGTCTAGGTCGCCGGATGCCTCACCCCCGGCGGTCACCACGTGTCGCGGCGTGTCGGCCGCGGCGCGACCGTGGGGCGTCCCGCTTCGCCACTTGGGCGCACCGGCCCCCGATGTCTCCTAGGGTTTGTTGCGTGAGCGCATTGCTGGGACTGAAGACCCGCCTGGGGCTGGCCAGGACCATGGCGTGGGTCGGCGTCGAGGACTCGTCCACGAGCACGGACGACCTGCGCCGGGTGGTGGCGGAGCTGAGCCGTGGACGGGCCGACATCGTCGTCCTGTCGGCGCAGCGGACGACCTCCGCGACCGTGCGGGTTGCGCATGAGGCCGCGCGGAAGGTTCTGGCGGGCCGGACGATCCTCGGTCTCGCCGGTGGCCCCGTGATTGCCGATGGGATCGGGCCCGACCTGCTGCTGCAGACCGACGCGGCCCCGACTCCCTTCCGCAGCCACGAATGGTCCCTTGTGGGACGCAGCTTCTACGCGGGGTCCGGTCTCGATGACGCGCTGGCCGACCCGAGGCTGGACGTCGTCGTCGTCTCGCCCCATCTGGTGGAGCAGGCCGCTGCCCTCGCACCGCCTGCCCTGGCTGCCAGCAAGCCCTGGTTCGCGCACACCGGAAGCGTGGACGAGGCGGCCGACCTCGTGCGACGCGGGGCGCGGCGGATCGCTTTCGCGGCCACCGGGACGAACGCCTACGAGACGGTCGTCGCCCATCGGGCGGTGCTCGAGCGAGTGTGGGCGGCCGAGATGGAGCAGGTGGAGTTCGCGGCGTTCCGGGCGGACGCGCGGCTCGGGCCCGCGGCACCGGGGTTCGGGGCGCCCGGGTTCGCCGGGTCTGATCGGAGTACGCCCGGGCCTGTCGTCCGCCGCGGTGCCACGCAGGTCAGGCGGCCCGGTTGGCGTCGCGAGCGCTGAGCCCGGCCACCGCGGTCAGTCGACGTCCTCGGGGATGCCGTCGCAGATCCTCACCAGCTCGTCGAAGGTCGTCGGGAAGACTGCGTGCGGGGTGCCGGCAGCCGCCCAGACCGTCTCGAATGCGGCCAGCGCCCGATCGACGACGGTCCTGATGGGGGCGGGGTGGCCGACCGGCGACACGCCGCCGATCGCCTGCCCGGTGGCATCGCGGACCTGCTCGGGGGTGGCCCGCGCGATGCGTCCCACGCCGATGCGGTGGGCGAGCTGCTTCGTGTCCACCCGGTGCGCGCCACTGGTCATCACGAGGAGCGGGTCGCCGTCGGCCATGAAGATGAGGCTGTTCGCTATGGCGCCGACCTCGCAGCCGAGCGTCGCGGCTGCGTCGGCCGCGGTCCGGGTGGATCCCGGCAACTCCCTGACCTGGGCGGTCAACCCGTGCGAGACGAGCGCGTCCTGGACACGTCGTGCGGCTCGGCTGAGATCGTCACCCATTCGCGTCCTCCGGGTCGGTCGTGGCGGATCGTCCGCCGTTCGGTGTCGGCAGACATGACCATACCGCCGGGAGACGCCCGCGGGCTCGCCGTCCGGGCCGGGCTGTCGGCAGCCGGTCAGCGTGGAAGATTGTGGTGCGTAGTCGAACCACAATCTTCCACGCTGATGGTTCCTACCCCTGCACGGGCAGTTCGAGGATCGTCTCCAGCCCGTCCTGGTCGTCCCACTGCTCCCCGACCTCCGTGAAACCGTACTGGTCGATCAGCGATCGCGACGCGATGTTGCCGGGGCTCACGCTCGCGCGGACGACTTTCACCGATGGGTGTTCTCGTGCGATCGCCAGCAGGGTCTCCAATGCCGCTCGCGCATACCCCCGTCGGCGGTGACCCGGTTCGATGCGGTAGCCGACCTCGACCATCCCGTCGGGATCCGGGCGTCCGTGGAAACCCGCCACCCCCACCGCGCCGGCCACGCCCGGAGTGAGTACGAACCGCGTGACCCACGCCGCATCGGCGGGCTGGGCGTCGAGCTGGTCGTCGCGGAGCCGCCACAGGGCGTTGCACTCGGGACCCGTCAGGTACGGCGTGACGAGGCGGCTCGCCACGGTGGCGGGCCCGTGCTCCTGCCGGGCGAGTTCGCCGAGAAGGGGCCGGGGGATCTGCACGAGGCTGACGTGGGGAGCGCTCCCGCTCGGGTACGTCCAGGTGGTGTCGGAGATGAGCATCGATTCATCCTAGTGAGCCCGCCGGGCGAAGGTGAAGGGGAGAGGGCATGCCGCGGAGTGCCGTGGGACGATGCCCGAGCTCAGGCGTCGCGCTCCACGCACATGCGCGCCAACTCCGCCAGTGCCTGGCGGCCGGGAGCCGTGATGCGCGCCGCGTCGAGTTCCGCCAGCGCCCGCGCGTAGTCACGGGTGATCGTCTGCTCCACGGATTCGACCGCTCCGCTGTCGACGAGGATCCCCCGCGCCCGGTCGATCTGCGGATCGGTCAGGTCGGCGCGCCCGAGCAGGCCCTGCAGCTCGGCGGCGTCCGGGGACGATTCCAGTGCCCTCGCCACGAGGACGGTCCGCTTGCCCTCGCGCAGGTCGCCGGCGGCGGGCTTGCCGGTGGTCGTCTCGTCGCCGAACACGCCGAGCAGGTCGTCGCGCAGCTGGAACGCTCGTCCGAGCGCGAGTCCGAATCGTCCCAGAGCATCGATCGCGTGCTCGTCCGCACCACCCGCCGCCGCACCGAACTGAACAGGGCGTTGCACGGTGTAGCGGGAGGTTTTCTCCTCCAGGACGCGGGTGGCGACCTGCTCGGCGCTGGCACCGGGGTCGCGTCCCACCCCGTACTGGGCGCAGACGTCGAGCACCTGCCCCGAGTTCACCTCGGTGCGCACCGCGTGCCAGTAGGGGGCCGCGCGGTGCCAGGCGTCGGGCTCCAGCCCGGCGGTGGTGGCGAGCTCCCCGGACCAGACGATCAGCTGGTCGCCCAGCAGCACGGCCATCGCCCGCCCGAACGCTTCCGCGTCACCGGAGCCGCCACCGGCCCGATGCCACGCCTCGAACTGCCGGTGGGCGGCCGGACGGCCGTGCCGGGTGTCCGAGCCGTCGAGGACGTCGTCGTGGATGAGGACCCCGACGTGCAGCAACTCGAAGGCGCTCACCGCCCCCAGCAAGGCCTCCGGCACATCGTCGGTGCCCGCGGCGGCGATCCAACCCCAGTAGGCGAACCCCGGACGGAGCCGTTTCCCGCCGGCGGTGAGGTCGCGCGCCACGTCGACGAGCACCGGCAGGATGGGGGAGACCGGTTCCAGGCGTGCGGCCATCGTGTCGAGATGAGCGCCCAACCGGGTGCCGACGGCCTCGCGGAAATCGGTGGACGTGGGATCGGCCGGGTCTGGTCTCATGGCAGAGATGCTAGTGGTCCACCCCTCAGGCCTCGGGATCGCCGTTCGCGGCAGCGCCCGTAGAGTGGATTCATGCCGTCGCCCGACACCATCGCCGATCTGCTCGCATCCGCCACCGGCCCCACCTTCAGCTTCGAGTTCTTCCCCCCGAAGGACGCCGACGGCCAGCAGCGGCTCACCGAGACGATCGCGCAACTGGAGCCGTTGCGTCCCGACTTCGTGTCGGTGACCTACGGCGCCAACGGATCGAGCCGGCAGCGAACCCTGGACGCGACGATGGGCATCCTCGCATCGACCGACTTCCGCGTCATGGGCCATCTGACGTGCACGGGACAGACCGTCGATCAGCTCAAGGCCGTCATCGACGCCTACGGGGACGCCGGGGTGCGCAATATCCTCGCGATCCGCGGGGACATGCCCGGTGGGCCGTCGACGCCGTGGGAACCCTTCCCGGGCGGGCTGTCCAACGCCACCGAGTTGGTCGAGCTCATCGGCTCACGTGGCGACTACTGCGTGGGCGTGGCGGCCTTCCCCGACGGCCACGCGTCCTCGACCCTCGAACAGGACACCCGGATTCTGCTGGCTAAGCAGCAGGCGGGCGCATCGTTCGCGGTGACGCAGCTCTTCTTCGACTCGGGCCACTACTTCGAGCTCGTGGCGAGGGCGCGCCACGCCGGATGCACGCTCCCGGTGCTCGGCGGGATCATGCCCGTGACCAGCGTGCGGCAGCTGGGCAAGTTCGCCGAACTCTCGCACGCCGATATTCCCGCGCGCGTCGCCGAGGAACTCTTGCGCGCCCCCGACGACCCGGACGCCGTGCGTACGGTCGGGTGCCGGATCGCCGCGGAGCTGTGCGAGCGGCTGCTGGCCGGCGGAGCGCCAGGCCTGCACTTCTTCACGCAGAATCGCTCAGCGGCGACTCGAGAGATTCTTGCCATGCTCCGGGAAGGCCATCGGTGAGGTCCAGCGTCACGAGCCGCTGCGTCGGCCGTGTGAGCGCCACATAGAGGACGCGGACCCCGCCGGGGGTCTCGGCGATGATCTCGTCGGGGGCCAGGACGATCACCGCGTCGAACTCCAGGCCCTTGGCCTGCAGTGCGGTGACGACGACCAGCCGTGACGAGACGCCCACCGGCAGCGGCATGGTTCCCACCAGGGCGCGGACGGCGTCGGCCCGGCTCGGGGGAGTGACCACGGCGATGCTGCCCTCGACCTCGTCCGACAGCTGTCGCACGATGCGGCCGAGCTGCTCACCGAGCCGGTCCGGCCGGCTCGACAGCAGCCGGGGCTGGACGCCGGTGCGGCGCACCGCGGCGGGCAGGTCGGCGTCCGGCAACACCGAGCGGATCACACGCCCGGCGAGATCCATGACCTCGGCGGGGGAACGGTAGTTCGTCGACAGCCGGAAGGTGCGCGACTGACCCTTGCCGATGAGGTCGCGCAGCGCCCGGCGTGACTCCTCCGTGTTGGGGTACGAACTCTGGGCGGGGTCGCCCACCAGGGTCCAGGACGCCTGCGGGCCACGGCGGCGGAGCATCCGCCATTGCATCGGCGTGATGTCCTGCGACTCGTCCACGAGCACATGGCTGAATGTGGTGACACCCTCGTCGTCCGGGTCGACCTCGCGACGGGTGGTCAGCTTGTCGGCGAGCGTGACCACCTCGGCCACGTCGGCGCCGTCGGCGAGGAACAAAGTCGGGTCGGTCTCGGGCTGCTCGGGCATCGGGCCGATCATGGCTTCGAGTTCGTCCAGCAGTGCGATGTCGCCGACGGTCCAGGCCGGGCGACGGTTGTCGGCGTCCGGGACGAATCCCCGCGCGTGCTCGAAGCTCGCCATGAGGGTCGCCTCCTCGTCGTCGTCCAGCACCCCGTGGGCGAACTTGTGCAGCATCGCCGGATCGGCCAGGCGGCTCAGCACCGACTCGGGGGTGAGAGCCGGCCACCACGCGTTGCAGAACATGACCCAGGACGCTTGCGACGTGACGATCTCCTCGAAGAGATCGCGCGGGAGATCGAGGACGGCGGCCACATCGGTCGGCAGCTTGGCCCACAGCGCGTCCAGCAGCGATTTCTCGACCGCGGGACGTGCCCTGTTGGCCTTGTGGGACGCGAGGACGTCGCGCCGGATCGCGGACAGCTCGGATGCCTCGACCGTCAGGATCTCGCCCTTGACGCTCACGCGCAGGCGCAGGTCCGCCGGTGTGAGGGGCTCGTTGACCGCGCGCCGCAGTACCTGCAGCATGCGCAGGCTGCCCTTCAGCACTGCCGCGGCGGCGTCGTCCACCGACTGGCTGGCGAAGCCCAGCACGTCGGTCGCCAGTTCGCCGACCGACCTGAGCGTCACCGAGTCCTCGCCCAGGCCGGGCAGGACGCGCTCGATGTAGTTCATGAACACATCGGTCGGTCCGACGACCAGTACACCGCCCTGTTCGAGACGGCGCCGATGCGTGTAGAGGAGGAACGCGGCTCGGTGCAGGGCCACGACGGTCTTGCCGGTTCCGGGGCCGCCCGAGATGATCGTGACGCCCTGGTAAGGAGCGCGGATCGCCTCGTCCTGCTCGGCCTGGATGGTGGCGACGATGTCGCGCATCTGCGGGCCGCGGGCTCGCTGCAGGGCGGCCATGAGCGCGCCCTCGCCGATCACGACCAGGTTGTTGTCGTCGTCGGGGTCGAGCAGGTCGTCCTCGATGCCGATCACCCGGTCGTCCCGGCATCTCAGCACGCGCCTCCGAACGACTCCCATGGGGTCCTGGGCGGTGGCGCGGTAGAACGGCTCCGCCGCCGGGGCGCGCCAGTCGATGACCAGCGGCTCGTAGTCAGCGTCGCGGACGCCCAGTCGGCCGACGTAGCGATCCTCGTCCGAGGCGAAGTCGAGACGCCCGAACACGAGGCCCTCGTGTTGCGCGTCGAGGATGGCGAGCCTGCGTGCGGCCTGATAGGCGAACGCGTCGCGTTCGAACAGTGCGGTACCGTCCTCCTCCCGGACCCAGTCCGAGCGGTCGGTGTGGAACTTGGCGCGGCTCTCGGCCTCGACCTGCCGTGCGGAGGCCGCCGCCGATTCGAGTTGGGCGTACACCTTGTCGACGTGCGCCTGTTCGATCGCGAGCTCATGCGCCAGAGTCTGGTCTGCACTGCGAGAGTTAGGTTCAGTCAAGGGAGATCCCATCCTCACAAAAACCGGAAGATCCAGCCTATCCCTCGCGTCCAACGGCGGTGTGACAGTCCCATTCACCCGGGACGCGGTGCGGGCGCCGGGGCGTGCCGGGCTGGTCCACCGGCGTGGACGGGGGCACCACTCGCGTCCGGCCGCTGCGGTCTTGACCCGCGCTCCGAGGTGGCGCATAGTGGAGACTCGTTCGAACGCATGTTCGATTCCTGGGGGTGGGTCAATGCGAGTCCGTGACGAACTGGTCGTGCCACGCGCAGAGCGAAGCGAGGAAGACGCCGGACGAGGCGACGAGACTGTGCGGGGCGAGGCGGCCGAGCGGGTCGCGGCGGCGGGACGTACGCCGCAGCCCGTGGCGGATCGTCGCGTGCGGACGGATCTGTCGCGGGCACGTTCCCGGGCGACCGAGGCGGACCTGGCATCCACCGCCGGGGGCCGATACCGCGCGGCGATGCTCGCGGCCCGCCAGGGGGCGGTCGCGGCATTGGGTGACAGACCGGGTGGGCGGCCGATCCTCGACCCCGTCGAGCTGTGGACGAGGCTGGCGCACCAGGTGCCGCGGTTCGCCGAATGGGCGTCCTACTTCGCGGCGCTGGAGGGACGCCCGCCGTTGAGCGGCCGCCAGGTGGACGACCTGGTGCGTGGCATCCCGCTCTTCCTGGACGAGGTCGACCGGCACCTCCTCCGGTGCCGCCGACGCCGGGTCGGCCATGCGGGGACGAGCCGTGAACAGGGCTGACCCGCGAGTCGGGACGAGCCGCGGGCAGGGGCGACCCACGGATCGGACAGCTCCTCCGGAGCAGCCGGCCGGGCCGGCCCCCCAGCCTCGTCCCGCTGCTCGTGGATGCCTCGATCGACGGCGCGAATCCGCTGGAGACGAACACGGTCGGCTCGTCCCCGTTGAAGTCGTCACCGATACCCCGCCGCGCATACACTGGAGAGACACAAGCACAGTGGCGGGGCGACAAGCTCCCGCCGGAAGGTGGCAGGAGGGAGGGACATGGCACTTTCAGAAGAGGAGCAGAAGCTGCTCGCGCAGCTCGAGGCCTCACTCGCCGCAGAGGATCCGAAGCTCGCACAGACGCTCGGGTCCCGGAACACTCCCCGACAGATCCATGGCCGCCGGGCAACGTTGGCAGGTCTTGTCTTCCTGCTCGGGCTCGTGCTACTCGTCGCCGGGATGCAGACCGTCTGGGTGCTCAGCGTTCTCGGGTTCGTGCTCATGTTCACGGCGACGATCGTGGCGCTCGGGTCCTGGCGCAAGGTGACGGACGCTCAGACCGCGACACGCCCGCAGGCGAAACCTTCGTCCGAGCCCTTCATGGGACGCATGGAGGATCGCTGGCGCCGTCGACAGGAAGGCGATCTCTGACCTGTTCCATCGCTGCGGTGATGCCCCAGGGTCTCACCGCAGGTCTCGCAGAGCCGACGAGGATGTCGACAGCGAGCGGGGAAACAGGGAGCGTGGCACGATCCTGGTCCACAGCCTCGTCCATGTGCCCACTCTCGTACGCCACTGCTTCGTGACCAGCGCGACATCGGTCGCCACGGTCGCGTCCTGTGGCACACCCGCCGCGTAGCGGGCGCGTTCTTCGAGCACCGCCACGCGGTCGAGTGCTTCCCCGCCCGCGGCGTCGAGGGTGGGGGACAGCGCCTCGGACACGTGCCTGGGGGTCCCGTCCGGCCACCCCACGCCGAGGTCGATCGCGCTCGCACGCAGTTCCTGCCAGGCTCCGCCGATGCGCCGGGACGCGTCACCGCGCCCGCTGGTCCTCCGCAACCGGAGTGCCGCGCGGATCAGACCGGGTGCGGCCGCCACGGCGAGAGCGGCCACGATCCACCACAGCCAGCCGTAGTCAGCGGGCGCCTCGGTGCCGGCGGGCTCGTCCGTCTCGTCGGTGGCGGATTCGCTGGGCGTCGCCGAGGGCGTGCTCGTCGACGCCTGGGTGGTAGGTGCACTCGTCGTGGTCGTCGTCGGTTCCGACTGCGGTTGCTCCTGCTCCAGCTGGGTCCAGCTCGGATCGTTCCCGATCGAGACCGTCGGCTCGAACCGCACCCAGCCGATCCCGCTGAAGTAGAGCTCGGGCCAGGCATGCATGTCGTGGGCCGAGACGACCCACGATCCGTCGGCCTGCTGCTCACCGGGTGTGAACCCGACCGCCACCCGGGAGCCGATGCCCACGACGCGAGCCATCAACGCCATCGCGGCCGCGAAGTGCACGCAGTATCCCGACCGTGAGTCGAGAAGGAAGTTGACCAGCACCTCGTAGCCGGTGCCGTCGGGAGCGTTGACGTCGTAGGTGAACCGCGTCGGGTCGCGCAGCCAGTTCTGGATGGCGACCGCCCTCTGGCCGTCGGTCGTCGCGTCAGCGGTGATCTGCCTCGCCAACTCGATGATCTCCTCCGGCACGTCGTCGGGCACCTCGGTGGCCGCGCTGCCTTCCGGTGGCGTGCCCGCCACCGCGTCCGCCAGTTGCTCCGAGGTCGGGTCGACGACCAGGCTCTCCACGGAATAGGTCAGGTCGCGGGTCGCTTCGGCGCCCAGCTGGCGATCCGTGCTCAGCACGGTGAGGCTCACGGGATCGTAGCCCCAGCGTCCCTCGGCCGCCCAGGAACTGGGGGCGTACGGGGCGGGCAGGTAGACCGAGGCGAAGTCGCCGATGCTGATCTGGGTGTCGATGGTGGGCCTCGTGCCGGACACCCCGGGCGCGCGCGAGGGGAAGCCCTGCTGGATGCTCATGTCGATCTGCACCCAGCCGCTGTCGTTCACCGTCGTCAATGTGCTGGTACGGAGGTAGACGCCACCGGTCGCCGTGGTCGTGTAGGCGAGCAGGGGCAGGTCTTCGGGTTGCCGCAGGTTCTCGCTGAGGTCGATGCTCGGGTCGACCAGCTGCACGGTTCCGTCACCGCCCGGTTGCCACAGGTCGCGGGCCCCGACCGCGGGCACGGCGAGTCCCGCCACCAGGGCCAGGGCGACCGCGGGGGCGCCCAGCTGCAGGGCGCGGGCGACGAAGACCGCCGCTCCCGGGCGAGAGCCCGTGCTACGCGCCAGACCCCGGGACCAGCGGCGATCGTGGTCGATGGTGCGGGTCGCCAACAGCAGCAGCCAGGCCGCGCAGACCGCGACCATGCTGCCCGGCCACACCGCCTGCGTGTTGACCACCGATGCCGCCAGGTAGCTGCCGAGGAGCGGGAGGACGGCGAGCAGCCCGCTGCCCAGGACGACGAAGCAGAAGTCCACCAGGAGGCACATGATCCCGACGGCCGCGGTGAGGACGATCAGGGTGGCGTCGTCGGCGGCCATGGGCGCCGGTTGCGTGGCGATGTGCTGAGCCGCGGTCCGGACCACCAGTTCGATCGACCCCCAGGGAGGCACACCCAGCAGGAGACCGGTCTGCAGCCCGGCCGCGACCCAGGTGCCCAGGGTGAGCACGACCACCTGCACGAGCGACGGCAGCCAGGCGCGGTGCGCGAGGGCCCGCGTCGCGGCGGCGATGAGCTGGAGCACCACGACCACGGCGATGGCCGCCGCCCAGAAGCGCCGGTCGTCGGTCACCTGCTGCAGGGGGAGGGCGGCGAGGACCGCCGCCAACCCGACGGCGAGGGTGTCGCGGGTCGTGGCGACGGGCACGCTCCTGGTCCGCGCGGGCGCCGGGTCTGTCGTGGCCGCTCGCGTTGGCGTCCGGGTGCTCATGCGGCAGCCTCCACCGCGTTGCGCAACTGATCCCACGCGGCCGGCACGGTGGTCTGCGCGTCCGCGACGGCGACCGTCCAGCCGTGATCGGTCAGCGCCTGAGCCCGAAGCGCCGTGGCCGGGTCGTGCGGCAGGCCGGCGAAGGTGCCGACGTCCAGCAGTATCGCCACCGCGCTGCCCGAACCCGTGTGCAGGTCGAGCAGGAGGGCCACGTCGGCGTCCGTCAGCCGTCCCAGTACGGCCGCCACGGCCTCCTCCTGTCGTCGGCCGTGTTCCGTTCTCGCCATCGCCATCAGGTCGGGGGCCCAGCTGAGCTGCTCGTCGGTCATGGCATCGAGCAGACGCTGGGCCCACACGGTGCGGTCGTTGTCGTGTGAGTCGAGGACGCCGTCCGCGTCCGAAAGATCGAGCGTGGCCCCGAACGACAACAGGGCAAGCCCGATGGATGCGGTCGCCGAGACGGCCCACTCGAACGAATTGTCCGGGCCGTCTCCGGCATGGGCGTCGCGCCGGTTGTCCAGGAGCAGCCGGGTGGCCGGCTGCCAGGCCTGTTCCTCGCGGCGCACCATCAGGTCGCCTGTCCGGGCGGTCGAGCGCCAGTGGACGCGTCGTACGTCGTCGCCGCGCCGATACTGCCGGACGAGCACATCGTCCTGGCCGACGAGCCCGGCCCGACTCGTGCGAGCCTCGGCGGATGTCCCGGCTGCCCCTCCGACCAGTCGGCCCAATTCGTGGACGCGCGGTGCGACGGCGACCTCGCTGCTCGTCGAGAAGGCCATGTCGTGCCGGGCCAGTCCGAACGGGTCGAGGCTGCGCACGAGCAGGGGGCCGACCCGGTGGCGACCGCGCCGGGTGGCGGTGAGGGGATAGCTGTATTCCTCGCCCCAGGCACCCACGCCGCCGGAGAGGCTGAATCTCGGGCGCGGCCCGAGCGCCGACGAGACGACCTCCTCGAAGTGCAGCAGGCGCGGGCGGGACCGTCCCTCGGCGTGCAGTTCGAGGGTCACGGTGAACGGGGTTCCCACGGGCACGGACTGGGCCGGGATGCGGCGTTCGTGACGCAGCCCGCGGACAGGTGCGGAGACCATGAGCGCGGAGCCGAGCACGAGGGCCACGCCGAACGCACCCAACCAGAACAGGTCGCGTTGGCCCAGCCACAGGCTGACCGCGGCCAGCACCAGGCCTCCCAGGGCGACGATGCGTCCCCGAGGTGTGAGCCGCCGCCAGGGCTGCACCGCGTCACCGCCCCGTCGGAACCGCGACCGTCTTCGATGCCGCGGTGACGACGTCTCCGGCGCGGCGTCCGGCCATGCGCGCCTGCGAGGTGAGCAGCACCCGGTGGGCCAGCACCGGCCCCTGCAGGGCCTGGACGTCATCGGGTATCACGTAGTCACGGCCCTGCATCGCGGCGTGGACGCGCACGGCCCGCAACAACTGCAGGCCGGCACGGGGTGAGGCGCCGAGCTTGAGGTCGGGGTGGTCGCGGGTCGCTGCGACGATGTCGACGATGTACTCCTTCACTGCGGCCGACACGTAGACGTCGCGCAGGCTCTGGGCGACGTGCACGATCGTCGCCCCGTTGGTGACCGGACGAAGGCTGGACAGCGGGTTCTGGGTGCCGTGCGAGTCGAGCATCTCCAGCTCCGCCCCGCGGGTGGGGTAGCCCATCTCGATGCGTGCCATGAACCGGTCGCGCTGAGCCTCGGGCAGGGGATAGGTGCCCTCCATCTCGATGGGGTTCTGGGTGGCCACGACCATGAACGGGGGCTCCAGATGGTGGGTGACGCCGTCGACGCTCACCTGGCGCTCCTCCATGGCCTCCAGCAGCGCCGACTGGGTCTTGGGTGAGGCACGGTTGATCTCGTCACCGACGACGATGTTGGCGAACACCCCGCCGGGCTTGAACTCGAAGTCGTGCGTCTCCTGGTTGAACACCGACACGCCGGTGATGTCGGAGGGCAGCAGATCGGGCGTGAACTGGATCCGGCGGACAGTGCAGTCGATCGAGCGGCCGAGTGCCTTGGCCAGCATCGTCTTGCCGACGCCCGGGACGTCCTCGACGAGCAGGTGGCCGCCGGCGAGCAGCACGAGGACGGCCAGGTCGATCTGCTCCTGTTTGCCCTCGATCACACGGCCGATCGCGGCCTGCATGGCTCGCGTCGTCCTGGTCACCAGGTCGAGGTCGAGCCGGTCGGGCATGCGTCGCTGGGCATCCACGAGATTGGGCCCCCATCCATCGGCCGTCCGGTAAGTGCCTCCTCATCCTATCGACGCTCCATAACCCCGGCGGGGGCGGAACGCGGGCGCGTCGTCCCGAACCCTCCCGGGGACAAACCCTCAACCCGCGGTTCAGGCGATTCCTGATCGGACACGCCGCGCCGACTCGTCCGGTTCGTTGAAAACGTGCCGAATCGCTGTCGTTATGGGCTTGAAGTGGAGGGATGTGGAGTAAAGTGGCGACAAGTGGAGGACATGACCTTTCGAGAGGAGTGAGGGGGTGGTGCCGGTGTTCCTCGGCACTCACACGCCCAAGCTCGACGAGAAGGGTCGGTTCTTCCTCCCTGCGAAGTTCCGGGACGATCTTGGCGAGGGGTTGGTCATGACCAGGGGGCAGGACCGCTGCCTGGCGATCTACCCGATGGCCACGTTCGTCGCCATGACCCAGCAGGTGGCGTCCGCGCCGACAACGGTCAAGCAGGTCCGCGACTTCCAGCGCATGCTGGCGGCCTCGGCCAGCGATGAGGTTCCTGACAAGCAGGGCCGGGTCAACATCCCGCCTGCGCTCCGTGCATATGCGGGGCTGGAGAGCCAGATCGTCGTCGTGGGTGCCATCAACCGGGTCGAGGTGTGGAACCCGCAGACATGGGAGGACTACTCCACGGCACAGGAGGAGGCCTTCGCCGAACTGAACGAGGACATCTTCCCGATCGCCTGATCGGGACGTGTCCCCAGCGGTTCGCGAGACCTCGCCGCTGCGCCGTCCGGCTTCAACCCGGGCCCACAGCTCCCTGGCACACCTTCCCCGGTGCCAGGTGGCATCTTCCCGCACGGGGGCTTCGCCCCTGGTGGGTCCGGGTTGGGACCAGTCGGCACAGCGGCATGAGTGTGACCCAGCGGAAGGGGGGACGATGGGCACCTATCGGCAGACAGGGCGTCCGCGGTGCGTCGAGGACGCCCGGGGCTCGTCGCGCGCGCTCCCCGCATTCGCCGCCGACGCCTCCGGCACCTCCCTGCACATCCCGGTGATGCGTGAGCGCATCGTCGAGATCCTCACCCCGGCGCTCGAGGCCCCGGGCGCGGTAGTGGTCGACTGCACCCTCGGCATGGCCGGGCACGCCTCCGCCGTCCTCGCCGCGAACCCGCAGGCCCGGCTCGTGGGCATCGACCGTGACGCCGACGCGCTCGCCGTCGCCGAACAGACCCTGTCACGCCGGTTCGCCGGGCGATTCGACCTCGTCCGCGCGCGGTTCGACGAGATCGACGACGTGCTGGACGACCTGGGCGTGCGGCAGGTGCAGGCCGTGCTCGCCGATCTCGGGCTGTCCAGCCTGCAGATCGATCGACGGGAGCGCGGCTTCGCCTACGCGGTGGACGCCCCGCTCGACATGCGCATGGACGTCCGGTCGGGACGCACGGCCGCCGACGTGCTCAACACCTATTCCAAAGGTGACCTCGTGCGCGTCCTGCGCGCCTACGGCGAGGAGCCGAACGCGGTGCGGATCGCCCGGGCGATCGTGACGCAGCGCGAGCGCGAGCCGTTCGAACGGTCGGCCCGTCTGGTGGAGACCATCGACCAGGCCCTGCCGGCCGCCGTCCGTCACAGCGGCGGGCACCCGGCCAAGCGCACCTTCCAGGCCCTCCGCATCGAGGTGAACGGCGAGCTGGACGCGCTGGCAGGCCTGCTGCCCGCGGCCCTCGACCGGCTGTCGGTCGGCGGCCGGATGGCCGTGCTCGCGTACCACTCGCTCGAGGACCGGATGGTCAAGCAGACGTTCGCGGTCGCGATCTCCGATGCCGCCCCGCCACGGCTGCCCGTGGTTCCCGATGATCTCAAGGCGCGGTTCGCGTCCCTCACCAAGGGAGCGGAGAAGCCGCATCCCACCGAGGTCGCGTCCAACCCGAGGGCGGCGTCCGCGCGGCTGCGCGCCGTCCGGAGGATCCGGCCCGGCACCGTACCGACACCCGAGGAGCACCGATGAGCGCACTTCAGGCCCCTGTCGGCGTCCCCGAACCGAGGCCGGCCCGCACGACGCTGCGCGCGGTGAGCACCAGCAGGCAGCCCATCGCACGCCTGCCGTTCGTACTCATCGTCGCCCTGTTGCTCGGCAGCGGGATGATCGGCGTCCTGCTGCTGTCGACCACCATCCAGGCGCAATCCAGCGAGTTGAGCGATCTGCAGAGCCAGGAGGCCGATCTGCGGTATCAAGAGGCCGCGCTGGCGGCCCAGGTGCAGGATCTGCGGTCGAGTTCGCGGCTCGCCCAGAGCGCCTGGGAGCTCGGCATGCGCCCGAATCCGAACCCTGCCTTCATCCAGATGCCGGACGGTCAGGTGACCGGTGATCCCACGCCCGTGGAGGGCGACGAGCTGACCGGCATGGATCCGGTCGTTGTGCCGGAGACCCCGGTGGTGTCGGTGTTGCCCGCCGTCGACGACACGGCCGGCGGGGACGCGGCGGCATCCGGGACGGACACCACGGCGTCGAGTCCACCGGACGAAGGGCAGGGATGATGGCGACCTCCCGGAACTCCCACCGGTCCTCCTCGTCCAGCCATGTGCGGGGCGGGCGGGGCACCGTGCGCCGCCGTGGCCTGCCGATCGCCTCCAGCGAGCGGCGGATCACGGTCTTCTTCATCTTCATGGCGTTCGTCGTGAGCATCGCGTCGGGCCGGGCCGTGCTGCTCCAGGGCATCGATGCGGACGCGAACGCGCAGGCCGCGGCGGAGGCGCTGACCCGTACCCAGACGCTGGAGGCCGATCGCGGCCTGATCCTCGACCGCAACGGGGAGGTGCTGGCCGAGACCCAGCCCGCGTTCATGGTCATCGCCGACCCCTGGTCGATCGCCACCAACGGCACGCAGGACACGAGCACGATGGACGACGACGACCGGGTGGCGGCCGCGCAGGCCCCGGACGCGATCGCGGCCATCCTCGTGCGCTACCTCGGTGGCAGCAAGTCCGACTACCTGCCGAAGCTGGAGGCCTCTCACAACGACGACGGCACCGCCAACCAGTACGAGGTGCTCGCCCGCAAGGTGTCCGCGGCGGTCTACCAGCAACTGTCCGCCGAATTGGAGGACGCGGGCTGGTACGGCATCTACGCGCAGGTCGACCCCGTCCGGTACTACCCGAACGGGACGCTGGCCTCGAACGTCGTCGGGTTCGTCAACTCGGAGGGCGACGGTGCGGGCGGCCTGGAGTACAGCCAGGACGAGAACCTGCGTGGCGTCGACGGGACGCAGACCTATCAGACGTCCCGGTACGGGACGATCCCGCTCGGCGACACCACGCTCGTCGAGCCGGTGGACGGGGCGACCTACACGCTGACCATCGACTCCGAACTGCAGTGGATGGTGCAGAACGAGTTGACCAACGCCGTCGCGGACGCGCAGGCCAAGAGCGGCACAGCGATCGTGATGGCCGTGGACACCGGCGAGATACTGGCCATGGCCAACGTCCCGACGTTCGACTCCAACGACGTCAGCGACGCGAGCGCGGACGACCTGGGCAACCGCGCGGTCACCGACGCCTACGAGCCGGGTTCGGTACAGAAGGTGCTCACCATGGCCGCCCTGCTGGACGCCGGGCTCATCACCCCCGACACCCCCGTGGAGGTACCCAGCCAGATCTCGTCGGGTGACCGGGCCATCAGCGACGCGTGGACGCACGGCACCTTGTACCTGACCGCCCGGGGTGTGCTGGCGCAGTCGTCCAACATCGGCACGGTCGAGCTGGCACGCCAGATGGACAAGCAGACCATGGTCGACTACCTGTCGTCCTTCGGGCTCGGCAACTCCACCGGCATCGAGCTCCCGGGCGAGACCGAGGGGTCGCTGGGCATCCTGCCGGACGCCGACATGGCCGACTACACCCGCGATCAGATCGCCTTCGGTCAGGGCCTGTCGGTGACCGCCGTACAGGAGGCGGCCGCACTCGCAGCCGTCGTCAACGGCGGGGTCTACCACGCGCCCACCATCGTCTCGTCCGCGGTCACCTCGTCGGGCGACCAGATCACGGTCGAGCACTCGGAGGCCCGCCGGGTCATCAGCGCCGAGGCGTCGGAGGCGATCGTCAACATGATGGAGGCGAGCGTCGCGTCCCCCGAGATGACCACCGCTGACTCGACGACGATTCCCGGGTATCGGATGGCCGGCAAGTCCGGAACGGCCCAGAAGGCGGGCGAGTACGGCAACTACGACGGGGGCTACACCGGCTCGTACGTCGCGGTCGCCCCGGCCGACGATCCCCAGTTGCTGGTCTACGTCGTAATCGACGAACCGACGAATGGGTACTACGGTGGCGTGGTGGCTTTCCCCTCTGCCCGCGAGATCATGATGCAGGCGCTTCCGCGGTACGGTATCGCGCCGTCCAGCAGCGTCCCCGAGTACACCGACCCCTTGACATATCAGCCGTGACGAGCGAGAACACCGAGCCCGAGGCATCCGAGCGGAGCGACACGGGGAGTATGGGGCATCAAGCCGGGATCGTCGATCCAAGAGCCGTCCTGCGTCCACGCCATGTGACCGCGCAGTCGTTGTCCGCCCTGCTCTCCGGGCTCGGGGCCCGGCTGTCGGGTGACGACGTCCTCGTGTCGGGGGTGACCCTCGACTCCCGGGTCGTCGTGCCCGGCGACCTCTACGTGGCTCTGCCGGGCGCCCATCATCACGGTGCGGAGTTCGCCGCCACGGCTGCGGGGGAAGGCGCCGTGGCGGTGCTCACGGACGAGGACGGTGAGGCTCCCGCACGTGCCGCGGGCCTGTCCGTGGCCGTCGTGGACCAGCCGCGCGAGGTGATGGCCGAGGTCTCCGCGCGCTGCTACGGCCGGCCGACCCGTTCCATGACCTGCTTCGGGGTCACCGGGACGAACGGCAAGTCGACCACCGTCCTCATGCTCGCGGCTGCCCTGCGAGCCGTCGGACGGCACGTCGGCAGCATCGGCACCCTCGGCTTCTACGTGGACGGGGCGCCCCTCCAGGCGACCAGGACGACCGTCACCACCCCCGAGGCCCCCGACCTGCAGGCGACGCTGGCCGTCATGGCCGAGGCGGGCGCCGACGCGATGGCCATGGAGGTCAGTTCGCACGCGCTCGCGCTGCACCGGGTGGACGGGGTCGAGTTCGACGTGGTCGGGTTCACGAACCTGGGGCGTGACCATCTCGACTTCCATCACACGATGGAGTCCTACTTCGAGGCCAAAGCCCGGCTGTTCACTCCCGAGCGTGCCCGGCGTGCGGTGATCAACGCGGACGATCCCGCCGGACGCCGGCTGGTCGAGCAGGCCCACAGGCTCGGGTTGCAGGTGCGGACGGTCGGATTCGGTGAGGACGCCGACTACCGCATCGCCGGTTGGCGCCCGTCCGGTCTGGGTGCGGAGTTCGACCTGGTGCACGACGGGATCAGCACGGCGGCCCGCATCGCGTTGCCCGGCGAGTACAACGTGCGGAATGCTGCTTGCGCCCTGGCCCTGCTCATAGAGGCGGGGGTCGATCCCGAGGCCGCGCTGCCCGGGCTGGCGACCGCGGTCATCCCGGGGCGGATGCAGCCGGTGGTGCTGGGTGGATGCTGCGCCCCGCGCGTCTACGTCGACTTCGCGCACACACCGCAGGCCGTCGCCTCGGCACTGGAGGCGCTCAACCACCCCGACGCCCTGGGGCTCGGCCGCCTCATCGCGGTGCTGGGCGCCGGTGGCGACCGGGACGCGGAGAAACGGGCGCCGATGGGGCGGGCGGCGGTGCTCGGCGCCGACGTCGTCGTCGTGACCGACGACAACCCCAGATCGGAGGATCCGGCGTCCATCCGGCAGATGGTGCTGGCGGGCGCCCGGGAGACGATCGAGGACGCTGAGCCCGGGAGCAGGCTCGCCTCGGTGGAGGCGATCGACGGCGGCGACAGACGGTCGGCGATCCGGGAGGCGCTCCGGTTGGCCCGGCCGGGTGACTGCGTCGCCATCCTCGGGAAGGGCCACGAGCGCACCCAGCAGCTTGCCGACGAGACGATCGAGTTCGACGACGTCGCCGTCGCCGCCGAGCAATGGCGGGCGCTGCACGACCCCCAGGAGGCGCCGCAGTGAGCGCCGGGCAGGCGAACTCGGCGACAACCATGGGAGGACAAGGATGAACACGCGCACGATTGCCGGGCTGGCCGACCTCGTAGAGGCCGGTGGGACGGAGGTGCGCATCGTCGGCGATCGCGGAGTGGTCGTCGGGCCCGATGTCGTCCACGACAGCCGCGCGACGACGTCCGGGGCGCTGTTCGTCGCTCTGCCCGGGGAAAAGGTCGACGGGCACGACTACGTGGCCGACGCCGCCGGTCGCGGCGCGGCCGCTGCCCTGGTCGGACGCGAGGTCGCCGGGGTGAGCCTGCCCCAGTTGGTCGTGGGTGATCCCCTGGCGGGTCTGACCAGCCTGGCGCGGTCGCTGGTGGCCGAGGCGCGGGCGAACGGCCTGGTGGCCTTCGGCATCACGGGCAGTTCGGGCAAGACGAGCACCAAGGACCTGCTCGCCCAGGTGCTGGACGAGCAGGGGCCCACGGTCAGCCCGGTCGGCTCGTTCAACAACGAGCTCGGCACCCCGCTGACCGCGTGCAAGGTCGATGCCACCACGAAGTATCTCCTGAGCGAGATGGGCGCCCGGGCGAAGGGCGACGTGGCACATCTGTGCTCGATCGTGCGGCCCGACGTGGGCATCGTCGTGAACATCGGCACCGCCCACCTGGGGCAGTTCGGCAGCCGCGAGGCCATCGCCGAGGCCAAGGGGGAGATGGTCGAGGCACTGGGCCCTGATGGCTGGGCGGTGCTCAACGCCGATGATCCGCTCGTGGACGCCATGTCGTCCCGGACGACGGCTCGCATCGCGCGGTTCACGACCACCGACGGCTCCCACCCCCGGGCCGACCTCGTCGTGCGCGCCAGTGGCCTCGTCCCGGACGATCTCGATCGTTTCGGTTTCGAGCTGTCCGCCACCACCTCCGACGGCCGGACGGAATCGGCTCGGGTACGGCTCCAGGTGATCGGTGAACACCAGGTTGCGAACGCGGCCGCGGCCGCGGCCGCGGCTGTCGCGGCGGGCGTCCCCCTCACCAGGGTTGCCCAGGGCCTGTCAGGTGCGGGGCGCCGCTCGCCCATGCGGATGGAACTGCACGAGCTGGCCGACGGCCGAGCCGTCATCAACGACGCCTACAACGCGAACCCCGACTCGATGGCGGCCGCGCTCCGCGCGCTGGCGGTGATCGGGCGGCGGCGCCGCGGTCGGGCGGGCGCGCATCCCGGACGCACGATCGCCGTGCTGGGCGACATGCTGGAACTCGGCCCCTCCGCGCCGCAGCTGCACCGGTCGATGGGGTCGCTGGCCGCCGAACTCGGCATCGACCGGGTGATCGCCATCGGCGATTTCGCCGCCGACATCGCGGCGGGTGCCGTGGCCGGCGGCACGCGGGCCGACGTATGTTCGGCCGACAACGCCATCAGCACATTAGAGTTGCTGCCCGGAGATGTCGTTCTGGTGAAGGCCAGCCGTGGGCTTCGGCTCGACGCGGTGGCCGACCGGTTGATCGCTGGGGAGGAGTCGCGGTGAAGCTGATCATCGCTGCTGGCGTGCTGGCCCTTGTGACCACACTCATCGGCACTCGGCTGTTCATCGGTTTCCTGGTGCGCCGGGGCTACGGCCAGTTCGTCCGCGACGACGGGCCGACCACACACAAGTCCAAGCGGGGTACCCCCACGATGGGCGGGGCGGTGATCATCGCCGCGGTGGTGGTGGCCTACGGGCTCGCGCACCTGATCATGTGGGACACACCTTCCTATTCGGGGCTGCTCCTGCTCGCGTTGCTGGTGGCCACCGGACTGCTCGGCTTCGCCGACGACTGGACGAAGATCAGCAATCAGCGTTCCCTGGGGTTGACCAGCCGCGGCAAGCTCATCGGCCAGATCCTCATCGGCCTGGCGTTCGCGGCGGCATCGCTGGCGATGCCGAACCCCTACGGCGAGACGCCGGCGTCACGATCCATCTCGTTCACCCGCGACATCGACTGGCTGCGGCTGCCCGTCGTGCTGGCGGTGGTGTGGATGACCTTCCTGATCATCGCCTCCTCCAACGCGGTGAACCTCACCGACGGGCTCGACGGCCTGGCGACCGGCTCGTTGTGCATGGTGTTCGCCGCGTACACGCTGATCTCGATCTGGCAGCGCAACCAGTGGTGCCGCCCCGGGTCGACGGCGGGGCCGATGTGCTACGCGGTGCGCGACCCGTGGGACCTGTCGGTGGTGGCGGCCTCGCTGGCGGCCGCCTGTTTCGGTTTCCTGTGGTGGAACGCGAAGCCCGCGAAGATCTTCCTCGGTGACACAGGCTCGCTGTCGTTGGGCGCGGTCGTCGGTGGGCTCGCGATCTTCACCCGCACGGAGATACTGCTCGTCGTCCTCGGGCTGCTCTTCGTGGTCGAGACCGCTTCCGTGATGATCCAGGTGAGCTACTTCAAGCTCACCCACGGCAAGCGCGTGTTCAAGATGGCCCCTCTCCACCACCACTTCGAGCTTCTGGGCTGGGACGAGGTCACCGTCGTCATCAGGCTGTGGATCGTCTGCGGAGCCGCTGTGGTGACGGGTCTGTCGCTCTTCTACGCCCAGTGGGTCCTCGGCCAGTAGGCCGCGTGGTCCTCGTACTCCGATGCTTCCGGGAGGTCCCTCATGACCAACCAACTCGACTGGCTCACGACGGCCGACCGTCGCTCGCCCTGGCAGCGGGCGCGCGTCGTGGTCGCCGGCCTGGGCACATCCGGCTTCACGGCGGCGGACGCGCTGCTCGAGCTCGGCGCCGACGTCCTCGTCCTCGATGACGCCGAGAACGACCTGAACCGTGACAAGGGCACTCTGCTGGAGCACCTGGACGGCAGGGTGCGGCTCGGCCCCGGGGCGAGCGCCCAGCTGCCCGCAGACGCCGATCTGGTGATCACCTCCCCGGGTTGGCGTCCCGACAACACCCTCCTGGCACAGGCCGCGGCCCGGGGTGTGCCCATTTGGGGCGACGTGGAGCTCGCATGGCGCCTCATGCACCCCGACCGGGTCGTCCCGTGGCTGGGGGTCACCGGGACGAACGGGAAGACCACCACCACGCAGATGCTGGACTCGATGCTGCGGGCCGCGGGCCTGCGCTCGGCGGCGGTCGGCAACATCGGACGCCCGATCATCGAGGCGCTCAACGACGATGTGCCCTATGACGTCTTCGCTGTCGAGCTGTCGAGCTTCCAGTTGCACTGGACCAGTTCGATCGAGTTGCACTCGGCCGCCGTCCTCAACCTGCACCCCGATCACCTGGAGTGGTACGGGCCGTGGCTGGGCGGAGCGGACGAGGCGATGCGCGGCTACCGGGACGACAAGGCGCGGATCTACCACATGGTGCGGCATTCGTGCGTCTACAACGTCGCCGAGCCCCAGACCGAGCACATGGTCGAGGAGGCCGAGGTGGTCGAGGGTGCCCGGGCCATCGGGTTCACCCTGGAGATCCCGGCGGTCAGCATGCTGGGGGTGGTCGACGACCTGCTGGTCGACCGGGCCTTCGTCCCGCAGCGCAGGGACTCGGCTCTTCCGCTCGCCAGCGTGTCCGATGTACAACCGAACGCGCCGCACAACATCGAGAATGCGCTTGCCGCAGCGGCACTGGCACGCAGCTTCGGCGTCCCGGCGGGGGCTGTCGCGGCCGGGCTGCGCACCCTTCATCTCGGTGGCCATCGAATCCAGACCGTCGCGCAGACCGGGGGAGTGAGGTGGGTGGACGACTCCAAGGCCACCAATCCTCACGCCGCGAACGCGTCCATGCGCGCCTTCGACTCGATCGTGTGGATCGCGGGTGGCCAGACCAAGGGGACGACGTTCGACGACCTGGTCACGACCCATGCGGGGCGGCTCCGGGCCGCCGTGCTGCTGGGTGTCGACCGTGCGGTGATCGCCGAGGCACTCGCGCGACACGCGCCCCAGGTGCCCGTGGTCGTCATCGACCGGCCTGACACTGGAGCCATGGCCGAGGCGGTGGAAGCCGCGGCCAGGTTCGCGCGACCGGGCGACACGGTGCTCCTCGCACCCGGCAGCGCGAGCAGGGACATGTGGACCGGCTACGACGCGCGGGGCGACGACTTCGCTGCGGCCGTGAAGGCGGTACAGCGGAAGGAGGGATGAACGTGAGTGTCTCCGACATCCGGCGTCCGCGCCGGACGTCCCGTCGCCGCAGTCTGCTCGACACCGGGCTGTCCCGGTTCGGTGCCGGCGGTGAGGGGACGATAGCTCGTGCCCTGTCGCATCCGCTGTCCGACTACTACCTCGTGCTGGTGTCGACCGCGCTTCTCGCGGGACTGGGCGTGCTGATGGTGCTGTCCGCGTCCTCGGTGTGGTCGGCCATCAACTACAGCGGCGACTCCTACTACTACCTCGTGCGGCAGGTCGTCTTCCTTCTGATCGGCCTGCCCGCGGTGTGGTGGCTGTCACGGCGTCACGCGACGGTGCTGGCGGTGCTGGGATGGCTCGGCATGATCGGCAGCATCATCCTGCTCGCCCTCGTGTTCACCGGTATGGGCGTCGAGGAGTACGGCAACAGGGCCTGGCTGAGCCTGGGGCCGATCGGCACCATCCAGCCGTCGGAGTTCGCTAAGGTGTCGCTCGTCCTGTGGTCGGCCTCCGTGCTCGCGAACCGGACGAAGACCCTGTCGGAGCCGAAGCGGCTCCTCTTCCCGTTCCTCATCGGTTTCGGGATCGTCGAGGGCCTCGTCGCGATGCAGCACGACCTGGGCACCGCCCTGATCATCGGCATGATCATGTTCGCCATGCTGTGGTTCGTGGGGGCACCGTTCCGGGTCATGATCCTGCTGGGTCTGGCTGTGGCGGCGGTGGTCGCCGCGATGGTCGTCACCGACCCCGAGCGGATGAGCCGCATCTTCAGCTTCCTCGGTCGCAGCGAGGCCGCGTCCGACCAGCCGACGAACGCGATCTACGCGCTGGCCTCCGGGGGCTGGTGGGGTGAGGGACTCGGCCGATCCCGGCAGAAGTGGGGCGGTCTGTACAACGGCGCTCAGACCGACTACGTGTTTGCGGTGCTCGGTGAGGAGATGGGCCTTTTCGGCGCGCTGACCGTGTTGCTCCTCTTCTTCGTCCTGGGCTTCGCGGGCCTGCGGATCGCCGCGCGCTCGTCCAGCATGTTCCTGCGTTACGCGACGGCCGGGATGACTGCCTGGATCGTCATCCAGGCGATGGTCAACATCTTCGTCGTCATGCGGATGCTGCCCGTCGTGGGTGTGCCCCTGCCGTTCATCAGCCAGGGCGGTTCGGCGCTGCTGGCGAACCTTCTCGCTGTGGGTGTCATGCTGAGCGCTGCCAGACAGGAGCCGGAGGCCGCCAAGCTGCTGGCGGGTGGTCGGCAGTCCCGCCAGCCCCGCATGACCAGCGTGGTCGATGTTCCGAGGGGCCCGTCCGAGTGAGGATCCGGCACCACTTCCCGGTGGTCCTCCACCCCGTTCGAGGGGTCCGGCGGTGGCTGGGGACGGGCATGACAGACTTGACGGCGGAAATAGTGGGCGCCGGTAGCGCGCGCCCTGGTGCACGGAGAGGATCGGGAGCGCACAGATGGTGAGTGTCGTGCTGGCCGGGGGAGGGACTGCGGGGCACACCTCACCGCTCATTGCGACGGCCGAGGCCCTCAGCGCCGCCGATCCGGGTGTGTCCATCACGTGCGTGGGCACCCCGCGCGGCCTTGAGACCCGGGTCGTCCCGGAGGCGGGGCTGCGCCTCGAACTGGTGCCCGCGGTTCCCCTTCCCCGCAAACTCACCCCGGACCTGCTGAAGGTGCCGTTCCGGTTGCGCGGCGCGGTCCGGGCGGCGCGCCGGATACTCACCGAGACCGATGCCGACGTCGTCGTCGGGTTCGGGGGCTACGCCGCGATGCCGGTCTATCTCGCGGCGCGCGCCCTGCACGTTCCCGTGGTCATCCACGAGCAGAACGTGCTCCCCGGCCTGGCCAACAAGGTGGCGGCGCGGTTCGCCGTCGCCGTCCTCACGTCCTTCCCGAACTCGACGCTGCGGGGTGGGACGTTCGTCGGGCTGCCGGTGCGCAGCGCGATCGCGACGCTGGCGAGCGAGGGCCGCCAGAAGCGCTCCCGCTCCGCCAGGGAGCAGTTCGGCCTGGATCCCGATCTGCCGGTGGTGCTGGTCAGCGGCGGCTCCCAGGGCGCCCGGAGCCTGAACAACGCGACCGTCGACGCCGCCGACCGACTGCTGGCCGCAGGCGTCCAGGTGCTGCACGTCTGGGGACCGAAGAACTACCACGACGGCTTGACCGACATCACCGACGAAGCGACGGGCGCGCGCTATCGTCCGGTCGCCTATGTCGACCACATGGAGGACGCCTACGCGGCCGCCGATCTCATGGTCGCGAGGTCGGGCGCGGGCACGGTCGTCGAGACCGCGGTCGTGGGGCTGCCGACGATCCTCGTTCCACTGCCCATCGGCAACGGCGAGCAGGCGCTCAACGCCGCACCCCTCGTGGAAGCCGGTGCGGCGGTGCTCGTCGCCGACGCCGACCTCACCGCCGATCGGCTCGTGGCCGAGATCGTCGAGCGGGCGAACGACCCGGAACGGCTGCGTGAGATGGGGCAGGCCGCTCAGCGGCTCATGCGCCCCGGAGCCGCGGAACGCGTCGCGGCGGCTGTGCTCGGCGCCGCGGATGGCAAGGACAGGCGAGGAGGAACGCTATGACGCTGCGCCACACGGTAGAGGTGATCCCGGCGGACCAGGTGGGATCGGTTCACTTCATCGGCATCGGCGGGGCAGGCATGAGCGGGATCGCCGAGTTCTATCACGCGGTCGGCGTGCGGGTCGGCGGATGCGATCGCAGCGACTCGCCGACCCTGCGCCGGTTGGCGTCCGAGGGGATCGCCACGGCGGTCGGACACGATCCGGGGCACCTGGACGGGGTCGAGACGGTGGTGGTGTCCTCGGCGATCCGTCTCGACAACCCGGAGATCGCCGCCGCGCACGAGCGGGGGCTGCGGATCTGGCATCGCAGCGCGGCCCTCGCGGCCCTCATGATCGACAGGTGTGTGGTGTCGGTGGCAGGCACCCACGGCAAGACCACGACCAGCGCGATGCTGTCGGTGATGCTGGCGGCCGCGGGCGTCGATCCGTCCTTCGTCATCGGCTCGCCGCTGGCCAGCACAGGACACAGCTCGCACCGGGGCGAGGGCCGCGTGTTCGTGGTGGAGGCCGACGAGTCCGACGGGAGCTTCCTGCAGTACCCCACCGAGATCGCGGTGGTCACCAGCGTCGAGCCCGACCACCTGGACAACTGGGGTACTCCACAGCACTACGCGGCCGGTTTCCGCGACTTCGCGACGGGGCCCGGGGTGAAATCGGTGGTCATCAACGCGGACGAACCCGGCGCTCGCCGCTTGGCGGAGGCGCTGCAGAGCCGTGAGGGTGTGCGCGTCCTGACGTACGGCGAGGCCGAGGACGCCGACCTGCGTCTCACCGACCTCGATCTTGAGGGAACCCACGGGCGGGCCACGCTGCGTCTGGGAACCGACACATGGCGCCTGCACCTGCAGGTGCCCGGACGCTACAACCTCGCGAACGCGGCGGCGGCCTTCGGCGTGGGACGCATCCTCGATCTGGACCCCGAGGTGTTGCTCGCGAGCCTCGCGTCCTTCACCGGAACCCTGCGCCGGTTCCAGCTGGTCGGCCAGGTCGCCCTCGCGACCGAGCCGGACCGGCCGGTGCGGATCTACGACGACTACGCGCACCATCCGACCGAGTTGAGGGCCGCCCTGGGTGCGGCACTGCGGGCGCGGGGCACGGGACGACTCGTCGCGTGTTTCCAGCCGCACCTCTACAGCCGGACGCAGGAGTTCTCGGAGGAGTTCGGTTCCGCCCTGTGCCTGGCCGATGTGGCGGTCGTCACCGATATCTACGGCTCCCGGGAGGATCCTGTTCCCGGGGTCACAGGCGCATTGGTCGCGGACGCCGCCGAGCGTCACGCTGAGCCCGGCACCGAGGTTCACTACGTGCCCGACAAGAACGACCTGCCTGCGGCACTGGCCACCCTCGTGCGTCCCGGCGACCTGGTGATGACGCTGGGTGCCGGGGACGTCACGCTCGTCGGCCCGATGCTCGCTCGTCTCCTGGCCGACAGATCGCCGGCTTGATGTCGTCGGCCACACCGACCTCGCCCGGCCCGTCCGGGACGAGAACCGACCTCACGCACCGACTGGGCCTGCGGCGCAAGCAGCGGCGCAGAGCGCAGGCCCGCCTGGTGGCATGGATCGCGGTGGCCGTGGCGTTCGCGGTGGCGCTCGGGTGGCTCATCGGCTTCTCGCACGTGCTCGAGACGCGGGAGGTGAGCGTGGAGGGCAACGAGATCACCTCGACGCAGGAGGTGCTCGACACGGCCCAGGTGCCGATGGGCGTCCCGATGGCACGGCTCGACGTGGAGGCGATCCGGCAACGCGTCCTGAGCCTCGTCGCCGTCGCGGACGTGAAGGTCACCCGCTCGTGGCCGAACACGGTGTCCATCGCGGTCACCGAGCGCACGCTGGTCTTCCAGCGGGTGGCCGACGGCGTGTACCAGTGGGTGGACACGGACGGGCGGGTGTTCAACACCAGCCCCGAGCGGGTTGCGGGCATCATCGCCACGACCACCGGCGACGATCCGTCGATGCTGGGCGACGTGGCCACGGTGGTGGGGGCGCTGCCCGCGGACGTGGCGGCGGGCACCGATCATGTCGAGGCCGATACGATCGACCATATCGTCGTGTTCCTCGCCGACGGTCGGCAAATCGTCTGGGGAAATGCCGACAAATCGTCGGAGAAAGCGGCGCTGCTTCCTACGCTGATGGGCATGGAGGCCACCGTTATCGATGTTTCGGTGCCAAGCCACCCGGCGATTCGGTAGTCGTGCGGGGGCTCGGAACCCGAAAAGCCTCGACCTCAACTTGAGGCTCTGTCGGCGGTTCCTGGGTTGCGGTGGACACCTTGTGGGGGCCGCGGGTAGCGTCTTGCAGGCGCGGAAGGGGTGTCGCAGCGCATTCCGTCGGGTATGCGTGCGTGTGGCCGAAGTGTTCGTGGCGCGCCGATTCCTCATTCATAACCGGGCTTCGGGACTTGCAGCGGGCACAATGGGGACAAGCGGGCGGCCGCGTTCAGACGCGGATATCGAGTGCGCGAAAGCTGAATACGAACACACGCATACGGTGCGGGCTATCCCGGGCGCACCGGCAAGGAATGGGGCGGACTGGTGGCCAGCGCATCGCAGAACTACTTGGCAGTCATCAAGGTCGTTGGTGTCGGCGGTGGCGGTGTCAATGCGGTCAACCGGATGATCGAGTCCGGTCTGAAGGGCGTCGAGTTCATCGCGATCAACACCGATGCACAGGCACTGCTCATGAGCGATGCCGACGTGAAGCTCGATATCGGCCGTGAGCTCACCCGCGGTCTCGGCGCGGGCGCCGACCCGGAGAAGGGCCGCCAGGCGGCCGAGGACCACTCGGACGAGATCGAGGAGACGCTGAAGGGCGCCGACATGGTCTTCGTCACCGCGGGTGAGGGCGGTGGCACGGGCACCGGCGGAGCCCCGGTCGTCGCGAAGATCGCGCGTTCGCTGGGTGCCCTGACGATCGGCGTGGTGACCCGGCCGTTCTCCTTCGAGGGACGCCGGCGAGCGGGTCAGGCGGAGAACGGCATCACGAACCTGGCCGACGAGGTCGACACCCTGATCGTCATCCCGAACGACAAGCTGCTGGAGATGACCGATCACCGGGTCGCCATCCTGGACGCCTTCAAGCAGGCTGATCAGGTGCTCATGCAGGGCGTCTCGGGCATCACGGACCTGATCACCACGCCCGGCCTGATCAACCTCGACTTCGCCGACGTGAAGTCGGTCATGAGCAACGCGGGCTCGGCCCTCATGGGTATCGGGTCCGCCCGCGGTGAGGATCGTGCGCGGGAGGCCGCGCAGCAGGCGATCAGCAGCCCGCTGCTCGAGGCGAGCATCGACGGTGCCCGCGGTGTGCTGCTGTCGATCGCCGGTGGCTCCGATCTTGGTCTGTTCGAGGTCAGCGAGGCCGCGAACCTGATCGAGGAGGCCGCCCACGAGGAGGCGAACATCATCTTCGGCACGGTGATCGACGACGCGCTCGGCGACGAGGTCCGGGTCACGGTCATCGCGGCGGGGTTCGACGGCGGGCAGCCCACACCCAAGCCCCGCGTTCCCGAGACCAGGCAGGTGCGTCCGCCCGAGTCCCGTGAGGCCCGTCCCGTGACCCCGCGTCCCGCGTCCCAGGTCTCCGCGCGCCCGACCGTGCGTCCTGCCGCCCCAGCGCCCCATCCAGCGCCGGTCTCCGAGCAGCCGGACCAGCGGCGCTTCGCTCAGCAGTCGCTGGACGAGGGGGCCGACGAACCCACGCACACCTCGTTGCCACCGGCCCCTGATGATGACGACGACCTCGACGTCCCCGATTTCATGAAGTGAGCGGCCCGGTCGGCCGCCCGCGTCCATGTTCAGCACTCTGATCGAGCCCACCGGCCCCAGGGGGGTCGGTGTCGCTTTCACCGATCGGGAGGGCGGGGTGTCGTCCGGCGCTCTCGGATCGCTCAACCTCGGTCGAAGTGACCTCGACGACCTCGATCATCTGCGGGTCAACATGGCCCGGGTCCGTGAGACCACCGGCATCGGACCGGTCGTCAGCGTCGATCAGGTGCACGGATGGGCGGTGCACGACGCGGACGTGGACGGCCGCGACTGGGACGGTGACGCCTGGATCGGATCGGCGGCACCCGGCGCGTCCCACCTGCCGGTCGCCGATGCGGTTGTCACGACCACCAGGGGACTGGCCTTGATGATCCGGGTGGCCGACTGCGTTCCCGTCGTCCTCGCGGACGAGCGTGCCGGGGTCGTGGGGGCGGCGCACGCGGGCCGGGCCGGCCTGCTCGGTGGCGTGCTGCCCGCCGTGGTGAAGGCGATGGGTGACCACGGCGCCCGTGCGCTCCAGGCGTGGGTGGGGCCCCACATCTGCGGTTCCTGCTACGAGGTCCCCGGGACGATGGCCGATGACGCCGCAGCGCTCCTGCCCGCCACCCGGGCACGGACCTCGTGGGGCACGCCGAGCATCGACCTCGGTGCGGGTGCTCAGGCACAGCTGGAACGGCTGGGGGTCGTCGTCCACCGGGTAGACCCGTGCACCCTCACCTCGGAGACGCTGTACTCGCATCGTGGGGACGGTCCGGGTTCGGGGCGTCAGATGGGCATGGTCTGGCTCCTGCCCTGAGCCTGCGGCACGCAGCGGGCCCGGCACGGTGACGAGGCGTCCGAGTGGAATAGGGGCGTGTCGCGCGCGGGCTGCCGGGCAGCCGGGGCACCGGACTGTAATCTCGGAAGTGTTTCGGGCGAGACCGGGGTGACGAGCACGAAAGGTGTCATGATGGCGCAGCAGGTGATCCGGCGAGCAGCCGCGTGGCTGGGACTGGTCAGCGACGATCATGATGATGCATACGGCGATGACGTCGAGCAGTTCAGCGAGCCCATCTATCGCTCCTCCAACCAGGAGGCATCGGTCGTGACCCCACTGAACCGTCGTCCCCCCGAGCACGAACGACGCGTGGCCGAGACACCCGCTCCCGCGCCCGAGCCGGCGAGGGCCGATCTCAGCCGCATCATCACCGTGCATCCCCGCAACTACAACGAGGCGCGGACGATCGGTGAGCACTTCCGTGACGGCGTCCCGGTCATCATGAACCTGTCGGACATGGAGGACGCCGACGCCAAGCGGCTGGTCGATTTCGCCGCAGGTCTGATATTTGGTCTCCGTGGCACGATAGAGCGCGTGACGAGCAGAGTCTTCCTGCTGTCGCCCAACAACGTGAACGTGACCGCTGAGGACAAGGAACGCATCAAGGGCGGTTTCTACAACCAGAGCTAGCCTGCCACAATGGAGGAGTCGGCTCCGCGACTGCAAAGCTGAGGTTCTTCGAATGGCGACGATCGGGTGGATCCTGTACACGCTCCTGCAGGTCTACATCTGGTTGCTCATAGCCCGCATGATCGTCAGCTGGGTGCCGTTGCTCGCACCGCAGTGGCGTCCTCACGGCTTGGTGGCCTCTCTCTTCGAGATCGTGTACACGCTCACCGATCCCCCCATCAAGGCGTTCCGGTCGTTCATCCCCCCGCTGAGGTTGGGTGGGGTAAGTCTCGACCTGGCCTTTATGGCAGTTTTCATCGCTGTCTACGTGCTTCAGCGCGTCGTCCTCACCGTTTTCTTCTGATCTCCGGGTCCCGGAGGTACCAGCTTCAGCGGGTGAGGGAAAACTTAGAGTAACCTGAACGTGGCGGGTTGCACGCGGCCGCGAACTGCAGCCCGCCGCTTCCAGGCCAAGTTGGCCGGGTCGCAAATGAGCTGCTGATGTGGAGTAACGAGATGACTCTGTCCCTCGATGAGGTCCGCAATATCCGCTTCCCGATGGCGCGCAAGCCGAACGAGGACGGCTATCGGGCCAGCGCGGTCGACAATTTCATGGACAAGCTGGAGGTCAGCTATGCCCAGCTTTTGGATGAGATAGAGCACCTGCGTGCGCAACAGGGCGAGACCGCCGGCTCTGCTGCGAACAAGGACGAGGTGAACTCGCTGCGTGGCCAGATCGACGGCGCGCGTGCCGAGACCGCCCGTCTGGGTGATGAGCTGGGCCAGCTCCAGTCGGCCAGGATGGCCCTCGAGACCGCCAACAACCAACTGCGCCAGGACAACGAGCGGTTGTCGGGTGAGGCCAACCAGCTCCGCCGTCAACTCGACGAGTTGCGGGCGAGCAGCGACCTGTCCAAGACCGGCGGGCAGCAGTTGCAGGCCGAGAACGAGGAACTGCATCGCCAGCTCGAGGGCATGCGCGCCCACCTGAACGAGACGCAGCAGCAGCTCGCCGCGGCCGAGCAGGCTCGTGTGGCCGCCGAGCAGCGCGGCCAGCAGAGCCGCGAATGGGCGCCGCGCCCGATCGTCGGCCCGACAGCGGCCGAGAGCACTTCGCAGCTCGGTGTCGTGGACGACGGCGTGCGCCAGATCGTCGTCACCACCAGTGCCGAGGCCAGCCCGGCCGTCGTGCGCCTGGTCGAACTCGCCACACAGCAGGCCGAGACCCTCATCGGGGACGCCGAGGGCGAGGCTCAGCGCCGGGTGGACGAGGCCAGCGGACAGGCCGAGCGCCTCACGGCCGAGGCCCGCGTCCGGGCACAGCAGCTCGACCACGAGAGCCGGCAGAATGCCGACCGCGTTCTCGCCGAGGCCCGCAGCCGCGCGGACCGGCTGGACTCCGAGGTGCGGCAGCGCCGCGCGGAGCTGTTCAGCGGCCTGGAGACCCAGCGCGATCAGCTCACCGACCTGGTCAATCAGCTGCGCGACTACGAGGAGAACTACCGGCGCACGTTCAACGGCTTCCTTCAGTCGCAGGTCGAACAGCTGGGAAGGA
Source organism: Brooklawnia cerclae (assembly GCF_011758645.1). Classification (NCBI taxonomy): domain Bacteria; kingdom Bacillati; phylum Actinomycetota; class Actinomycetes; order Propionibacteriales; family Propionibacteriaceae; genus Brooklawnia; species Brooklawnia cerclae. Next base: position 2,313,907 of record NZ_JAAMOZ010000001.1, on the reverse strand, counting down.
CCAGCCTGCAGCCCGCGAATCGCCCGGACATCGACGCCATGTACGGCATCGGTGACGTCCGCGTGTCCACTCCCAGGCTCGATGCGCTGGTCGAGGAGAGCCGCCGCGAACTGGGGTAACCGGAACCTGTGATCGCGTCCCCGTCACTGCTTGTGGCGGGGACGCGGTCTGTCCGGGCGGCGGTCGGATCGTGGCCGCGGATTCGGGTGGTGTCAGTGCAGACATTCTTGGCCGGGTGCTCTATGCTTGCGGATCTCGGGCACGGGTGTACGCTGCCCGCACAGCAACAAGGGGAGAGAAGGATGGCCAGCAAGAAGGCCTCTGTCGCGCAGGCCCCGGTGCCGGCGCTTCCGGTGCTCGACGGCGAGGACCCCTGGACCGCGGAGGAGGTCGCCGAGGTCAGGGCCGAGTTGGAGGCCGACCGCGACCGCATGCGCGAGTCGATCCGCGAAGCCGAGGAAGACCTGGCCGAGCTGATGAACGAGGGCAGCGACGGTGCCGGGCGCGACCCGGCCGACGTCGGTTCGTCCAACTTCGAACGCGACCAGGAACTGTCTTCGCACAACAACCTCCGCAACATGCTCGATCAGACCGAGCAGGCGCTGCGGATGCTCGAACTCGGCACATACGGGTACTGCGAGAACTGCGGCAACCCCATCGGCAAGGTCCGCCTCGAGGCGTTCCCCCGGGCGACCATGTGTGTGTCGTGCAAGCAGCGGCTGGAACGGCGGTGACCACGACCGTGCACGATTCCGCCCGTCGTCGGGAGTGCCGATAACCGGTCCCGCCTCCTCGGGCAGTGAGGTCGAGGAGGCTGCGGCGGAGCATCCGCGCGTGCTGCACGGTGCGACGTCGACGGCACCGCCCGCCTGGATATCGCGTGTGATCGTCGGAGTGCTGGCGGTGACCGGCCTGGCCGTCGACCAGTGGACGAAGCACCTGGTGCTCGGGGAACTCGTCCCGGGTGAGCCTGTCCGGGTCGTGGGAGACGTCCTCACCCTGCAACTGCACTTCAACCCCGGTGCCGCGTTCAGCATGGGCACTCAGTTCACGGTCGTGCTCAGCTGCCTGGCCCTGGGTGTGCTCGTGGCCGTCAGCACGCTGGTGGCACCCCGCGTACGCGGCAGGTTGCTGGCCGTGGCCACCGGGTTGCTGCTGGCCGGGGTCGCGGGCAACCTGTTCGACCGGCTGTTCCGGGCCCCAGGGCCCTTTCTCGGGCATGTCGTCGACTTCATCGCCTTGCGCGGGTTCGCGATCTTCAACGTGGCCGACATGTGCATCACGAGCGCGGCCGGCCTGTTCATCATCTGGTCGGTCCTTTCGGAGCGGCGCCGATGACCGTCCTGCTCGTTCCCGACGGGCTTGATGGCGAGCGGGTGGACGTCGCCGCCGCGCGGATGACCGGCCTGACCCGGTCGCGGATCGCCGACCTCATCGACGCAGGTGGCGTCCAACTGGCGGGCCGGACGATCACCCGTCCGTCGACCCGGGTGAGCGGGGGCGATCTGCTGCAGGTCGACACCTCCGAGCCGGTGCGCACGGCACGGGTCGTCCCGCGAGAGGTCGCCGGGCTGCGCATCGTGTACGACGATCCCGACCTGGTCGTGGTCGACAAGCCTGCCGGAGTGGCCGCACATCCGTCGCTGGGATGGGACGGCCCCGATGTCGTCGGCCACCTGGCGGCCGCGGGTTTCCGGATCTCGACCTCGGGCGCGGCGGAACGGCAGGGCATCGTCCAGCGCCTGGACGTGGGCACCTCCGGGCTGATGGTGGTCGCGAAGAGCGAACACGCGTACAGCGTCCTGAAGCAGGCATTCCGCGACAGGACGGTCGACAAGGTCTACCTCGCCCTCGCGCAGGGGCATCCCGACCCGTTCGAGGGCACCATCGACGCCCCGATTGGACGCCATCCCGGTCACGACTGGAAGTTCGCGGTGGTCGCCGGAGGACGCCCCAGCATCACCCATTACGAGACCGTCGAGGTTCTGCGGGCCGCGACCCTGCTCCGCGTGCATCTGGAGACCGGCCGGACGCACCAGATTCGCGTCCATCTGAGCGCGATCGGGCATCCATGCGTGGGTGATCCTCTCTACGGAGCCGATCCGGTGCTGGCCGAGCGGCTGGGGCTGGAGCGGCAGTGGTTGCATGCCGCGGAACTGGGGTTCATTCACCCCGACAACGGCGAACATGTGCGTTTCACCTCGGAGCCGCCGGTCGATCTGGCCCGGGCGCTCGATGTCCTGCGCGCCGAGACCTGAGTCCGTATGGGCGGCCAATTCAAGCAACCGGCGCATCCTCCGATAGGGTTGGGGCGTGCGTAGAGCGAAGATTGTGTGTACCCTCGGCCCGGCCACCTCCACCCAGGAACGAATGGAAGAACTGATCCGCGCCGGGCTCGACGTCGCGCGGTTCAACATGTCCCACGGCGACCACAGCGAGCACAAGAAGCGCCTGGACGAGACCCGCGCGGCCATGGCCGCCGTCGGAAAGACCGTCGGGCTGCTGGCCGACCTGCAGGGCCCCAAGATTCGCCTCGGCAATTTCGCGGAGGGCAAGGTCAGCCTGACCTACGGTCAGACGTTCACCATCACGATCGACGACGTCGCCGGCGACGCGCACCGCGCGTCCACGACGTTCAAGGGACTGCCCCACGACGTGAAGCCGGGTGACACGATCCTGATCGACGACGGCCGCATCGGCCTGGAGGCCGTCGAGGTCACCGACACTGATGTGATCACCCGCGTCACCGTCCCGGGGCCCGTCAGCAACCACAAAGGCATCAACCTGCCGGGCGTCGCGGTGAGCGTGCCCGCGCTGAGCGACAAGGACGAGGACGATCTGCGCTGGGCTCTGCGGAACCAGTTCGACATGATCGCGCTGTCGTTCGTGCGCCGCGCCTCCGACGTCGACCGCGTCCACGAGATCATGGACGAGATCGGCGTGCACCTGCCGGTGATCGCGAAGATCGAGAAGCCGCAGGCCGTGGCGAACCTCGACGAGATCATCGACGCGTTCGACGGCTTCATGGTCGCCCGCGGCGACCTCGGCGTCGAGCTTCCGCTCGAGGACGTTCCCCTCGTCCAGAAGAAGATCATCCGCAAGGCGCGTAAGTGGGCCAAGCCGGTCATCGTCGCGACCCAGATGCTCGATTCGATGATCAGCGCGCCCCGGCCGACGCGCGCCGAGACCTCCGACGTCGCCAACGCCGTCCTCGACGGTGCAGATGCCGTGATGCTGTCGGGCGAGACCTCGGTGGGTGCTTATCCGGTCGAGACCGTCCAGACCATGGCCCGGATCGTCGAGACGACCGAGAAGCAGGGCATCAAGGAGATCAGCAAGATCAAGTGGGACCCCCACACCACCGGTGGCGTGATCGCGATGGCCGCCGCCATGGCGGCCCAACAGCTGAGCGCCAAGTACATGGTCGCCTTCACCCAGTCGGGCGACACCGCTCGGCGAATGTCGCGGCTGCGCAGCGAGATGCCGCTGGTCGTGTTCACCCCCGAGGAGAAGACGGCCAACTGGCTCACCCTGTGCTGGGGTGCGCAGGTGTTCAGGACGCCCCAGTTCCGCACACACGAAGAGATGGTGACCGCGGTCAACCGGACTCTGCAGGATCTCGGCATGGTGAAGGTCGACGACCACGTGGTGTGTGTGTTCGGTTCGCCGATCGGTGTGGCGGGCAAGACGAACACGTTGCGCATCCATCGCATCAAGCCGCGGGAGTGGGAAGAGACGACCCCGCAGGACGGCGACTGATTCCCGGGCTGTACCGATTATCGGGGTTGATCGTGGGTCGAGTATGACCGACGATCAACCCCGATCTTCTTGAGGCCGTGAGTGCCTGCGCAGTAGGCGGGCCTGATCGCGCGTGCTTGCGGTGCTGCGCACCACTCAACGCACTCAATCGGCTCGGCCGAGCGAGCAGACTCGCTCTCCACTCGCCTCAATCGCGCGTGCTCGCGGTGCTGCGCACCACTCAACGCACTCAATTGGCTCGGCCGAGCGAGCAGACTCGCTCTCCACTCGCCTCAATCGCGCGTGCCCGGGAGGGGAGTCGAACCCCTACAGCCTTGCGGCCAGACGGGTTTGAGCCGTCCGCGTATACCATTCCGCCACCCGGGCATGTCCGACGCGATTGGGGGCGCGTGCGGCAACCGAACTATTCTGGCACAACGGTCGGCAAGAACGCACCCGGCGATCCAGGGCGGCGCGTGAAGAGGGCAATGGGAACCGAGATTGTTGCCATTGCGACGGAAACTGGTTGCCACTCGCTCGGGCCTTGTTATCGGTGTCCTCTTGGGCATTGCGATAAGCTCAGTCCGGCACGATGGGTTTGCCTCGTGAAACCCACACCAACGTTCTGGGACGAACGCTCGAATCAGAGGAAACGCAGTGATTGACAGTACGAAGACAGGGACGAGTCGGCCGCCGCGCGTCCTCGTCGCAGAGGATGAGGCGCTGATTCGATTTGACCTGGTCGAACTTCTCAACGATGAGGGGTACGAGGTCGTCGGACAGGCGGGAGACGGCGAGGCGGCCGTCGCGATGGCGCGCGAACTCGAACCGGATCTCGTGGTGATGGACGTCAAGATGCCGAAGATGGACGGCATCGCCGCGGCCGAGGTCATCGCCTCGGAGCGAATCGCCCCGGTCGTCATGCTCACCGCCTTCAGCCAGCGCGAGCTGGTGGAACAGGCTCGTGAGGCCGGTGCGATGGCTTACGTGGTCAAGCCGTTCGACGCGTCCGACGTGGTGCCTGCCATCGAGATCGCGATGGCCCGCTACGCCGAGATCCGTGCGCTCGACGACGAGATCGAGGACCTCGAGGAGCGCCTGGCGTCCCGCAAGATCGTCGATCAGGCGAAGGGCATCCTGCAGGAGAGCCTCGGCTTGACCGAGCCCGAGGCGTTCCGCTGGATCCAGAAGACCGCGATGGACCTGCGCAAGTCGATGCGTGAGGTGGCCGAGGGTGTCATCGACCACGCGAAGCAGGGGAAGAGCCCCAAGAAGCCCAAGTAGCCGACAAGCGGCGATGTGGCGGTTCGTTCGCCGTCGCCCCAGTCGGCCAGATGGTCATCCCAGGATGCGGCAGGTGACGCGCGCGCTGGCGAGCAGCCGGTCGTCGTCGTCGGTGAGCGTCACCGTGTAGACGGCTGATCCCCGTCCGAAATGGATCGCCGTGGCGCAGCCGTGCACCCAGCCGGTGCTCGCGCTGCGGATGTGGCTGATCGACAGTTCCGTGCCCACGGCTCGGCGGTCGGGTTGCGCGTGCATCGTCGCTCCCAACGAGGCCAGTGTCTCTGCGAGCGTGGCGGACGCGCCCCCGTGCCACAGCCCGAAGGGCTGCGTGTTGCCCTCCACCGGGGCACGGCCCGTCACACGCGCGGCCGAGAGCTCGATGAGTTCCAGGCCCAACTTCGTGTCGAAGGCACTGGCACCGGGCGAGGCCCAGGCCGGCAGATCGGTCGCTGGCAGGTCGGTCATGGTGCAACTGTGTCACATAGACGCGGACGTACCGCGCACCCGCGAGCAGTGACGCATCGCGCGCAGTCCGTCCCTGTCGGCGGCTACAGTCGGACAGGTGAGTGCGCAGCCTGCTTCCCCAGAGTCCGGTCCCGCCGTCGGCGACGGCCCGGTCGATCGGCCCCTGCTCATGCTGATCGACGGCCACTCCATGGCCTACCGGGCCTTCTACGCGTTGCCGACGGAGAACTTCAGCACTCAGACGGGGCAGTTCACCAACGCGGTCTACGGGTTCACCTCGATGCTGATCAACGTGCTGCGTGACGAGCGGCCCACGCATGTCGGTGTCTGCTTCGACGTCTCCCGCAGAACTTTCCGCACCGAGCAGTACGCGGACTACAAGGCGACGCGTGCCAAGAGTCCGGACGAGTTCACCGGTCAGGTCGCCCTCATCAAGGAAGTGCTGGACGCCCTGAGCATCGGTCATGTGGAGGCGGACGGCTTCGAGGCGGACGACCTGATCGCCACGCTCACCACCCAGGCGGACGACCGGAACTGGGACACGATCATCGTCACCGGTGACCGCGACTCCTTCCAGCTGATCGACGGCAACACCACCGTGCTGTACCCGAAGCGGGGGGTCAGCGAGATGTCGCGCATGACGCCCGAGGCGGTGCTGGACAAGTACGGCGTCGGCCCTGAACGCTACAGCGAGCTGGCGGCCCTGGTGGGGGAGACCAGCGACAATCTCCCGGGGGTCCCCGGGGTGGGTGCCAAGACGGCGGCGAAGTGGCTGAGCCAGTTCGACGGGCTGGAGAACCTGCTCGTCCGGGCCGATCAAGTGCCGGGGAAGGCCGGGGAGTCCTTCCGCCAGCATGTGGACGACGTCGTCCGCAACCGCCGGCTCAACCGGTTGGTTCGCGACGTCGACCTGCCGATCGGCCTGGACGACCTCGTCCGGCACCGGTGGAACCGTGAGGCCGTGCACGAGTTGTTCGACGCCCTCGAGTTCCGGGTGCTGCGCGATCGCCTGATCGAGACGTTCCCGCTCGACGACGAGCCGGTCGACACCGGGTTCGAGCTCGTGACCCAGCGCCTGGCTCCCGGCGAGGTCGCAGCGTGGCTCACGGCTCACGCCACGGGCGGGTTGACGGGGGTCGACGTCCAGGGGCATTGGGGCTCCGGGCGGGGTGACGTGACCGCGATCGCCCTGGCCGGCGAGGACGGGGCGGCTGCCTGGATGTCGACCGACGAGTTGAGCCCGGCCGACGACACCGCTCTGGCCGATTGGCTGGCCGATCCCGCTCGGCCGAAGGCCATGCACAGTGCCAAGGGGCCGATGCTCGCGCTGTGGGAACGCGGATGGGCCTTCGACGGCCTGGCCTGCGACACCGAGGTGGCGGCGTACCTGCTGCGTCCCGACCAGCGCAGCTACGACCTGGAGGACCTGTCGATCCGCCATCTCAAACGTGAGTTGCGGGTCGACGGCACCGACGGCTCGGGTTCGGGCCAGGAGATGCTCGACTTCGGTGACGACGAGGGCGCCGCCATGGCCGCGATGATCCGCGCCAGGGCCGTGATCGACCTGGCCCGCGAGATGCTCGGAGAACTTGACGCCCTGGGCCAGCGCAGCTTGCTGGTCGGCATCGAGCTTCCCCTTCAGCGCATCCTCGCCCGCATGGAGCGCACCGGGATCGCCGTCGACAACGATGTGCTCGACGATCTGTTCGCAACGTTCGACGCCCGCGTCCGCCAGGCCGAGCAGGAGGCCTGGGACTCGGTCGGCCAGCAGGTCAACCTCGGTTCGCCCAAGCAATTGCAGGCGGTGCTGTTCGATCAGCTGAACCTGCCGAAGACCAAGAAGATCAAGTCGGGGTACACCACCGACGCCGAGGCGCTGGAGGGGCTCTACGCGAAGACGGGGCATCCGTTCCTGGAGCACCTGCTCGTCCACCGTGACGCGATCAAGCTCCGGCAGGCTGTCGAGGGGCTGCGCAAGGCCGTCCAGGACGACGGCCGCGTCCACACCACCTACCTGCAGACCGTGGCGGCGACCGGCCGGCTGAGTTCGACCGATCCCAACCTCCAGAACATCCCGATCCGCACCGAGGAGGGCCGTCGCGTGCGGCAGGCCTTCGTCGTCGGCAGCGGGTTCGAGGGGCTCATGAGCGCGGACTACTCCCAGATCGAGATGCGCGTGATGGCCCACGCGTCGGGGGACGCCGATCTCATCGAGGCGTTCCGCAGCGGTGTCGACTTCCACACGGTCACGGCATCCAGGGTCTACCGGGTCCGGTCGGACGAGGTGACTCCCGCCCAGCGCGCCGGAGTCAAGCAGATGAACTACGGGCTGGCCTACGGGTTGTCGGCCTACGGGCTGTCCTCACGGCTCGGGGTGTCGGTGGCCCAGGCCCGGGAACTCATGGACGACTACTTCGCGACGTTCGGCGGGGTGCGTGACTACCTGCAGGAGGTGGTCGCGGGTGCTCGCCGCGTCGGATACACCGAGACCCTGCTCGGACGACGGCGTTACCTGCCCGATCTGACCTCGTCCAACCGGCAGCGCAGGGAGATGGCCGAACGGATGGCGCTCAACGCGCCCATCCAGGGGTCGGCGGCCGACATCATCAAGGTGGCCATGATCGGGCTGGACGAGGCGCTGCGCACCTCGGGCCTGGCGTCGCGGATGCTGCTGCAGATCCACGACGAACTGGTCCTGGAGGTGGCGCCGGGCGAGCGCGAGCGGGTCGAGGAACTCGTCCGCGAGCGCATGGGTGGCGCCGCAGACCTGCAGGTGCCCCTCGACGTGTCGATCGGTTACGGGCGAACGTGGCTGGAGGCGGCCCACTGAGATCCGGTCACCGGGATCAGGCCGCGTCGCCGCTCATCAGGTCGCCGTAGTAGATCATGCGGCCCAGCGCGTTGCCCGCAGAGTCGTAGTCGGAACACACGACGAGCGCGAACTGAGGGGCGCCGGTGTAGTCGTAGACGATGTCGGAGTGCGGGTCGTAGTCGGCCTCGATCACATGCAGGCTGCTGGAATACCGGTAGCAGATGTTGCTGCCGTCGGAGCCGGTGATCAGCACGACGTCCCCGACGTCAAGCAGGCCGTCGTTGAGTTCGTTGCCCAGGGCGCCGCCGAAGCGGAAGGTATGGCTGCTGAGCACGACCTTGCCCATGTCGGAGCCGACCTTTGGTCCCTCGTTGAACCAGGCGACGGTATGCGACTCGTTGTTCGGGGGCGCCGCCGCCGCGCTGCTCCCGTCCTGGCCCAGCGACAGCACCGGCATCGTCATACCCTGCCGTACGAGGGTGATCGACACGGGATCGTCGACGGGCTGGGGGTCTGTCGAGCACTCCAGGGACGCGGGGGTCACGACCGGCCGTGTGGAGTCCTTCGTCGTCCCGGACGTCTGGTCCGAACCGAAGAGTGGGAGTTGGAGGACATCTTGCGACTGGTCGCGCAGCGCGATGAAAGCCAGTACGAAGGCCATCGTGAGCAGGACCACGGCCGTGGCGATCCGGAAGGTGCGCTTGCGCATGGTGTCAGTTGCCCCCGTGATTCGTACTCGGTAGCCAGGCGCCGTTCTGATACGCGGATCGGGCCTAGTGGATCAGCCGTCGCCGGGCCGATGCGTGACCGATCAACGACCCAGAAGCACTCTACCAGCGGGTGCAATCCTGCCCGTTCTCCGGCCGAACCGGCGACCGGAACCCGGATTGACCCGTTTGGGACGCCGCACGTAGACTTGAAAGGCATTGTGGTCTGCGCCGCCTCGGACGGAGCAGGTCGCGCTAGCGGTGTGACTTCCGGCCCATCCCGGTCGTTCCGCACGACGCCTGCTGGTCCTCACCGCAGGTCGATGCCGCGGTCGGCCATCTCCCGGTCCCACAACCCGCAGGGCCACGGTGCGTCCACAGCAACATCACCATAACCACAAATCGGAGCCCTACTACATGACCTCCTCTACTGAGGCCTCGAACAAGGTCGCAATCGACGACATCGGAACGCCGGAAGCCTTCGAGGCTGCGGTCGATTCCACCATCAAGTATTTCAATGACGGCGACATCGTGACTGGTACCGTCGTCAAGGTCGATCGCGACGAGGTCCTCCTCGACATCGGCTACAAGACCGAAGGCGTCATCCCCTCCAAGGAACTGTCCATCAAGCACGATGTCGATCCCTTCGACGTCGTCAAGGTGGGGGACGAGGTGGAAGCTCTCGTCCAGCAGAAGGAGGACAAGGAAGGCCGCCTCATCCTCTCCAAGAAGCGCGCGCAGTACGAGCGTGCCTGGGGAACCATCGAAAAGATCAAGGAAGCCGATGGTGTCGTCACCGGCACCGTCATCGAGGTGGTCAAGGGCGGCCTGATCGTCGACATCGGCCTGCGTGGCTTCCTGCCCGCGTCGTTGGTCGAGATGCGCCGCGTCCGCGACCTGCAGCCCTACGTGGGCCAGGAGCTCGAGGCCAAGATCATCGAGCTGGACAAGAACCGCAACAACGTCGTGCTGTCGCGTCGCGCGTGGCTCGAGCAGACGCAGTCGGAGGTCCGCCAGACGTTCCTCCACCAGCTGCAGAAGGGCCAGATCCGCAAGGGCGTCGTGTCGTCCATCGTCAACTTCGGCGCGTTCGTCGATCTGGGCGGCGTGGACGGCCTGGTGCACGTCTCCGAGCTGTCCTGGAAGCACATCGACCACCCGAGCGAGGTTGTCGAGGTCGGCCAGCAGGTCACCGTCGAGGTCAAGGACGTCGAGCTCGATCGCGAGCGCGTGTCCCTGTCGCTCAAGGCGACGCAGGAGGATCCGTGGCAGACCTTCGCCCGCACGCACCAGATCGGTGAGATCGTGCCCGGCAAGGTCACCAAGCTGGTTCCGTTCGGTGCCTTCGTCCGCGTCGAGGACGGCATCGAGGGCCTGGTGCACGTCTCCGAGCTGGCCGAGCGTCACGTCGAGATCCCCGAGCAGGTGGTCAGCGTCGGCGACGAGGTGATGGTGAAGATCATCGACATCGACCTGGAGCGCCGTCGGATCTCCCTGAGCCTCAAGCAGGCCAACCAGGGTGTGGACATCGCCGCCGACGACTTCGATCCGTCGCTGTACGGCATGACCGCGAGCTACGACGACGCCGGTAACTACATCTTCCCCGAGGGCTTCGATCCGGAGACCAACGAGTGGAAGCCGGGTTACGAGGAGCAGCAGGCAGCGTGGGAGGCCCAGTACGCCGAGGCACAGGCGCGCTGGCTCGCCCTCAAGAAGCAGGCTGCCGAGGCCGAGGAGGCCGCGCACGTCGCGGCCCGCGAGGCTGCCACCGAGTACAGCTCGGCTCCGGCCGAGGCCGAGGGTTCGCTGGCTTCCGACGAGGCCTTGCAGGCCCTGCGGGACAAGCTGACCAACGGCAGCCACTGACCGGGCGGTCCCTCAGGGGCCGATGAGCGTCGCAGAAGAGGTCCGGGCCGCAGGGTCCGGGCCTCTTCTTGTCTCCGCGTCGCGGCTTCGTCGATCGTGGTGTGGCGACGTCGTGCCGCGGGTTCGCGGTACGATCCCCGCGGTACCACGAACAGGAGGCGATGTCCCCATGCTGACGCCCGGTGATTGGCCCGTGCTGGATTTCGACGACGACCCCAGCGATCTGATCTCGTCCCAGGCGCTGACGCCCGATTCGGTGACCTTCCCCGACCGAGCGGTGCTCGCGTTCCTCGGCCGGGCGGTGACCGCCCATGCGGAGGCGGAGAACGCCCCGGTCGTCGAGATGGTCGGCTATGTCACGCAGCTCTTCCCGGCGTACCGGCTGACCAGGGGAGGACGGTCCGCCGTCCTCATCGAGCTGCCGGTCGGGGCGCCCGCGGCGACGATCATCGCCGACTACCTCTTCCAGCGCGGCGTGCGCGTGGCGGTGGCCGTGGGATCGTGCGGGGCTCTGCATCCCTTCGGCGAGGGCGAGTTCATCCTGCCCGTCCGCGCGCTGCGGGACGAGGGCACCAGCTATCACTACCTGCCGCCCTCCGAGTGGGTGGAGACGGACGCCGGCGTCCGGCTGGCCTGTGCGGAAGCGGTGCGGGGACGCGGGCACGACGTGGCCGAGGCGTCCGTGTGGACGACCGATGCCTTCTACCGGGAGACCCGCGCGATGGTGGATCGGCGCACCACCCAGGGCTGCGGGGTCGTCGACATGGAGTGTGCGGCGCTGGCCGCATGCGCCCGGTTCCGGGGGGTTCGCTTCGGCGAGATCCTGTTCACGGCGGATTCCCTGGCCAGCGACGACTACGATCCACGCGACTGGGGTGTCGACTCCCATGAGGTGGCATTGCGCATGGCCGTCGACGCCGCGTTCGGGGTGGCATGACGTGCCCGCGCTCCTTGTGGGGCTGACCGGCGGGATCGCGTCGGGGAAATCGACCGTCGCCGGCCTGCTGGCCGGGCACGGTGCCGTGCTCATAGATTCGGACGAGCTGGCCCACGCGGTCGTCGCTCCCGGGACGGACGGGCTCGCGCGAGTCGTGGAGCGCTTCGGGCCGGGGGTGCTGCGCAGCGACGGCGCGCTCGACAGACCAGCGCTCGGGCGGCTCGTCTTCAGTGATGAGCGGGCGCGGGCCGATCTGAACGCGATCGTCCATCCCGCCGTGCGGGCGCGGGCCGCCGAACTCGTCGCGCAGGCGCCGGCGGATGCGATCGTCGTGCGGGTGATCCCCCTCCTGGTCGAGACGGGGCAGGAGGCGGACTTCGATGTGGTGGTGGTCGTCGACGCCCCGGAATCGGTACAGGTCGAGCGGCTGATGGGGCGCAGCGGGCTGACGGACGAGGACGCCCGTTCCCGGGTAGTGGCCCAGGCGTCCCGGGCCGAGCGGCTGGCCGCAGCCGATTTCGTCATCGACAACTCGGGCACCCCCGACCAGATGGCAGCGCGGGTGGCACGGCTCTGGTCGGAGCTGGTCGAGCGCGCTGGTGCACGCGGGGACGCGGAGTAGCGCTGCGTGTTCGCTCCGGGCGTCGAGTTCGGTGATGGTCCGGGCGGAATTGTCAGTGGGGGCACCTACGCTGTATGGCATGCGTCCGGTCGAAGAGATCACCCGTCGGGTAGCACCGTTCACGGTGCACTCCGACTTCCGGCCTGCCGGTGATCAGCCGGCCGCCATCGACGAGTTGCAACGTCGGATCGAGGCCGGGGAGAACGACGTCGTCCTGCTCGGTGCCACCGGCACCGGCAAGACGGCCACCGTCGCCTGGCTGGCAGAACGGCTGCAGCGCCCGATGCTCGTCATGCAGCCCAACAAGACGCTGGCCGCCCAGTACGCCGCCGAACTGCGTCAGTTCTTCCCCGACAACGCGGTGGAGTACTTCGTCAGCTATTACGACTACTACCAGCCGGAGGCGTACGTCCCGCAGACCGACACCTACATCGAGAAGGACTCCAGCCTGAACGAGGAGGTGGAGCGGTTGCGCTATTCCACGACCAACTCGTTGTTGACGAGGCGGGACGTGATCGTGGTGGCGACCGTGTCGGCCATCTACGGCCTGGGCACCCCGCAGGAGTACGTGGACTCCATGCTCAGGCTGCGCGTCGGACAGGAGTGGGGCCGCACCGATCTGCTCCACAAGCTCGTCGACATGCAGTACGTGCGCAACGACCTGGCAGGCACGCGGGGAACGTTCCGCGTCCGGGGCGACACCCTCGAGATCTTCCCCATGTACGAGTCCAACGCCGTGCGGGTGGAGTTCTTCGGCGACGAGGTGGACGCGCTGTCCACGATGCATCCGGTGACCGGAGAGGTGCTGAGCACCGATGAGGAGATGTACGTCTTCCCGGCGTCGCACTACGTGGCCGGGCACGAGCGGATGGAACGGGCGATCACGGGCATCGAGGCCGAGTTGGAGGAACGCCTCGCGGAACTGGAGGCTCAGGGCAAGCTGCTGGAGGCCCAGCGTCTGCGGATGCGGACCGGCTACGACATCGAGATGATGCGCCAGATCGGCACGTGCGCCGGCATCGAGAACTATTCGCGGCACATCGACGGACGAGGCCCCGGCACTCCGCCGAACTGTCTCCTCGACTACTTCCCGTCCGACTTCGTGCTGGTGATCGACGAGTCGCACGTCACGGTGCCCCAGATCGGCGGCATGTACGAGGGAGACATGAGCCGCAAGCGGACGCTCGTGGAACACGGTTTCCGACTGCCCAGCGCCATGGACAACCGGCCCCTGAGGTTCGAGGAGTTCACCGAGCGCATCGGGCAGACGGTCTACTCCTCGGCGACCCCGGGCCCCTATGAGCTGGCCCGGAGTTCGGGCGTCGTCGAGCAGATCATCCGCCCGACCGGCCTGGTGGATCCGGAGGTCATCGTCAAGCCGACGAAGGGGCAGATCGACGATCTCATGGGCGAGATCCGCAAGCGGGTCGAGCGGGACGAGCGCGTCCTGGTCACCACTCTGACCAAGAAGATGGCCGAGGATCTGACGGACTATCTCATGGAACACGGTGTGCGGACGCGGTACCTGCACTCCGAGGTCGACACGCTGCGGCGAGTGGAACTCCTACGGGAACTTCGCCTGGGCGAGTACGACGTGCTGGTCGGCATCAATCTGCTGCGCGAGGGCCTCGACCTACCCGAGGTGTCTCTGGTGGCGATCCTGGACGCCGACAAGGAGGGCTTCCTGCGGTCGGATCGATCCCTCATCCAGACGATCGGTCGCGCGGCCCGCAACGTGTCCGGTCAGGTGCACATGTATGCGGACCACATGACGCCCTCGATGACCAAGGCGATCGACGAGACCAATCGCCGGCGTGCCAAGCAGGTGGCCTACAACGTGGCGAACGGGATCGATCCGCAGCCGCTGCGCAAACGGATCGCGGACATCACCGATCTCATGGCACGTGAGGACGCCGACACCGACTACTGGGTGAAGCCGGGGCGTTCCAACAAGCAGCAGGCGCCCTCGGCACTGCCTGCCGAGATGCGCGGTCTCGACACGGCGAACCTGCCGGCGACCGAGCTGGCGAACCTCATCCATGAGCTGACCGACCAGATGCACGCAGCGGCGGCAGAGCTGCAGTTCGAGCTCGCGGCACGGCTGCGGGACGAGGTGGCCGATCTGAAGAAGGAACTGCGACAGATGGTCGAGGCGAGCCGTTGACCCCGTTCACGTCCGCTCGCACAGTAGATCTTCCTGAAATCACGTCGATACCGCAGAGGTAGCGACGTGAAGGGTCGTAGATGCTATAGTCGCCGACGTCGGTGGCACCGTTTGTCTTGCAGGGTTCGGGGTGCGACAATCGCTTTCGGAGGGGAGTAGCCCCCGTGCGGAGTCGTCATTACGAAGTTCGACTTCCGGTGCCGCAGCAGATCGTTCTGGAGCGATCAGTGGCGAGACCTCCAGGACGTTCCCTCTGATCGGAAGGTACATACCCGATGCATGTAACCCCACTGGTGTGGGTCGTCACGTTGGCCGTTCTGGCCCTTGTCCTCGTGATCGACGTGATTCACATGGCCCGGCACCCCCACGAGCCGTCAATGAAGGAATGCGGACTGGCGATCACCGGATTCGTCACCGCGGCGGTTCTCTTCGGCCTCGGCATAGGTCTGTTCGCCAGGCCCTTGCCCGAAAGCGGCAAGTCCAGTTGGCACTACGCGGTCGAGTTCTTCTCCGGATATCTCACCGAGTACTCGTTGTCGATCGACAACCTCTTCGTGTTCATCATCATCCTGGGGTCCATGCGTGTTCCCCGGAAGTATCAGCAGTTCGCCTTGATGGCAGGCATCATCCTGGCGCTGATCTTCCGCGGCATCTTCATCGCGCTCGGCGCCGCCATCATCAACCAGTTCGCCTGGGTGTTCTTCATCTTCGGCGCCTTCCTGCTCTACACGGGCGTCAAGCTCGTGATCGACTACCGGCAGTCCGGGTCGGAGGAGGAAGAGCACAACGAGGCTGACAACGCCTTCATGCGATTCGCTCGACGCGTGATCCCCTCGACCGACGAGTACCACGGCGACCATCTGTCGGTGAAGATCGACGGCAAGCGGTTGTTCACCCCGATGTTCTTCGTCATCCTGACACTCGGTTCGGTCGACCTGATGTTCGCCCTCGACTCGATCCCGGCGATCTTCGGTCTCACCCAGGAGCCCTACCTCGTCTTCACCGCGAACTTCTTCGCACTCATGGGCCTGAGGCAGTTGTACTTCCTGCTCGGTGGGCTCCTTCAGCGGCTCGTCTACCTCTCGCTGGGCCTCGCCTTCATCCTGTGCTTCATCGCGGTGAAGTTGGTGCTGCACGCTCTGCACCACTACAACGTGGTGGCCTGGGAGGTGCCGACCGCGTTGTCGCTCATCGTCATCGTGGTGACGATCGCGATCACCGCCGTTCTCAGCCTGCTGAAGACCAGGCGCGAAGGCGTCACCGAATAAGCAGTCGCTATGCCCGGACGAGTGGCAGCGCGGTCACCAGCCCCGTGCGCGCCACTCGTCCAGGTGCGGGCGCTCCGCACCCAGTGTGGTGGAGTCCCCGTGACCCGGGTGGACGAGGGTTTCGTCCCCGAACGGCTCGAAGACCAGAGCCGCGACATTTCCCAGCAGGGCTGAGAAGTCCCGTGGCGTGAGGGTCTTGCCCACGCCTCCGGGGAACAGCGAATCTCCGGTGAACAGATGAGTAGGGCCGTCGTCCGGACGCAGAGCCAGGGCGATGCCGCCGGGGGTGTGCCCGGCGAGGCCGATGACCTCGAGGCTCGTCGTCCCGACGGGGATGGTGTCCCCGGTCCACACCCCTCGTGATCTGATTCCCGTCTGCTCCGTGATCGCATCGACGTCCGGGCGGCCGGCGACGGGTGCGGCTCCGGTGTCGCGGACGACACGTGCCAGTGCGCCGAGGTGGTCGGTGTGCCTGTGCGTGGTCACCACGGTGCCCAAGGGGCGTGTGCCGATCAGGTCGAGCAGGGTGGCGGCCTCGGCAGCGGCGTCGATGAGTACGAGTGGTCCCTCGGAGGGGGTCAGCAGGTAGGCGTTGTTGTCCATGGGACCGACGCTGACCTTCGTGCAGGTCACGGCGCCGACGGTGAACACGATGGGCTCCTCGCGGGGTCCGGTGTGGTAAGGGTCGGTCACGGCTCAACCCTATCCGTCGAGGATCCCGCGCGTCCCTACGCGTGGAATCAACGCGGTCGGGGTTCCTCCGGCAGACCGAGTGCCTCGCCGTCGGCGGGGCGCAGCCGGCCGGTCAACCAGCCGAGCACGACGGCGTCGGGGCCCCCGACCGTCACGGCCGCCTGCTGCGGCCCGATGTCGTGGACGAACCCGGACTCCGATTCCAGGTGGATCCCGCGTACCAGCCCCTCCAGCGGATGACGCATGGCGTTCAGTTCGAGCAGCCAGCGGGCCGGTTCGGGATCGATGTCGGTCACCTCGAAGCCGCAGTCCAGATCGATGTGGTGGAGGACGATCTCGTTCAGCCGTACCAGGGGCAGCAGGTCAGCGCGGTACAGGTTCCCGGGAGTGAGCTCGAGCAGCATGTCGGGTGGCAGTGTCTCGAGCACGTTGAAACGGTGATTGAGACGGCCCGCCGAGGTGTCCAGGTCGATCTGGAGTTCAAGGCCACTGCGCTCCGAGCCACGCTCGATGGCGAGGTCGCGATCCTCGTCCGAGTCGTACATCAGGGCACGGCGTCCCATGAGTGCGAGGTCGACGGCGCGGCACAATGCGTCCGCGTTCCTGGAAAGGTGGCTGGCGACATGGGCCCGAGTCCATCCCGGTAGACGGGAGGGCTCCTGCCAGGCCAATTCGCTGAGGGCGATGGTGTCGCCGAGCAGTCGCTGTGTGGCCTCCAGCTTGCGCTTGCGAACCTCGGCGAGCTGGCCGACGCTCAAGCGCGCCTGGTCGGACGCATCCCAAGCCACGACGCCACCCCCGATTCCTGTGCAACACACGCCAGTCGACCACGTTGAACCACCATTGTCCAACGGAATGCCCACGGTCGCAGAATTGTCGTAGGCGACGCATACGATGTGGGACGTGAAGGATCGGCTCATCATCCAAGGGGCGCGCGAGCACAACCTGCGCAACGTCTCGCTAGACCTGCCACGGGACTCCCTTGTCGTCTTCACGGGTCTGTCCGGGTCGGGTAAGTCCTCCCTCGCGTTCGACACCATCTTCGCCGAGGGACAGCGGCGGTACGTGGAGTCGTTGTCGGCTTACGCGCGGCAGTTCCTGGGGCAGATGGACAAGCCCGCGGTCGACTTCATCGAGGGGCTGTCACCGGCCGTCGCGATCGATCAGAAGTCCACCAGCCGTAATCCGCGATCGACCGTCGGAACCGTCACGGAGATCTACGACTATCTGCGGCTCCTGTTCGCGCGCATCGGTCATCCGCACTGCCTCGTGTGCGGGGAGCCGATCAGCCGACAGACGCCCCAGCAGATCGTCGACCAGGTGTTGGAGTTGCCCGAGGGCACGCGGTTCCAGATGCTGGCTCCGGTCGTCCGTGGTCGCAAGGGCGAATACACCGAACTGTTCCGAGACTTGGCCACGCAGGGGTTCGCGCGCGTCCGCGTCGACGGGGAGGTCTCGCAACTGACCTCGCCACCGAAGCTCGACAAGCAGCGCAAACACGACATCGACGTCGTCGTCGACCGGGTGGCGGTCAAGGCGTCGGCCAAGCAACGGATCACCGACTCGGTGGAGACCGCTCTGGGGTTGGCCGACGGCCTGATCGTCCTCGACTTCGTCGATCGGGACGAGAAGGATCCGGCCCGGCGCCGCAGCTTCAGCGAGAAGCTCGCCTGCCCCAACGGGCACGACATAGCGCTCGACGAGCTCGAGCCGCGCCAGTTCTCCTTCAACAGCCCGTGGGGCGCCTGCCCGGCCTGCACCGGGCTCGGGACGACGCTCGAGGTCGATCGGGAGCTGGTCGTCCCCGACCAGTACAAGAGCCTCGCGGAAGGCGCGATCGCGCCCTGGTCGAGCCCCACGGTGGCTGCCCACTACACCCACGTGTTCGAGGGCATGGGCGACAAGCTCGGCTTCTCGGTCGACACTCCCTGGCGGGAACTGCCCGTCGACGTGCGTGACTTCATCCTGGACGGCTACGACGATCCGGTGCTGATCCGTTACCGCAACCGATTCGGCCGCGTGCGTTCGTACACGCAGAAGTACGAAGGCGTGGTCCCGCACGTGCGGCGCCGCTACGACGAGTCGGAGACGGACGCGGCCCGCGAGCGGTGGGGCGCCTACCTGCGTGAGGTCGCCTGCCCGGTGTGCAAGGGGGCTCGCCTGAAGCCTTCGACCCTGGCCGTGACCGTGTCCGATCGCAACATCCATCAGGTGAGCGAACTGGCCATCTCGCAGCTGTCCGAGTTCATGGGACGGCTCGAACTGTCCGAGCGTGAGCGGGCCATCGCGGCGCAGGTGGTCAAGGAGATCCAGCAGCGGGTCAGGTTCCTGCTGGACGTCGGCCTCGACTACCTGACCCTGGCCCGCAGCGCGGGGTCGCTGTCGGGTGGTGAGGCTCAGCGCATCCGGCTCGCGACCCAGATCGGATCGGGGCTCACCGGCGTGCTCTACGTATTGGACGAGCCCTCGATCGGCCTGCACCAACGCGACAACCGCCGGCTGATCGAGACGCTGGAGAAGCTGCGTGACCTGGGCAACACACTGATCGTGGTCGAGCACGACGAGGACACCATCCGAGCGGCCGACTGGGTGGTCGACATCGGCCCCGGAGCGGGCGAACACGGTGGCGAGGTCGTGGTGTCGGGCGGTTTCGACGACCTGGTCGCCTGTGAGCGGTCACTCACTGGGGCCTACCTGTCGGGGCGCCGCTCCATCGCACTGCCCGAGCGTCGTCGCCGCGGGAACGGGAAGACACTGGTCGTCCATGGGGCAGCGGAGAACAATCTGGACGACGTCACCGTCGAGTTCCCCCTGGGGCGGTTCATCGCTGTCACGGGCGTGTCGGGTTCCGGGAAGTCGTCTCTGGTGAATGCGATCCTCTATCGATCGCTGGCCAAGACGATCTACGGCGCGAAGGACGTGCCGGGGCGCCACGAGGGCATCACGGGCGCCGAGAACGTCAACAAGGTGGTCCACGTCGACCAGTCTCCGATCGGGCGTTCGCCGCGTTCGAACCCCGCGACCTATACCGGTGTCTTCGACAAGATCAGGACGCTGTTCAGTCAAACCCCCGAGGCCAAGGCCCGCGGCTATCAACCCGGCCGGTTCAGCTTCAACGTCAAGGGGGGACGCTGCGAGAACTGCATGGGCGACGGCACCATCAGGATCGAGATGAACTTCCTGCCCGACGTCTACGTGCCGTGCGAGGTGTGCCATGGCGCTCGCTACAACCGCGAGACGCTTGAGGTGCGCTACAAGGGCAAGACGATCGCCGAGGTGCTCGACATGCCGATCGAACAGGCGGCCGAGTTCTTCGCCCCGATCTCGGCCATCTCGCGACACCTGAAGACTCTCGTCGAGGTCGGGCTCGGCTACGTGCGACTGGGTCAGCCTGCCACGACGCTGTCGGGCGGCGAGGCACAACGGGTGAAGCTGGCCTCCGAGTTGCAGCGCCGTTCCACCGGCAACACTCTCTACGTGCTCGACGAACCGACCACGGGCCTGCATTTCGAGGACATACGGCGTCTGCTCGACGTCCTCAGCCGGTTGGTCGACGGAGGGAACACGGTGGTGGTCATCGAGCACAACCTCGATGTGATCAAGACGGCCGACTGGGTGATCGACATGGGGCCCGAGGGCGGGTTCCGGGGTGGGCAGGTCGTCGCAACAGGAACTCCGGAGCAGGTGGCCGCCACAACCGAGAGCCACACCGGAGCGTTCCTGTCCGAGATCCTCCATGGGCACGAGGTGCCGGTCGAGCCGGCGGCCGAACCCGACGGCGAGGTGCCTGCCGCTGAACCGGCGCCCACGAAGAAGAAGCGGTCCCGTAGGCCTGCGGACGCCGACACGCCGGCGGCACGGTCGACGAAGTCCTCGTCCGCGCGGAAGGGGTCCGTCCGTACGAGCCCGGCGGCCTGACATGGCCGATCCTTCGACCTATCGACCCGCGCCTGGGTCGATCCCCACCGACCCGGGCGTGTACCGGTTCAGCGACGCCCACGGCCACGTCATCTACGTGGGCAAGGCGAAGAACCTGCGCAACCGGCTGAACTCCTACTTCGCCGATCCGGCGAACCTCCACTTCCGTACGCAGACGATGGTGCGCACCGCTGCCAAGGTCGAATGGACGGTCGTCCAGACCGAGGTGGAGGCGCTCCAACTCGAGTACACGTGGATCAAGCAGTACGACCCGCGGTTCAACATCAAGTACCGGGACGACAAGTCCTACCCGTGGCTGTGCGTCACCTGGACCGATGAGTTCCCGCGCGTCTTCGTCGGACGAGGGGCCAAGCACAAGGGGTGGCGCTACTACGGGCCCTTCGGGCAAGCCTGGGCGGTTCGTGAGTCCGTCGACTCGCTGCTGCGCGTCTTCCCGATGCGTTCGTGCAGCAACGGGGTGTTCCGCAACGCGGCGGCGTCCGGGCGGCCGTGTCTGCTCGGGTACATCGGCAAGTGCTCGGCGCCGTGCGTGGGACGTATCTCGGCCGACGACCACCGAGCCGTCGTCGAGGACTTCTGCGCCTTCTGGGCCGGGCAGACCCGTGGCCTCGAGCGCAAGCTGACCCGCCAGATGAAGCAGGCCGCCGAGCAGCAGCACTACGAGCAGGCCGCCGTCCTGCGCGACGCGCTCGACGCGTTGCGCCAGGCCACCGAGAAGAACGCCATCGTGCTGCCCGACGGCACGGACGCCGATGTCATCGCGCTCGCCGAGGACCCGCTCGAGGTCGCCGTGCAGATCTTCCACGTGCGTGCCGGGCGCGTCCGCGGCGAACGCGGGTGGGTGGCCGATCGGGCCGACGACGCCGATACCGCCGACATGATCGAGAGCTTCCTGTTCTCGCTGTACGCCGACGACCAGGGGTTCCAGTCGAGCGCCGGCTCGTCCGTCCCGCCCGAGGTTCTTGTGCCGGTGGCACCCGCCTCGGGTGACGTGCTGGCCGACATCCTGTCGTCCCAGCGCGGCAGCCACGTGCGGATACATGTGCCCATGCGGGGCGACAAGCGGGTGCTGCTCGACACCGTCTCGCGCAACGCGGCCGACATGCTCGCGGTCCACAAGACCAAACGCGCCTCCGATCTCAGCACCCGTGGACGGGCACTGGAGGAACTCCAGCAGGCCCTCGGCATGGACCAGGCACCGCTGCGCATCGAGGGTTTCGACATCAGCCACCTGCAGGGAACCGAGGTCGTCGGCTCGATGGTGGTGTTCGAGGACGGCATGCCCCGCAAGAGCGAGTACCGGCGCTTCGTGATCAAGAGCTTCGAGGGTTCCAACGACATCGCGGCCATGGACGAGGTGCTACGGCGGCGTTTCCGGCGCCTCCTCGACGACCGTGAGCAGATGGCCCAGGACGCGTCGGACGACGGAGGTGCCGCCCTGATCGATCCTTCCACGGGCGCTGCCCGGTCGTTCTCCTACGCCCCCTCGCTCGTGGTGGTCGACGGTGGCCTGCCGCAGGTGAACGCCGCCCAGGAGGTGCTGGATGATCTGGACCTGGCCGACGAGGTGCGGCTCATCGGGCTCGCCAAGCGCCTGGAAGAGGTGTGGATCCCGGGGGAGGAGTTCCCGCTGATCCTTCCCCGCGCGTCCGAGGGGCTGTATCTCCTGCAGCGGGTACGGGACGAGTCGCACCGCTTCGCGATCACCTTTCATCGCAGCCGCAGGTCGAAGGCGATGGTCGAGTCGGTGCTCGACGACGTGCCGGGTCTGGGGGAGGTACGGCGCAAGACGCTGCTGAGGCATTTCAGCAGCTTGAAGAAACTGCGCGCCGCCGGTGTGGACGACATCAGTGCGCTGCCCGGTTTCGGTCCGCGCACCGCGCAGGCCGTCGTGGACGCTCTCGCGGGTGGCGAGGTCGGCGTGGCGATCAACATGTCGACCGGAGAGGTTTCCGAGTTGTAGCCGAGTGTTGTCCGGCCCGACATGTGCCGCGCCCGTTGCGAGTCGTGCCGATGTCGGTCGGTCAGGGAATAATGGAATCCGTGAGCATTCCAGCCGAGTCCGCGGTCCAGACTGTCGCTGCGGGCAGACCGCACGGCTTGCCCGCACTGCCGAGACTGGTGGTCATCACCGGTATGTCCGGCGCGGGCAGGCGCAGCACCGCGCACGCGATGGAGGATCTCGGCTGGTTCGTCGTCGACAATCTCCCGCCGAGCCTGCTGCCGCAACTCATCGAGACGGCCCGGCGCGCCGGGCAGGATCGGCTCGCCGTGGGGCTGGACGTGCGGTCGCGCGAGTTGTTCGACCAGCTTCCTCTCATCCTGGCCCAGTTGGAGGCCCAGGGCGTGCGGCGTGAGGTCTGCTTCCTCGAGGCCAGCGATGAGGCGATCGTGCGGCGCCAGGAGTCGTCCCGGCGTTCGCTGCCGTTGCAGGGTGGGGGCAGCATCATCCAGGCGATCGCCAAGGAGCGGCGGATGATGCGCGATCTGCGTGCCACCGCCGATGTCGTGATCGACACGTCGAACCTCAACGTGCACCAGCTCAAGGCCAGGGTCGGTCACATCTACGGCTCGCGGGACGACCAGGCCACCCGTTTCCAGGTGATGAGCTTCGGGTTCAAGAACGGTCTGCCCGTGGACGCCGACATGGTCTTCGACGTGCGATTCCTGCCCAATCCGCACTGGGTGCCGAACCTGCGCCCTCAGACGGGCCTGTCGACAGAGGTGAGTGACTACGTGCTGCGGCAGCCGGGGGCGCAGGAGTTCCTGGCCAAGCTCACAGAGCTCATCGACATCATCGGCCCCGGCTACGCTCGCGAGGGCAAGCGACAGGCGACGCTCGCGATCGGCTGCACGGGTGGCAAGCATCGCAGCACGGCCATCAGCGAGGCGTTCGCCGCCAGGCTGCGCGCCCGGGGCATCCAGGTGAGCGTGCTGCATCGCGACCTCGGGCGGGAATGACCTTGGATCATCTGCCTCGTGTCACAGCGCTGGGTGGGGGGCATGGGCTGTCAGCGTCCCTTCAGGCTCTGCGGCAGGTCACCGATCAGTTGTGTGCTGTGGTGACCGTCGCGGACAACGGCGGATCGTCGGGACGCCTGCGTGGCGAGCTCGGCGGGTTGCCGCCGGGCGACCTGCGCATGGCGCTCGCCGCGCTGTGTGGGGACGACTCCACGGGCCGCCAGTGGGCCGGAGTGCTCCAGTCGCGTTTCCACAGCCCCGGCCCGTTGAACGGTCATGCGATCGGCAACCTGCTCATCGAGGGTGTGTGGCAGCACCTGGGCCCTGTCGAGGGGCTCGAACTCGTCGGCCAGCTGTTGCATGTCCAGGGACGCGTGCTGCCGATGTCGCTGGTGCCGCTGGCGATCGAGGCCGACGTCATCGGCGCCGACCCGCGGCGCCCGGACGACCCCTGCGTCATCCGGGGCCAACATGAGGTGGCGGTTGCCCAGGGCGAAGTGCTGTGCATCCGGCTCGTGCCCGACGCGCCGCCCGCCTGTCCGCAGGCGGTGGCGGCGGTCGAGGACGCCGACTTCATCGTCCTCGGCCCCGGATCGTGGTTCACCTCGGTGCTGCCACACCTGGTCGTCCCCGAACTCGCGGATGCGATCGTGAACGCGCGGGGACGCCGGGTGCTCACCCTCAACGTGGTGCCTGCGGGGGAGACCGAGGGGTTCTCCCCGGCCAGGCATCTGGAGCTTCTCGCCGAACACGCCCCGGCGTTGCGCCTGGACACGATCATCGTGGACGCCGCGTTCGCCGCCGACGACCGGCACCTGCACCGGTACGCGCAAGCCCTCGGGGCCGAGGTGGTGGTCGCCGACCTGCGCATGCGTGACGGCTCGGCCCGCCACGACCCGCTGCGCCTGGCCTCGGTCTACCGGGAGCTGATGGTCGGTTGAATCACCGTCGTGCCTTGTGCGAGGCTGCGGTGACCGGCTGGAAGAGAGTATGGGATGATTCGAACGTGGCGTTGACTCAACAGGTGAAGTCGGAACTGGCAACGGTGCGAGTGCTCAAGCCCGCAACCCGTGCCGTTGAGGTGGCGTCCATGCTCCGGTTCTCGGCAGGCCTGCACATCGTCAGCGGACGGATCGTCATCGAGGCCGAGTTCGACATGGGCGCAGCCGCCCGTCGCCTGCGCGCCGCCATCTCCGATCTCTACGCATTCGAATCAGAGCTTCTCGTGGTCACGGGCTCCGGCATCCGGCGGGGAACTCGCTACGTGCTGCGCATGGTGAAGGACGGCGAGGCCCTGGCCAGGCAGACCGGGCTCATCGACTCCCGGGGCCGCCCGGTGCGGGGGCTGCCCGCACAGGTCGTGGGGGCCAGCATCTCCGATCAGGTGGCCGTCTGGCGGGCCGCTTTCCTGGCACGGGGTTCGCTCACCGAGCCGGGACGCTCGATGTCGCTGGAGATCACGTGCCCGAGTTCGGAATCTGCGCTGGCCCTGGTCGGGTCGGCACGCCGTCTCGACATCCCGGCGAAGGCGCGGGAGGTGCGCCAGGTCGAACGGGTGGTGGTGCGCGACGGGGACGCCATCGCCGCGCTGCTGACGCGCATGGGCGCCCACGAATCCGTGTTGGTGTGGGAGGAACGCCGCATGCGCCGCGAGGTGCGTGCCTCGGCGAACAGGCTGGCCAATTTCGACGACGCGAACCTCCGCCGGTCCGCCAGGGCCGCGGTCGCCGCAGGCGCCAGGGTCGGGCGCGCGCTCGAGATCCTCGGCGACGACGTGCCGGATCATCTGAGGGTCGCCGGCCTGCTGCGCCTGGAGCACAAGCAGGCGAGCCTGGAGGAACTGGGCCAGTTGCATGATCCGCCACTGACGAAGGACGCCATCGCCGGGCGTATCCGCAGGCTGCTGGCAATGGCCGACAAGGCCGCGGCCGACAAAGGGATCCCCAACACGGAGGCCGCGCTCACCCCGGATCTGCTGGAGGAAGGCGAATAGGCTGGCCGCTCGGAGCAGGGGTGATGGTCGGTCGGCGGAAGGCATGTCCCGCCAGCCGAGTCGGGGTGTGCCCGCGGAGGGCTCCCCGTCACACGGAAAGACCCCATTGGATAAACTTGGGGCGTCCAAAGAGTCTGGAGCACGTGCCCAGGCAAGGCACTCGAATCTCTGAAGGAGATTGACTATATGACCGTCAAGGTTGGCATTAATGGCTTCGGCCGAATCGGCCGTAACTTCTTCCGCGCCGCCAAGGAGCAGGGTGCGGATCTTGAGATCGTCGCCGCCAACGACCTCACCGACAACAAGACCCTGGCGACCCTGCTCAAATACGACTCGACCCTGGGTCGTTTCCCGGGCGAGGTCACCTACGACGAGGAGTCCATCACCGCCGACGGTCACACGATCAAGGTCCTTGCTGAGAGGGATCCCGCCGCTCTCCCCTGGGGTGAGCTCGGTGTCGACATTGTCATCGAGTCGACCGGTCGTTTCACCAACGCCGAGGCCGCCAGCGCCCACATCAAGGCCGGCGCCAAGAAGGTCCTGATCTCGGCTCCGGCCAAGAACGAGGACATCACGGTCGTCATGGGCGTCAACGACGGCGACTACGATCCCGAGAAGCACTCGATCATCTCGAACGCGTCCTGCACCACCAACTGCCTCGCCCCCGTGGCCAAGGTGCTCCAGGAGAACTTCGGCATCGAGCGTGGCCTCATGACCACCGTGCACGCCTACACCGCCGATCAGAACCTGATGGACGGCCCGCACTCGGATCTGCGTCGCGCCCGCGCCGCAGCTGTGAACATCATCCCGACCAAGACCGGTGCCGCTCAGGCCGTGGCCCTGGTCCTGCCCGAGCTCAAGGGCAAGTTCGACGGCTTCGCGCTGCGCGTTCCCGTCCCCACCGGCTCGGTCACCGACCTGTCCTTCGTGGCCAACAAGGAGGTCTCCGTCGAGGCCATCAACGCGGCGGTGAAGGCTGCGGCCGAGGGTGAGCTCAAGGGCATCCTGTCCTACACCGAGGATCCGATCGTGGTCACCGACATCCAGGGCGACCCGCACTCGAGCATCTTCGATGCCTCCTACACCAAGGTCATCGGCAACCTGGTGAAGATCCTGTCCTGGTACGACAACGAGTGGGGCTACTCGAACCGCCTGGTCGACCTGACCGAGCTGGTCGCCAGCAAGCTCTGAGTCGAACACACCAGACGCAATCGGGGAGGGGCGTGTCGGCTTCGGCTGACGCGCCCTTTCTCCCATCTGAACCACCACACACAATCGAAGGGATCCCATCGTGCGATCTGTGAACGACTGGCCTGCCGCCGACCTGCGCGGCAAGCGCATCGTCATTCGCTGCGACTTCAACGTGCCGTTGGACGGCGACGTCATCACCGATGACGGCCGCATCAAGGCAGCGTTGCCCACGCTCAACAAGCTTCGCGAGGCCGGCGCCCGGGTCACGGCCCTGGCCCACCTCGGTCGTCCCAAGGGCCAGGTCAACCCCAAGTACTCGCTGGCCCCGGTGGCCAAGCGGCTCGGCGAACTCCTCGGCGCCGAGGTCAAGCTGGCCTCCGACGTCGTCGGGCCGTCCGCCCTGGCGTTGTCCAACTCTCTGACCGACGGGGAGGTCTGCCTGGTCGAGAACGTCCGGTTCGAGCCGGCGGAGGAGTCGAAGGTCGAGTCCGAGCGTCAGGAGCTCGCCGCGAAGTACGCGCAGCTGGGCGACTGGTACGTGTCGGACGGCTTCGGTGTCGTCCACCGCAAGCAGGCGTCGGTCTACGACATCGCCAAGCTCCTGCCCTCGGCCGCCGGTGAGCTGGTCGCCAGGGAGGTCGGAGTCCTGAGCAAGCTGACGACGCAGCCCGATCGCCCGTTCGTCGTCGTCCTGGGCGGGGCCAAGGTGGCCGACAAGCTCGCCGTGATCGACAACCTGCTCAAGGTGGCCGACGCCCTGGTCATCGGTGGCGGCATGGCCTACACCTTCCTCAAGTCGAAGGGATACGAGGTCGGCTCCTCGATCCTGGACGAGAGCAAGGTCGAGGTGTGTGCGGAGTACCTCAAGCAGGCCGAGGCCGCGGGCAAGCAGATCGTCCTGCCGGTCGACCTGCGCGTCGCCGACGGCATGGACTTCGCGGCTCGCACGGTGACAGGTGAGGTGTCGGTGGTGTCCGCGGACGCCATTCCGGCGGGCAAGGAGGGGCTCGATATCGGCCCCGCCAGCGAGGAACTGTTCGCCACGACCATCAAGGGGGCTAAGACGGTCTTCTGGAACGGGCCGATGGGCGTCGCCGAGATCGAGGAGTTCGCGAGCGGCACCAAGGCTGTCGCCAAGGCCCTGGTGGAGGTCGACGGCCTGACGGTCATCGGCGGCGGCGATTCGGCGGCCATCGTGCGCGACCTGGGCTATGCGGACGACCAGTTCGGGTGGATCTCGACCGGTGGCGGCGCGTCCCTCGAATACCTCGAGGGCAAGGAACTGCCCGGGCTCGCCGTGCTGGAAGGAGAGAACTGATGTCGCGTCTTCCCATCATGGCCGGCAACTGGAAGATGAACCTCAACCACGTCGAGGCCGTCGGGCTCGTCCAGAAGCTGGCCTGGACGCTGGCCGACCAGCACTACGATCCCACCAAGTGTGAGGCCGTCGTCATCCCTCCGTTCACCGACCTGCGTACCGTCCAGACCCTCATCGACGGTGACAAGCTCCCGCTGAAGCACGGGGCCCAGGACCTCTCGCAGAACGACAACGGCGCTTTCACCGGCGACATCTCGGCCGACATGCTCGTCAAGCTCGACTGCAGCTACGTGGTCATCGGGCACAGCGAGCGCCGTGAGTACCACCACGAGTCGGACGAACTCATCAACGCCAAGGCCGTCAAGGCGCTGTCGAAGGGCCTGGTGCCCATCATCTGCGTCGGCGAGGGCCTCGAGGTGCGCAGGCAGGGCACCCACGTTGAGCACACCGTCGCCCAGGTGAAGGGCGCTCTGGCAGGCATCTCCGGCGAGGACGTGGCCGGTCTCGTGATCGCCTACGAGCCGATCTGGGCGATCGGCACCGGCGAGGTTGCCACGCCCGAGGACGCGCAGGAGGTGTGCGGGGCGATCCGCGCCGCGGTGCGTGACCTCTATGGCGATTCCGTGGCCGACCAGGTCCGCATCCAGTACGGCGGCTCGGTCAAGGCGGCCAACGTCGGGGCCATCATGGCCAAGCCCGACGTCGACGGCTGTCTGGTCGGTGGAGCCAGCCTGAAGCCCGAGGAGTTCGCGGCGATCATCCGCTTCTACGATCTCCCCGCGCTCGCCTGAGCTCGTGACACGGTGCCCGGCGCACCCGGCCGTGCCGGGGCGCCGGGCACCGCTGCGTGTCGCGACATCGTGGTTCCCGCCGCCGACGGACTGCGCGCATCCGGCAGGCTGAGCGTGGGGCGGGATTCGGGTCGGCCGTGCGTGTGGGTTATAGTCGTGCGCGTGACTTTCGTACCGCTGATCGCGTGGCCAGTTATGACCTTGTCGATCATCCTGATCGTGCTGAGCGTGATCCTGACCGCCTTCATCCTGCTTCACAAGGGACGCGGAGGCGGCCTGTCCGACCTGTTCGGCGGCGGCATGACCACGGGGATGAGCGGTACGTCGGTGGCCGAGCGCAACCTCGACCGGCTGACAGTGATCGTCGGCCTGCTGTGGGTGTTGTGCATCATCGGCCTGCTGGTGTTGTACCGCGTCGGCATCTAGTCGTGCGACGACGTCAAATGCGGGTGGAGGAGCAGAAGAAGTGGTAAGTGGCAACGCCATTCGGGGAAGTCGAGTGGGTGCGGGCCCCATGGGTGAGGCCGAGCGTGGGGACTCGGCCCCGCGGACACGAGTCAGCTATTTCTGTGCCAATGGGCATGAGACACGTCCGGCATTCTCTCTGGACGCCGATATCCCGGACGAGTGGGAGTGCACGCGGTGCGGGCTGCCCGCGAGCAAGGATCGGCTGAATCCGCCCCCGCC
This sequence comes from Brooklawnia cerclae, assembly GCF_011758645.1. Classification (NCBI taxonomy): domain Bacteria; kingdom Bacillati; phylum Actinomycetota; class Actinomycetes; order Propionibacteriales; family Propionibacteriaceae; genus Brooklawnia; species Brooklawnia cerclae. The sequence continues at coordinate 2,284,471 of NZ_JAAMOZ010000001.1, read as the reverse complement.
GCCGAAGAACGCCCCCTACAAGACCCACTTGGCCTATGTGAAGGAGCGCCGGAGCGACAAGGAGGCCGAGGCGATCCTCAGCGAGGCGCTGGAGTTGCTGCGCGCCCGCCGGGCCGCCGGCGAGGTCATCTACTGAGTCGACACGCCGCATCCCGGCCCGGTCGGCGCTACTCTGTGTGACACGCACGTGTAGCGCAAAGGATCTCATCGATGATGTCCATTCGCCCCGGGAATGGCGCCCCCTTCGAGGACCGGCTCTGGCGCCTCAGCCATGAGGACCGTGACGAGGTGCTGAGGGCGGTCGCCTCGGGAAGCACTGTGCGGAAGCCTGAGTTGGCCGCCATCACCGTCGAATACGCGGCTCGGTATCGGCAGATCGGCGGTACGGGCATGTACCGGCAACGGTCGTACGTGGTGCTCGCCGTGGTTTTCGTCATCCTGGCTCACTCCGTATGGTCGTGGCCGGGTGCTGCCGTTGTCGCACTGGCGCTGGGGCTGGGGCCCCTGCTGGCGCGTGGACGAGTCGAGAAAGCGCGGTGCGCGGAGCGGCTCAACCGGGCGCTGCTGAACGGGGACGAACGGTAGGGGCCGCGCTGTGAGCGGCCTCGATGGTTTCGACAGGCTCAACCACCCGATCTCACGGGCTTGGTGGTTTCGACGGGCTCAACCACCCGATCTCACGGGCTTGGTGGTTTCGACAGGCTCAACCACCCGATCGCACGGGCCCAACCACCGCTCCCTGAGCCTGTCGAAGGGAGATCGTCGTCCCGCGAACTAGAACTCGCAGCGGTAGTAGGGCAGCTCGGAGGCGGCGTCCCAATCGAGGAACCAGTTCGTCTTGGTGACCCCGTGCACCAATGACGCGGGTAGCGAGGGGTCGTGCTGGAGCGCGCGCGACACCACGTGGGCCTTCTCGCGTCCGCTGGCCAGCAGCCACACCTCATGGGATCGGTTGAGGGCGTTGAGCGTGAGCGTCATCCGTTCACAGGGCTTGTTGGGGGCGTCCAGCACACCGACCGCCAGCAGGCTGGTCTCCGACTGCACGGCGAAGCTCGGATGGTCGGGGTAGATGGAGGCGATGTGCCCGTCGGTGCCGACGCCCAGCAGGCAGATGTCGAACACGGTGTCGCCGAGTTCGTTCGCGTACAGGTAGGCGGCCTCGTCCGGGTCGGAGGTGCCGGTGGTGCTGGGCATGGGATGCACTTGGGACGACACGATGGGCAGCGTCCGCGCGAGCACCGACAGGGCCTGGGTCGAGTTGCGGTCGGGGTCGGTGGTGGGAACGTAGCGCTCACTGGTCCACCACAGCTCGAGCTTGCCGAAATCGAGCGCGGTGGCGCGCGCGAGGTTGGCGAATGCCTCGTAGAGGACCACGGAGGTGTTGCCGCCCGCGAGGGCGACGTGCACTCGATCGCGGTCGTCCTGCAGCTCCACGAGCCGCCGGGCGAGCCGGCCGGCCATGCTGGGGGCCAGCTCTCCCAGGCTGCGGTAGCGCAGGACGCGTTCGAGGCTCATGACTTCGGTGCCCCGGCATCGTCGTCCGGACGCCGTCCACGCCGGGCCAGATAGTCCATCAAGTCGTCGAGCGCCTCGTCGCCGGTGAGGCGCAGCAACTCCTCGGTCAGCATGTCCTGGATCGTCCGGCGAGCCAGCGCCACCGGACGGACCGGTTGATCGGGCAGCGCCAGCACTGCGTCGATGGGGGACACCCGCTCCAGCCGGATCTCGCCGGCCTCGGTGAACAGCTGCACCGAGTGGAGCCCGGGGTTGGCCTCGTCGTGGGCGAAGGCGTAGCTGACGGGGACTCCCAGCTGTGTCTCGAGCCAGGCGCCGATCAACTCGCGTGAGGCCGTTGCCGGGCCGGCGACGGCGGCCGAGGTAACGGGAGACTGCACCTGGTCGAGGGAGGCCAGCAACAGCGCACGCCACTTCGTGAGGCGCGTCCACGACAGGTCGGTGGTTCCCGGGCGATGCTGCGCGGCGAGCTTGTGCACGCGGTCGAGCGACTGGGGAAGCGCCATGGAATCGAGGATCAGGCGTGACGAGAGTCGGCCGAAGTCGCAGGTCGTCGGCTGATCCGGGCAGCGGTTCGGCCACCAGATGACCACCGGCAGTTCGGGCAGCAGCAGCGGGAGCAGCACCGATTCGGCGTGCTTGTCGATCTCACCGCCCATCTCGATCGCGACCACCTCGGTCGACGTCGTCGCCTGGTGCACGACCGCGTTGAGCACGTCGCCGCCCGGCATCCCGCGGATGGCAAGGAGGATGCGCGAAGGATGCAGTCTCCCGGCCTCCTGGGCCTCGCGCATGGCGTCCTCGTACTCGTCGGCAAGGGTGTCGACGACCAGCGTGAGCACCTGGCCGGACGTCGCCTGGCCTTCCTTGCGCAGGCGGAAGAGCGTTTCGTTGATCTGCCGTGCGTCGGTGTTCTCGAGCCTGATCATGTGACCTCCTAGGGACGCCGCCAGGCGAACCCGTCGCGTACCAGCATGGCATGGGCGCCCTGCGGTCCCCAGGTTCCGGCGGGATATTGCTCGGGTTGGCCCGCCTCGGCCCAGTGGGCGAGCACCGGGTCGAGGATCTGCCACGACAGCTCCACCTCGTGCTGCTGGGGGAACAGCGGCGGATCACCGAGCAGCACGTCGAGGATCAGCCGCTCGTAGGCCTCCGGGCTGGTCTCGGTGAACGACCCGGTGTACGAGAAGTCCATGCTGACCTGGCGAATCTCCATCTGGGTACCCGGCACCTTGGCGCCGAAGTTCATCTCGATGCCCTCGTTGGGTTGGATCCGCATCACCAGGGCGTTGACGCCGAGCCCCTCGATGGCGGGCTGGGTGAAAGGCATGTGTGGGGTGCGCCTGAAGTTGAGCGCGATCTCGGTGATGCGGCGTGGCGCCCGCTTCGCGGTGCGCAGGTAGAAGGGGACGCCGGCCCAGCGCCGCGAGTCGATGTCCACCCGCAGGGCGGCGTAGGTCTCGGTACGGGAATCGGGATTGATGCCGTCCTCCTCGAGGAAGCCCTTCGCCAGCCGCCCGCCCTGCCATCCGCGCGAGTACTGGCCGTTGGCCGTGTGCGCGTCCAGCGGGCCGAGCACACGGGTGGCCTCCAGCACCTTCTCCTTCTCACGCCTCAGGTCGCCGGGATCGAACGTGTTCGGCTCCTCCATGGCGGTCAGCGCGAGGAGCTGGAAGAGGTGGTTCTGGATGACGTCGCGGGCGGCGCCGACCCCCTCGTAGTAGCCGGCGCGGCCGCCGATGCCGATGTCCTCGGCCATCGTGATCTGCACGTCACTGACGAAGTTCCGGTTCCAGACCGGCTCGTACATCATGTTGGCGAACCGGAAGGCCAACAGGTTCTGCACCGTCTCCTTGCCGAGGTAGTGGTCGATGCGGAAGACCGACTCCGGCGGGAAGGCGGCCGAGACCACCCGGTTGAGTTCCTGGGCGCTGGCCAGGTCGTGGCCGAAGGGCTTCTCGATGATGGCGCGTTTCCAGCCCTGCGACTGGTCGGTGAGCCCGTGCGAGTCGAGTTGGTGGACGACCTGCTCGAAGTTCTTCGGCGGTATCGACAGGTAGAACGCGTGATTCCCGCCCGTGCCGTGTTCCCGGTCGAAGCGGTCGAGCGTCTCCTTGAGCCGGGCGAAGGCATCGGGGTCGTCGAAGGTGCCCTGGACGAAGTCGATCCCACTGACGAGTTGGCGCCACACCTCCTCACGGAACGGGGTCCGCGCGCCCTCGCGCACACTGGCCTCGATCTGGTCGGCGAACTGCTGGGCGTCCCAGTCGCGTCGCGCGAACCCGATCAGGCCGAAGCCCGGTGGCAGGGCACCGTGGTTGGCCAGGTCGTAGATCGCCGGAAGGAGCTTCTTGCGCGACAGATCGCCGGTGACGCCGAACAGGACCAGGACGCTGGGCCCTGCGAGCCGCGGCAGACGGCGGTCACGAGGATCTCGAAGTGGGTTGCTCCAGGCAGTTGTGCTCAACGTCGCCTCCGTGGTCGATTTGATCAGGCCCTGGCCAGGGCCACTGTGACGCCTTCCACGAGTCCTGTCCAGGACACCACGAACTTGTCGACGCCTTCATGTTCCAGCTTGTCGCAAACCTCGGCCAGATCGATACCCTGGGCCTGCACCTCGTCCAGCACCTGTGCGGCGTCGTCGAGGTTCGGCGTGATGGTGTCACCGGAGACGATCCCGTGGTCGGCGAAGGCCGCGAGCGTGTTCGCGGGCATCGTGTTGACGGTCGGGCGTGCCACGAGCTGGGCGACGTACATGGTGTCGTCGTAGTCGGGGTTCTTCACGCTTGTGCTCGCCCACAGCGGGCGCTGCACGTTGGCGCCCTTGGCGGCCAGCGCCGTGAAGCGCGCGGAACCGAAGACCTCCTCGTAGGCCTTGAACGCCAGCCGGGCGTTGGCGACGGCCGATCGTCCGCGCAGGGCGAGGGCCGCGGGCGTGCCGATGTCGTTGAGGCGCTTGTCGATCTCGGAGTCGACACGGCTGACGAAGAAGGAGGCCACGGAGTGGATGGTCGAGATGTCGCGACCGGCGGCGAGCGCGTCCTCGAGGCCGGCGATGTAGGCGTCCATGACCTCGTGGTAGCGATCGATGCTGAAGATCAGTGTGACGTTGACGCTGATGCCGGCTGCGACCGTCGCGCGGATGGCGGGGATGCCGGCCTGCGTGGCAGGAATCTTGATCAGGACGTTGGGCTCGCCGACAAGCTCGTGAAGGGCAGCGGCCTGCTCGATGGTTGCCGCGGTGTCCATCGCCAGGGTGGGAGCCACCTCGATCGACACGCGTCCGTCGTAGCCTGCGGAAGTCGCATAGGCGTCGGTGAACAGCCGACAGGCCTCGGCGACGTCGCGGCTCGTCAACCGCCGGATCGCCTCTTCCACGTCGACGCTGTCGGCCTTGAGTTGCGACAGCTCGGCGCCGTACTGGGACAGATCCTGGAACGCTGCGGCGAAGATGCTGGGGTTCGTGGTGACACCGGTCACGGCCTTGTCGGTGATGTAGGACGACAGTTCACCGCTGCGGATCATCTGCCGCGACAGGTCATCCAGCCAGATGGAGACTCCGGCATCCTGCAAGGCCTGGAGATTCTGGTTCATTCTTCTCCTCAACGTGGGTGCTCAGCGTTGCCACTCTAGCCTCGGGGCTCACAAGGGGGGTCTGGATCCCGATGGAATCGCCGGGACGACGGCCCGGTAGAGCTCGTCGAGTTCCGCGCGGCGGCGAGCGAGACGGTCCGCCTGATCGGAGCGCGGGCGGATCGTCTGCCCGGTCGTGACGTCGGCCCGCTTCTCGTCCGGAGCGATGACGTCGAGAGCGACCAGGGCGGTTCCGCGCAGTGTGGATCGCTTGATGGTCACCGGGACGAGGTCGATGCCCAGGCCGTCCGCCAGCAGCGGCAGCAGACCGGGTGCCTCGTTGGTGACACGGCCGCCGACGCTCGCTCGGTCGACCGGGCCCCCGACGACGGCGAGTTGCTCGGCGATCCGCTGGAACGACCAGACGATCGCTTCGAGGGTTCCCCGGTAGAGGTCGACCGCCGTCGCGGCGAAGCCGACCTTGTGCAACGTGGCGCGCGCCGATCCGACCCAGCCGGTGGAGCGTTCCCCCGTGAGGAAGGGCAGCACGAGCGGCACGGCGTCACCGGGCGGGGCCGCGAGGAGCCGCGCCAACTCGTCGGGCTCGGGGAGCCGTAGCTCGCGCTGCAGCCAGCTCGTCGCGCGCCCGACGTCGTTGGTGGCGCCCCCGACGAGGCTCTGCCGGGAGTTCACGCGATAGCTCTACAGGCCCGTCGGTACATCGAGCCCGTCGGTGCCGACCGGATCGTCCACCAGCCTGCGCATGGCCCCTGAGGTGGCGAGGTTGATGACGACCCCTCCGGGAGCTGTCCCGACCCCGAGGGTGGACGAATAGCCGTCTCCCAGGGGTGCGAACCACCGTGCCCCTCGCAGCGGACGCCAGCGACTGTGGGCGGTCGACCCCGCCGAGGCGTGGAGCGTCTGTTCGGGGTCGGCGATCAGGGAGAGCTTGCCGGGATCGATGCGTGCGAGCTCCAGGGCCGGCTCGTCCCACCGCCCCGAGCGACGGTTGAGCAGACCCGACCAGGCCGCGGTGGAGGTGCCCGCCGCGGTGTGGCCGAGCAGACTCAGATAGACGTACTCGCCCAGCGACATCCACTGTGTGGCACGACGCCACACGGTGTGCTGGGTCTCGGCCAGCCATCTCAACCGGGCGGGCAGATAGCTGGCGTGGAAGCGGCAGCCGGTGCGGTCCTGGATCTCCTGCTCGTCGGCGTTGTCGCGCAGCCAGGCGACCTGATCGGCGCAGCGACTGTCGTTGTAGGTGAAACACGGCGTGATGGCCCGATGCCGTCGGTCGACGCCCACGAGGGACGATGCGAACGTGTCCATGGCCACGGCCGCGATGGGGCGGTTTCCGGCGTCGTCCACGAGCCCCGAGATGATCTGAGAGACCTCGTCGACGACCTGGTCGGGATCGATCACCGATGTGCCGTCCGGGGTGGAGACGAAGGCGTGCGGACGTTTCTCGCGAGGCTTGACCGGCCTGCCCAGCGCGTCGTAGAGGCTTCCGCGACTGGCCGTCGACCCGATGTCGATCGCGAGCACCAGAGGGTCGACCGCCCGGCCGAGACCGATCTCGAAGTCGTCACTAGCCATGCAGGCAGCCTATTGGGAGCCGCACCGTCTCGTGGAACGGCGGGCGCAGCTTGGACAGAGCCGGGCCTGTGGAAACGCTGATCAATGCGGGAAACGCTGGCTGAGCCTGTCGAAGCCCGTTGTCGGACGGCAGTTCCACGGCCCTTCGACAGGCTCAGGGGTCACGGCCCTTCGACAGGCTCAGGGGTCACGGCCCTTCGACAGGCTCAGGGGTCATGGCCCTTCGACAGGCTCAGGGGTCACGGCCCTTCGACAGGCTCAGGGATCATTGATCAGCGGTTCCCTAGGGCGCCGAGGTGGCGTCTACCAGCGAACCGTTCTCGTCCAGCGGAGGCTGCCCCGCAGGGGTGGAGGAGTCGGCGTCGTCCTTGCGCAGCTCCGCCAGCACGTCCGGAAGGTCGAGCCCGATGCGCATGCCGAAGAACGAGCGGTAGACGAAGAACAGCGCGATCAGCAGGAAGACGACAGCGCCGATCACCGGGATGACGTGGTTCGTCTCGCGGATCGTGACGGCCAACTCGACGGCCAGCAGCCCGAACAGGGTGCTGAACTTGATGATCGGGTTCAGCGAGACCGAACTGGTGTCCTTGAACGGGTCGCCCACGGTGTCGCCGACGATCGATGCGTCGTGCAACGGGGTGCCCTTGGCGTCCAGGTCGACCTCCACGAGCTTCTTGGCGTTGTCCCATGCACCACCGGCATTGGCCATGTAGATCGCCTGGAAGAGACCGAAGATGGCGATCGAGATGAGGTAGCCGATGAAGAACCACTCGTCCACGAAGGCGAAGCCCAGCGTCGAGAAGAACACCCCGAGGAAGATGTTCAGCATGCCGTTCTGCGCGTACTTCGTGCAGATCTGCACCACCTTGCGCGAGTCCTCGGTCGAGGCTCGCGTCACCCCGTCGAGCCGGATGTTGTCCTTGATGAACTCCACGGCGCGGTAGGCGCCGGTCGTGACGGCCTGCATGGACGCGCCCGAGAACCAGTAGACGATGCAGCCGCCGGTGATGAGTCCGAGCAACAGCATCGGGTTGAGCAGCGACAGGTTCATGCCGAGAGGCCCGAACGGGTCCTTGTCGGTGAGGGTCATGATGATCGAGAAGATCATGGTGGTCGCGCCGACGACCGCTGTACCGATGAGCACGGGCTTGGCGGTCGCCTTGAACGTGTTGCCGGCCCCGTCGTTGGCCTCGAGGAAGTGCTTGGCCCGTTCCCACTGGACGTCGAAGCCGTAGTCCTGCTTGATCTGCTCGGCGGCTCCCGGGATCTCCTCGATGGTGGACAACTCGTAGACGCTCTGCGCGTTGTCGGTGACGGGCCCGTAGGAGTCGACGGCGATCGTGACGGGCCCCATGCCGAGGAAGCCGAACGCCACCAGGCCGAAGGCGAAGACGGCCGGAGCGACCATCAGCGCGCCGAGGCCCAGCGTCGAGATGCCGTAGCTGACGCCCATGAGGCCGACGATCGCCAGCCCGATCCAGTACGCCGAGAAGTTCCCGGCGACGATGCCCGACAGGATGTCGAGGCTCGGCCCACCCTGCTGGGCGGAGACGACGACCTCCTTGACGTGGCGGGCCTTGACCGAGGTGAACACCTTGACCAGTTCGGGAATCAACGCGCCGGCCAGCGTGCCGCACGAGATGATCACCGAGAGCTTCCACCACAGACCGCTCGGCAGGTCGGCGATGAGCACCGCGGAGGTGGCGAACGTGAGCACCATGCAGACCAGCGAGGTCAGCCAGACGAGGCTGGTGAGGGGACGCTCGAAGTCCATGTCGTCGGCGTCCTGGTAGCGGGCGCGGGTCACGGCGGCGTTGATCGCATACGAGATGAACGAGCCGATGACCATCATCACGCGGATGAAGAAGATCCACACCAGCAACTGCACCTGCATGTGGGCGTCGTTCACCGCCAGCAGGATGAACGTGATGAGTGCCACGCCGGTGACGCCGTAGGTCTCGAACCCGTCGGCGGACGGGCCGACCGAATCGCCGGCGTTGTCACCCGTGCAGTCGGCGATGACACCGGGGTTGCGGGCATCGTCCTCCTTGATGTGGAAGACGATCTTCATGAGGTCGGAGCCGATGTCGGCGATCTTGGTGAAGATGCCGCCGGCGATGCGCAGGGCCGAGGCGCCCAGGGACTCGCCGATCGCGAACCCGATGAAACAGACGCCGGCCATGTCACCTGGCAGGAACAGCATGATGAACAGCATCATGAACAACTCGACGCTGATCAGCACCATGCCGACGCTCATGCCCGAGCTCATCGGGATCGCGTGGGTCGGGTAGGGCTTGCCCCGCAACGCCGCGAAGCTCGTCCGTGAGTTGGCGAAGGTGTTGACGCGGATGCCGAACCATGCAACGAACGCGCTGCCGAGCATGCCGATCAGACTGAACAACAGGATGACCAACACGCGCCCGATCGGGAAGCCGGTCAGGAAGAAGTAGTAGATGAAGACGACCACGGCGATGAATGCCCACAGCAGCGCCAGGAACCGGAGCTGCTGGATGAGATAGGTCTTGCATGTCTGGTAGATGAGCTCGGAGACCTCGAGCATCGACTGGTGGACGGGCAGGTTCTTGAGTCGGCCGTAGGTGACCAGCCCGAACACCAGGCCGGCCAGGCAGACCACCAGGCCGATGAGCAGGAGGCCGTGCCCTGAGATGGCACCGCCGAGGAAGCTCACCGAGTCGAGCGGCGGCAGCTGCAGGCTGGCCTCGCCGCCGCCGTGTTGTGGTGTGTCTCCCGAACCGCCGGACGAACAGCCGGCGAGCCCGAAGAGCCCGGCGACGATCGCGGCAAGGGCGGCGAACCGGGTGAATCGAGGGAATGTTAAGGGGGTGCCCCTGCGGGCGCGGGCGATGCGGCGCGGGCTGGCCGCGCCGCCGGGGTTGATGCGGGTTTCTGCGTCCTCCACTGTGCGGATCCTTCGTCTGTATGGCCGCTGGGAGCGCAACGACGCGTGTCCCTCGGCCGGGGTATGGGGGGCTTCCTCGCCTCTGCCCATACGCTACGCCGACCCTCGCCGCGCGTATACGCGGGCTTTACCTGAGGGTCCTTGAGCTTGTCGAAAGGACCGAGCCAGCTCGGACTCGGCTGGAACAGCCAACGTCGGGTCCTTGAGCTTGTCGAAAGGATAGCTTTTTCCTCTGACCTCTTGGTGTGGGCCGGGGTCGGGTCCTTGAGCTTGTCGAAAGGACCTTGACCATGGCGTCACCACTCAGGTCGTAACGGTCGGGTCCTTGAGCTTGTCGAAAGGACGTGGACGCGGCACGGGGCTCGCGGAGCTCGGCTCGCGCTATCCGAGCTCGGCTTGCAGGCTCGACACCATGTCGTCCCAGGTGCCGGCCGCGTCGTCGGTGCTCCGGTCGATGATGCGGGTCTCGGCCTGGCTCCACTCGGCCCATACCTCGTCCATGGCCGGGGAATTGGGCACGGGGATCCCCCCTGCCCCGGCGGCGACGAAGGCCGCGGTGTCGGCGTCGGACTCGGCGTCCTCGAACGCGGCGCTGTTGGCGGGTGCCCGGTTGCCGACCCGGTAGATCGCGGTCTGCCCTTCCTGCGAGGCGACGTAGTCCACCAGGAATTCCCGCACAGCAGTGGGGTTGCGGCTGTGGGCGCTCATCACGAGACCTTGCACCCCGATGAACGGGGACGACGCATAGGGGCCGGCCTGCGGGATCGGATCGATCGCGTAGGCGATCCCGGACTCCTTGATCGTCGCGAGGTTCCAGGGCCCCGTGACGATGAACGGGGCGTTGCCCGCGAGGAACTCCGCGATCGCCACGTCGTCGGTGATGGTCGAGCGCAATATCCCCGCCTGCGCCTGGGCATCGAGCCATTCGGCGAACGCGCGGCCGTTCTCACCGCCCATCGCGAGCCGGGTGGGGTCGTAGGACCCGTCGTCCGCCACTTCGAACGCGGAGGCACCGAAGGACTGCTGGAACGGGTACAGGTTGTAGGCGCTGGCCGCCGACGAGTCCGTGCCCCCGATGAGTATCGGGAGTGGGGTGCCGGCCGCATCGCCGGCGGCCAGGACGTCGTCCCATGTCGCGGGGGCCTCGGCGGCGAGATCGGTGTTGCGGATCAGGGCGAGGTTCTCTACGGCGTAGGGCACGCCGTAGAGCTCGTCGTCGACCGTGAACGCCTCGACGGCGGCGTCCTGGAAATTCGCGGTCGCCTCCCCGAGGTCGATCGGGGAGATGAGGCCGTCGGCGGCCAGCGAGCCGACGGCGTCGTTCGGGGCGATGATCGCGTCGGGCCCCGATCCGCTCGCGGCTTGGGCGGCGAAGTCGTCGACGAGCTCGGAGTCGTCCTTGACGACCAGGTTGACGGCGATGCCGGTGTCCTGCTCGAACTCTTCGGCGAGGGGGGCGAAGGCGGACTCCTGGTTCTCGTCCACCCAGACCGTGATCATGGCGGTCGCTGTCGCGGACGGGGTGCTGGTCGCGGCGGGATCGTCCCCGTCGCAACCGCTGAGCGCCAGCCCGAGGACCAGGGCAAGCGTCACTCCCGCGGTGATCGTCCGCCTCATCTCGTCGAGCCTCCTGTAGCCGCCGGCTTCGGTATACGTTCGGGCGATCACGCGTGGCGCCGCCGACGGGCCTGCGCCGTTCGTGATCCGCCGTCCAGACCAGCATGCAACACCCAGGTCGCGGGAATGCCGTCACCCCCTGCGGCGTGGCATCCGCGGCACGCTACGCGTCGCCGGTTACGAGTTGATGACGGGGCGCATGCTGGACGCGCGTTTGGGGTTTCGCGCCTATTTTGACAACATGGTTGTTGTGAATATCAAGGCTTCGACGGATTCCGCGCCACGTGCGGCCCGGGTGCTCGAGCTCCTGCTCGCCCGGGGCCCGCTCACCGCGCGTGAACTGGCCGATGCCCTCAACATGACGACGGCCGGCGTGCGTCGGCATTTGGACACCCTACTGGAATCCGGCGATATCGAGGCGCGTGACCAGGAGGGGCCACACGACCGGGGTCGCCCGCCCAAGGTGTTCGTCCTCACTCCCACGGGCCGGGAGACTTTCGGGCAGGCCTACGACGAGTTGGCGATCTCGGCGCTGGCCGAGCTGATCGACCTCGCCGGTCCCGGCGCCATCGATCGCCTCGCTCAGAAGCGGCTGAGTGATGTCACGGACGACTACCGCGCGCGCAGGACGGCCGATCCCGACGGCAATCCCGTCGAGGCTCTGGCCGAAGCACTGAGCGCGGGTGGCCATTTCGCCTCGGTGCCCGATGACGGCGAGCTGTACCAACACCACTGCCCGGTGGCCGAGGTGGCTGCCACCTACCCCGAGTTGTGCGAGGCCGAGACTCGCATCTTCGCCAAGTTGCTGGGCACCAGCATCTCGCGATCGGCAACCATCGCCCAGGGTGATGCCGCTTGTCGCACCCATTTGGGGGGCTCAACCCTGTTGCCCGCCCCTGTCATTCGAAGCGCAGATCGAGAGGTGAACGCATGACCACGCAGGCAGAAAAGGCTGAGACCGAGGTCGAGCAGTTCGATTCGTTGTCCACCTACAAGTACGGGTGGCACGACTCGGACGCCGCCGGGGCCACCGCCAAGAGGGGTCTGGACGCCGACGTCGTCCGTGGCATCTCGGAGATCAAGAACGAGCCCGAGTGGATGCTGAAGCGTCGGCTCAAGGCGCTGAGGCTGTTCGAGAAGAAGCCGATGCCGACGTGGGGCGCCGACCTGTCGTCCATCGACTTCGACTCCATCAAGTACTACGTGCGCCCGACCGACCGCCAGGCCACGGCCTGGGAAGACCTGCCGGACGACATCAAGACGACCTACGACCGTCTCGGCATTCCCGAGGCCGAGAAGGCGCGCCTGGTGGCGGGTGTGGCCGCCCAGTACGAGTCCGAGGTGGTCTACCACAAGATCAACGAGGAACTCGAGAAGCAGGGGGTCATCTTTCTCGACACCGACACGGGCCTGCGCGAGCATCCCGATCTGTTCGAGGAGTACTTCGGCACGGTGATCCCGGCCGGAGACAACAAGTTCGCGGCGCTGAACACGGCGGTGTGGAGCGGCGGTTCGTTCATCTACGTGCCGAAGGGCGTCAACGTGACGATTCCGCTACAGGCGTACTTCCGCATGAACACCGAGAACCTCGGCCAGTTCGAGCGGACGCTGATCATCGCGGACGAGGGCTCCTACGTGCACTACGTCGAGGGCTGCACGGCACCGATCTACAAGACCGACTCGCTTCATTCGGCGATCGTCGAGATCATCGTCAAGAAGAACGCCCGCGTCCGGTACACGACCATCCAGAACTGGTCGGGCAACGTGTACAACCTGGTCACCCAGCGCGCCACCGTGGCCGAGGGCGGCCAAATGGAGTGGATCGACGGCAACATCGGCTCCAAGATGAACATGAAGTACCCCGCCTGTTACCTGATGGGCCCGAACGCCAAGGGTGAGGCGCTGTCGATCGCGTTCGCGGGTGAAGGCCAGCATCAGGACACGGGCGCCAAGATGGTGCACTGCGCCCCCCGGACGTCGAGCACGATCGTGTCGAAGTCGATCAGCCGTGACGGTGGGCGGTCGTCCTATCGCGGACTGGTCGAGGTGCAGCCCGGCGCGCTGCACTCGGCGTCCAGCGTGAAATGCGACGCACTGTTGGTCGACAGCATCTCCCGCACCGACACCTATCCCTATGTCGACGTGCGGGAAGAGGACGTGTCGATGGCCCACGAGGCCACCGTCAGCAAGATCAGCCAGGACCAGTTGTTCTACCTCATGCAGCGGGGTCTGTCGGAGGACGAGGCGGCGGCGATGGTCGTGCGCGGTTTCGTCGAGCCGATCGCCCGCGAACTCCCCATGGAGTACGCGCTGGAACTGAACCGCCTGATCCAGTTGCAGATGGAAGGCTCTGTCGGCTGATCGCCCGCCCGCGTCTGCCCCCCGCACCCACTACCAGGAGAAAACGTGACCACCACCACGCGCGAACCGAACCCGACGGATGCGTATGCCGCTCTGCGGTCGCACCTGCACCCGAAGCCGTCCTGGAACCTCGACGACCACCCCGTGCCCACCGGTCGTGAGGAGACCTGGCGCTTCAGCCCGGTGCCGCGGTTCCGCGTCCTCATGGAGGATCGCCCGCTCGAGCACCCGTCGTGGCACGCGCAGCTCCCCGACGGTGTGACCTCTACGGTGGTGTCGGCCAAGCAGGCCCGCGCGTTCTCGTTCGACGCCCCTGTCGACCTGGTCGCCGCGCGTGCTGTGGCGGGGGCGGGGGACGAGGTCACGCTCGTCCGGATCGCTCCCGAGGCCGAACCGGACGCTCCCGTCGTCGTGGATCTCGAGGGGGCCGGGCAGTCCCTGGCCGGTCACCTGCTGGTCGACGTGGGACATCACGCGAAGGTCACGCTCGTGCTGCGGCACACCGGCGTCGGCAACCTGGCGGCGAAGGTGGAGGTCCACGCGGGCGAGGGTGCGCATCTCGATCTGGTGAGCGTCCAGGACTGGCAGGCGGGCTCGGTCCACGGCGGTCAGGTGTCGGTGCTGGTGGGACGCGACGCGACCGTCCGCACCATCCAGGCGAGCATCGGCAAGGGCGACGTCCGGCTGGTGGAGCGGGCGGAGTTCCAGGGGCCGGGCGGTTCGCTGGAGCAACTCGGCCTGTACTTCGTCCAGGCCGGCCAGCACGTGGAGCACCGCATGTTCGTCGACCACAATGCGCCGCGGACGGTGAGCCACGTCGACTACCGGGGGGCGCTGCAGGGCAAGGGTGCGCACTCGGTGTGGATCGGGGACGTGCTGATCCGCTCGGTCGCCGTCGACATCAACACGTACGAGACGAACAAGAACCTCATGCTCACCGAGGGCTGTCAGGCAGACTCGGTGCCCAACCTCGAGATCGAGACCGGCGAGATCCAGGGTGCCGGCCACTCCAGCTCCACCGGGCGTTTCGACGAGGAGCAGCTGTTCTACCTCAAGAGCCGCGGTATCCCCGAGGATCAGGCGCGCCGACTCGTGGTCGAGGGGTTCTTCCTCGACATCATCGGCCGGATCGGTATCCCGGATGTCGAGGAGCGCCTCGTCCAGGCACTCAGCGCACAGCTGTCGACGATCGCCGGGATGGCCTCGGAGCCGGTCCTCGCCGAGGAGGGGGATCCCGTATGAGCGGAGTGATCGTCGCATCGGCCGACGAACTCGGTGATCTGCCCCTGGGCGTCGAGGTGCCGGGGCGTGACCTCGAGGTGGCGCTGGTGCGTGTCGGGGACGAGGTGTTCGCGGTTCGTGACGAGTGCAGCCACGGGCACGTGCGTCTGTCGGAGGGCGACGTGGACACCGACGATCTCAGTATCGAGTGTTATCTGCACGGGTCCATGTTCAGCCTGCGCACCGGGGAGGCGCTCAACCTTCCGGCCACGCAACCGGTGCCCGTCTATCCCTGTGCCATCGAGGACGACCAGATCGTCGTCGACATCGACAACCCCATCTCAACCCACCCAGACCCCGCCCGAGCAGGGCACGCCAACCAGGAGGACTGAAGCCATGGCAGACCTAGTCATCAAAGACCTGTACGCCGATGTGGAGACCGAGTCCGGTCCCAAACAGATCCTGAAGGGCGTCGACCTGACCGTTCGCACCGGCGAGGTGCACGCGATCATGGGCCCGAACGGATCCGGGAAGTCCACGCTGGCGTACTCGATCGCGGGACATCCGAAGTACACCATCACCTCCGGGTCGGTCACCCTCGACGGCGTCGAACTGACCGAGCTGTCGGTGGATCAGCGCGCGAAAGCGGGCCTCTTCCTCGCCATGCAGTACCCGGTGGAGGTGCCCGGCGTGTCGACCACGAACTTCCTGCGCACCGCGAAGGCGGCGCTCGACGGTGTGGCTCCCAAGGTGCGCACCTGGCCAAAGGAGGTCGCCGCGTCGCTGGAACGTCTCGACATGGA
This sequence comes from Brooklawnia cerclae, assembly GCF_011758645.1. NCBI lineage: Bacteria > Bacillati > Actinomycetota > Actinomycetes > Propionibacteriales > Propionibacteriaceae > Brooklawnia > Brooklawnia cerclae. Next base: position 2,268,862 of record NZ_JAAMOZ010000001.1, on the reverse strand, counting down.
TCCGAGCTTCGCCACGCGGTCGATCAACGAGGGCTTCTCGGGTGGCGAGAAGAAGCGCGGCGAGATCGTCCAGCTCGATCTGCTCGACCCGAAGGTGGCCGTCCTCGACGAGATCGACTCCGGGCTCGACATCGATGCCGTGCGCATCGTCGCCGAGGGGATCAACCGCTACTCCGAGCGTGGTAACCACGGGGTGCTGCTCATCACGCACTACACGCGAATCCTGCGCTACGTCGAGCCGACCCACGTGCACGTCTTCGTGGACGGGCACGTCGTGGAGGAGGGCGGCAGGGAGCTGGCCGACGAGCTGGAGGTCTCCGGCTACGACCGTTACCTGAAGGCCGTGAGGGCATGAACAGCGTCCCGGTGTCCACGGTCGTGGCGGACCGGGACCTCGACGTGGCCGCCGTCCGCGCCGACTTCCCCATCTTCGAGCGCCGGGTGGGGCAGTGGCCCCTGGTCTACCTGGACTCGTCCAACACCTCGCAGAAGCCCCGCCAGGTGGTCGACGCGATCAGCGATCACTACCTGCACCACAACGCGAACGTCGCCCGCGCCATGCACACCCTCGGTGCGGAGGCGACAGCGGCCTTCGAGGGGGCACGTGCCAGGGTCGCGTCCTTCATCAAGGCGGCCGGTCCTGACGAGATCGTGTTCGCGAAGAACTCCTCCGAGGCGCTCAACCTCGCCGCCAACACCCTCGGCGCTAGCCTGCGCCCGGGGGACGAGGTCGTGATCTCGGTGATGGAGCACCATTCGAACCTCGTTCCCTGGCAGCTCGTGTGCGAGCGCACGGGCGCGACTCTCCGGTGGTTCGACATCACCGCCGACGGGCGACTCGACCTCGACAAGGCCGATGCCGAGGGCCTGATCAACGAGCACACCAAGGTGGTCGCGCTGACGTGGGTGAGCAATGTGCTCGGCACGGTGAACCCGATCGCCCAGGTGGCCGAGCGCGCACACGCCTTCGGGGCGGTGCTGGTGGTCGACGGCTCACAGGGCGTCCCGCAGCGTCCGACCGACGTCACGGCACTCGGCGCCGACCTGCTGGCATTCACCGGGCACAAGATGTGCGGTCCGACCGGCATCGGCGTCCTGTGGGGTCGGCTCGACCTGCTGGAACAGTTGCCGCCGTTCCTCGGTGGCGGAGAGATGATCGAGGTCGTCCGGATGGAGGGCTCGACCTTCGCACCTCCGCCGCACAGGTTCGAGGCCGGGACGCAGCCGATCGCCCAGGCGGTCGGTCTCGCGGCAGCGATCGACTACATCGACGCGATCGGGATGGAGGCGATCCAGGAGCACGAGGAGCAGATCACCGCGCACATCCTGGAAGGCCTCGGCACCCTCGACGCGGTGACGGTCCTCGGCCCGACCGAGGTGGTCGACCGCGGTGGTGCCGTGTCGTTCACGGTCGACGGGGTGCATCCCCACGACCTGATGCAACTGCTCGACAGCCGGGGGGTGGCCGTGCGTGGTGGGCACCACTGCGCGGCGCCGCTGCACCAGCGTCTCGGCGTCCAGAGCTCGAGCCGGGCCTCCGGCTACTTCTACACGACCCTCGAGGAGGTCGACACCCTCGTGTCGACCATCGAGTGGGCTCACGACTTCTTCACCAGGAAGAGTGCGGGACGATGAACGTCGAGGAGATGTACCAGGACATCATCCTGGACCACTACCGCGAGAAGCACCATGCCGGGCTGCGCGAGCCGTTCGGCGCCGAGGTGCACCACGTCAACCCGACGTGCGGCGACGAGATCACCCTGCGGGTCGAGTTGGACGGCGACCGGGTCGGGGACATCTCGTACCACGCGGAGGGCTGTTCGATCTCGCAGGCCTCGACGTCGGTGATGACCGATCTGGTCATCGGCCGTGACATCGTGGACACCCTCGCGCTGTTCGACGACTTCCGCACGCTGATGGAGGGCCAGGGGCGCATCGAGCCCGACGAGGACCGGCTGGAGGACGGCATCGCGTTCGCCGGTGTCGCCCAGTTCCCCGGCCGCGTCAAGTGCGCGATGCTCGGGTGGTCGGCGCTGCGGGACGCTCTGGCGCGCGCGGGCGCGTCACTGCCCGGCCCGGTGGCGAATGAAACGAGGAGCGCATAGTGAGCATGCCGATGGAGTCCTACCCGTTCGAGCAGCCTCGTCCGTCCGACCTGGTTCGCGACGACCTGCCGGACGCGCCCAAGGCCGGCACCACCTGGGCGGAGTCGAGCAAGGAGGAGAAGAAGGCTGTCCTCCTCGAAGGCCTGAAGGAGGTCGTCGATCCCGAACTGATGGTCAACGTCGTCGACCTCGGCCTGGTCTACGACCTCGACATCGACGACGACCTCAACGTGACCATCGACATGACGCTGACCAGCGCCGCCTGTCCATTGACAGACCAGATCGAGTGGGAGGCCCAGGCCGTGCTCGGGCAACTCGCCCGCAGCGTCACGATCAACTGGATCTGGATGCCGCCGTGGAACCTCGACATGATCACCGAGGACGGACGCGAGCAGTTGCGCGCGATCGGCTTCATGATCTGAGACCGGCATCGAGGGGCCGAGTACGCTCCTTGAGCCTGTCGAACCACGCCCCCTGAGCCTGTCGAAGGGACTGTATGCTCCCTGAGCCTGTCGAAGGGAAGTCGTTTCGACAAGCTCAACGACCGGAGGCAAAACGCTCAACGGCCGAGGGCGAAACACTCAACGACCGAGAGGGAAACGGGCGATCGAGCTGTAGTGGGCTCCGGTGCCGCTCAGCACCGAGACCATCAGGTCGAGGCCGTCCACCGTCCACTCCGGCCCGAGATACCCCTGCCACGCAGCCGCCCACTCCGGGTCGGGAGCGGGTTTGCCGCGCGCGACGGTCAGGTGTGCGAGTTGGGCCGCGCGGCCGACAGCGATTCCTGACTCGCGGCAGGCCTGTCGGCAGGCGCGGAACAGCGTGGCCAGGCGTCCGGTGGGATCGTCCACCCCGACCCACCAGTGCCTCGGCGTCGCCAGGTCGGGGAAGGCACCGATTCCCGCCAACCGCAGGGGGAAGGGTTCGATGCCCGCGGCGTGATCGGGGAGCGCGTCGGCGAGCCGGTCCGCCCGATCGTCGTCCACCTCACCCAGAAACGCGCAGGTGATGTGCCACGAGCCCGGGGTGGTCATGCGCGGACGCCCGGCGGGTGGACCGACGTGCTCGATCTGGTCTGCCAGGTGTTCGATGACCTGGGCCGGTGGGAGCACGGCGATGAACATGCGCCTCGACACAGGTTCACGATAGCGGCGTTCGGCGGGCGCGTCGTAGACGCCGAATTGGTCTGACGCCCCTGACCGGGGAGAATGGACGACGACATGTTGCAGGCATCAGACCTCGAGGTCCGCGCGGGCGCGCGGCTGTTGCTCGAACCCACCACTTTCCGGGTCAACCCCGGCGACAGGATCGGCCTCGTCGGCCGGAACGGCGCCGGGAAGACGACGACCATGCGAATCCTCGCGGGGGAGTCCTTGCCCGCTGCCGGGCAGGTGAGCCGCGCCGGTCGGATCGGCTACCTCCCGCAGGATCCGAGGGAGTCCGATCTGTCGACGCTCGCCCGTGACCGCATCCTGAGTGTCCGCGGGCTCGACAGCATCCTCGAACGGCTCCACCGTTTCGAGGAGCTCATGGCCACCACGCAGGGCGACGAGCAGGAACGCGCCATGGCGTCGTATGCGCGGGCCGAGGCCGAGCTCATGGCGGCCGGCGGGTACGCGGCCGAGTCGGAGGCGGCGCGCATCGCCGCCAACCTCGGCCTGCCCGACCGGGTGCTGGGCCAGCCGCTGCACGAGCTGTCGGGTGGTCAGCGGCGGCGCGTCGAGCTGGCGAGGATCCTGTTCAGCAACGCCGAGACGCTGCTGCTGGACGAGCCCACCAACCACCTGGACGCCGACTCGATCGTGTGGTTGCGCGACTTCATCAAGACCTACGCCGGCGGCGTGATCATGATCAGCCACGACACGGGGCTGCTGGACGCCACGGTGACCAAGGTTTTTCATCTGGACGCCAACCGGGCCACCCTCGACCAGTACTCCATGGGCTGGAAGGCCTACCTGCAGCAGCGGGAGACCGACGAGAAGCGCCGCAAGCGGGAACGGCAGAACGCCGAGCGCAAGGCCGCACAGCTGCTGACGCAGGCCGAGCGTCTCGGGGCCAAGGCGACGAAGGCCACCGCCGCCCAGAACATGGCGCGGCGTGCCGAACGCCTGCTGGCGGGTGTGGAGGGCGAGCGTGCCCAGGACAAGGTGGCCAAGATCACCTTCCCCACCCCGGCACCGTGTGGCAAGACCCCGCTGTCGGCTCACGACCTGTCGAAGAGCTACGGGTCGCTGGAAGTGTTCACCGGCGTCGACCTGGCCGTCGACCGAGGTTCGCGGGTGGTGATCCTGGGGTTCAACGGCGCGGGCAAGACGACGCTGCTCCGCCTGCTCATGGGGTTGGAGGAACCCGACACGGGCGAGGTCGTTGCCGGGCACGGCCTCAAGATCGGGTATTTCGCCCAGGAGCACGATCTGCTCGACCCCGAGCGCACGGTGCTGGAGAACATGATGGACGCTGCGCCGAACCTCAACGAGACCGACGCCCGCAAGGTGCTGGGTGGGTTCTTGTTCACCGGGGACGACGACCACAAGCCGGCCCGCGTCCTGTCGGGTGGTGAGAAGACACGCCTGGCCCTGGCGACGCTGGTGGTGTCGGCGGCCAATGTGCTTCTGCTGGACGAGCCGACCAACAACCTCGATCCGGCATCCCGGGAGCAGGTACTGAACGCGATCCGCCACTACGCGGGGGCGATCGTGCTGGTCACCCACGACGAGGGGGCTGTGCACGCGTTGGAGCCCGACCGGGTGATCGTCCTGCCCGATGGCACCGAGGATCTCTGGAACGAGGACTACGCCGAGTTGGTCTCGCTGGCCTGAGGAATGCTGGATCGCCCAGCGCGAGTCGGCCCCTGTACCTTCTGGGTCGCGTTGCCGCGGGTGGTGTAGCGCCTGCTGGAAGCGACGGCGCTCGCATGAGAGCTGCGCCACAGCGGCGTCCTCAACCGCGGATGAACGTACCTGTTTGCTGGCGTCACAACGGCCCTCGTGGGAAACGATGGGCCTACCCGCAGTTGCGCGAGCTGACCCTACCCCGGAACCACCCACCCCGGGCTTCCCGCCGGACGTTCAGGCACAAGTCGATGAAGCCGAACAACGCGTGGGTGATCTATTCTCCGGCTGGGCCAGCGCCAACGGGTGGCTCGTCCAATTCCGGCTCGACCCCGCCGGTGGCATCTTCGAAACACCACTGTTCGGCCTGTCTGCCACAACCACGCCACACAGCGGAGCCCCAGCCGTCAACTGGGGAGGCACCTATGACACGCCCCAACCCTCCCACTCTGAAATAGTCCTGGGGTCACCAGATGCTAAACTCCAAGAAATTGCTGCCGCTGTCGGGCACCAAATCATCACAGCCGATGCATAAAGAGCAACCTCATGAACAATGACGACAAAACGGATAGAGGCCTTCTTGGCCGCCAGAATCGACCGCCCTGCTAGGAGAGTCATAATCTAATATGGAGCGCGTTGCCAAGGAGCCCAGTTTGTCTGATGAACCGAGAATCATGCCAGATATGCAAAAGAGGGGGCGCAATGTATGGCCCGGTTTGGCGTTCTTCCACTCCGCTCTCGTTATCAGTCTATATATATTGTATAGGCTGATAACGGTGGGGATAGGGTCCGATGACTACATTTATAACCCGTCTGACCCAGTCTGGCAACACATCGCGCGTTTAAACCGGATAACTTTGAGGATCTTTTTCATCGCTGCGTCGCTGCTGCCCGTTGGTTCGGCAGTGCTTTTCTTTGTCCCGAAATGGAAACTTTTTGCCGCCTTGGTTGTAATTGAGGTCGGACTCGGTATCGCAGCCGCGTATTTTACTCACCAAGCGCTACAGGCTTTGCCCGCCTAAGAAGACGTTGCTCAGTCGTCAAGAAGGAGCTTTCGAGAGAATAGTTCGCCGATTGACTCCCCACATTTGTGGACGACATCACCTGTTGTCCGCACCGACGTTGTCGAGTATCCCGATGGGTTCACTCCGCCGATCGAGTTCGTCGGTTGCGTTCAAGCCCCCTGACGAGTTCATCGACTGGTGGGTATCATAGGACGGCAGATTGTGTCTAGTGATAATGCTGCAAGCGAAGGCCCTCTAAAGAAAATTCTTCGAGTTCTACTTTTGGTGACTTGCATTCTCATAAGTCTGATAATCGGTTACAAGGCAACCGAGGGCCACATCCTTTCGGGAAATATCGTTAGCGATCACGTAATAGTGGAGGTGACGGAGGAAGGAATGCGGCTGTCTCACCTCGGGTGCTGTCCGTGCTGCTGGTGGCCGGGTGCGCGCCTGCGTCCTCACAGCCGGACGCGCCGTCCGAGCCCTCGCCGACGTCGGCCCCCGCTGTGCCGTCCTCGGTGGCGATCGCGCCGAGTCCGACGCGCAATTACCACACCGACGTCGTCGAGTATCCCGATGGGTTCACTCCGTCGATCGAGTTCGTCGACTGCGTTCAAGCCCCTGACGAGTTCGTCGACTGGATGCTCGACCCGACCAGCGCCAAGGGCAGACCGCGGCGTGATGACGTCCATATGCCGATCGGCGCCGTCGTGACCTCGCCGTCCGGGCAGTGGGCGATCTTCGCGTGGTCCGACCCGTCCGACCGGGGCTCGGTGCCGCCGATCAGCAAACGCGCCTATCTGGCGCCGTACCCGCTGGTCCCAGAAACCGAGATCATCTCGGTCGCGCGGGTCCGGCTCGACACGAGCGAGACGATCTGGGGCTTCGACACCTACACGTCATGGCGAGGCGACCTGCAGGACCTCGGGCACCAGGGAACCGAAGCCGCATTCACCTGCGTCGGCTGAACATGGCCGTGCCAAGAACAAGTACAGGTGCTCCCGCGGGTGCTGTGTGAATCACGCGAGTCGTATGTACTGCCGCGGGTGATATAGCGCTCGCGGGAAATGACAGCGCCCGCGTGAGGTCACGCGGGCCGCGTGAAGAGTGCCGTGGGTCCCGGCCCGACGCGCGTGCGAGGCCGGCGAGACCGGTGAAGCCTCACGCCTGGACGAACGTGCTGATGTCGACAGCGACGTCGATGGTGGACGACGCCCCACCCGCCCCGTCCGTGAGAGTCGAACGATGGTGGAAGGCATTCGGGCCCATCCCCACGAGATCGGCGACCTCGTGGGGGGTGAGCGTCCGATCGAATCGCACGGCAGTCCGGCTCGCGAGGCGAAGTCCTGCCGCCGCCAAGGACTCGTCCAGGCGATCTTCCTTGTCGACCGGTATGTCGAGCAGGCCGAGGTCGTGCCGCAGGCCTGCGAGGTGGCCAGGTTGCGGAGTGACGACGACCACCCGTCCACCGGGACGGAGCACTCGGTCGAACTCGGCCGGGTTCCGCGGTGCGAAGACGCACAGCACGATGCCGGCGCAGGCGTCGGCCACCGGCAGGCCCGCCCACGTGTCGGCGACGGCAGCGGCCAGGCCGGCCGCGGCAGTGCGGCGGACGGCGGCGACCGATACGTCCAGGGCCAGGTGCCCAGTGGGACGACGGGCAGCGACCACCCCCGACAGGTAGTACCCCGTGCCCGCACCGACCTCGATCACCGACTCCCTCGGCGGGCAGGCTGCCACGACGGCGTCGCGGATGGGGGAGTAGTGCCCGCCCGACAGGAACCGTTCGCGCGCGGCGATCATGTCGGGGGTGTCGGCGTTGTGCGGCGGCTTGCGGCCGAGCAGGTTGACGTAACCCTGCCGGGCGATGTCGAACGAGTGCCGCATCGTGCACTGCAGCACTCGCTCGACGCGACGGAACTGTGAGCCGCACACAGGGCAGGCCAGTAGGCCTATCGCGGCGTCCAACCGGTTCGTGGCGTCCGGGCCGCTCATGGCATCCGATCGCTGACCAGGCTCGGGCATCGGCTCACAGGGAGCGTAGTGAGCCGCCGTCGACCGGGATCACGCATCCGGTGACGTAGGACGCGGCCTCCGACATCAGGAACGCGGCGACCCGTCCGAACTCCTCCGGCTGGCCGAAGCGGCGAAGCGGGATCGCGGCCTCCGAGGCCGCGCGGGCCGCATCCGGATCGGGAGTTCCCTTGTTGAGGTCGATGAGCCGTTGCGTGGCGATGGAACCGGGCATCATGCCGAAGGCCCGGCCGCCGTCGGGGCCGATCTCGTCAGCGAGTTGCTTCACCAGCATGCCGAGGCCCGGACGCAGCCCGTTGCTCAATGCCATGTTGGTCAGTGGCACCTTCACGGAGGTCGACAGGACGAACCCGAGAGTCGCGGCACGGTTCACGGCGACGATGGCGCGGACGACCCGCATCGCGCCCAGGAACACCGAGTCGAAGCTCGCCCGCCACTGCTCGTCGCTGACCTCGGCGACGTGTCCCTTGGGCGGGCCGCCCGCGCTGACGAACGCTCCGTCGATCCGCCCGAAGCTGTCCAGGGCGGCCTTGACGGCGAGGTCGGCCGCGTGCGGGTCGGACAGGTCTGCGGCCAGCCCGATCGCCTGCTGGGTGCCGCCGAGTATGCTCACCGCTCGGTCGAGCCGTTCCTGGCTGCGTGAGGTGAGCAGCACGCCTGCGCCCTCGTCCACCAGGGCACGCGCCGTCGCGAGACCGAGGCCACCGCTCGCAGCGGTGACGAGGAAGACCTTGTTGTTCAATCCGAGTCGCATGAGCCTGCCGTTCTGACGATCGTCCGAAAAGTGCCGCCCCCTATCCTTGCCCAAATCCGCCAACGATGGCGCCGCGTTTTTGTGGCGGTCGCGCGGCGGGCCGAGGCGGACGGCCGTTAGGTTGGGGATCGTGACTGAATCCGTCGACCGACAGGGCCGGGTCGCCCTGATCACCGGGGCGAGCCGCGGCATCGGTGCCGCGATCGCCGAGACACTCCGAGATTCCGGGTACCGGGTGGCGGGTTTCGCCAGGTCGGACGCCGCCCCCGCCGGGGTGCTCGGCGTGGCCTGTGACATCACCGATCCGCAGGCCGTGGACGCGGGTTTCGCCACGGTGGAGGCCGAACTCGGGCCGGTCGAGGTGCTCGTCGCGAACGCGGGGATCACACGCGACACGTTGCTCATGCGCATGAGCGACGACGACTGGCAGCAGGTGGTCGACATCAACCTCACGGGTGCTTACCGGGTGGTGCGGCGCGCGACCAGGGGCATGGTGAGGCAGCGCTTCGGGCGCATCGTCGCCATCAGCTCGGTGGTGGCACTGCTGGGGTCGGCCGGGCAGGTCAACTACGCGTCCACGAAGGCCGGGCTGATCGGCATGATGCGCAGCGTGGCACGCGAACTTGGGGGACGCGGTGTGACGGCCAACGTCGTCACCCCGGGTTTCATCCAGACGGAGATGACCGAGGTGCTGGACGAGGCGACTCGCAAGGCGTATGCGGAGCGTATCCCGGTGGGCCGCATGGGGACGGCCGCGGATGTCGCGAACGCGGTGAGGTATCTGGTGTCGGACGAGGCGGGCTACGTCACCGGGGCGGTCGTCCCCGTGGACGGTGGCCTGGGAATGGGGAACTGACATGGGCATTCTTGAGGGCAAGAACGTGTTCGTCACCGGCGTGACGCTGAACACGTCGATCGCCTACGCGGTGGCACGGATCGCTCAGGAGGAGGGTGCCAACGTCATCGTGTCGAACTTCGGGCGGGGCATGAGCCTGACGCGGCGCGTCATCAAGAAGCTCGATCCGGTGCCCGAGGTGATCGACCTCAACGTCACCGATCCGGAGCAGCTGGCCGGGCTGCCGGGGCAGCTCAAGGAACTCGGCTTCGCCCGGCTCGACGGGCTGGTGCACTCGATCGCGTTCGCTAACCCCGAGCGCGCCCTCGGTGGGGCTTTCCTGCAGACCGGGTGGGACGATGTGTCGCTCGCCCTGCACACGTCGGCCTATTCGTTGCAGAGCCTCACGATGTCGGTGCGCGACATGCTGGTCCCCGGCTCGTCGATCGTCGGGCTGACCTTCGACGCCACCGTCAGCTGGCCCACCTACGACTGGATGGGCGTGGCCAAGGCGGCCCTGGAGTCGACCAACCGCTACCTGGCCCGTTACCTCGGCCCGGACGGCATCCGCAGCAACCTCGTGGCCGCAGGCCCGGTCGACACGATCGCGAAGAAGGCGATTCCGGGGTCCGCGTCCTTCAACGACGTGTGGGCCCAGCGTGCGCCTCTGGGATGGGATCCCAAGGACGCCACCCCGGTGGCCAAGGCGGTGGTCGCGCTGATGAGCGACTGGTTCCCCGCGACCACCGGGACGATGGTGCACGTCGATGGCGGGCTTCATTCCACTGGAGCCTGACAGCCAACGCGCAGCATCGCCCGGTGCCAGAATCGCCTGGACGATCCGGAGGAGCGCCGCGGCCGAGAAAGCTGAGGCCGCGCTCGGCCTCTACGCGGCTGCGCGCAGGGTGTCGATCAGCGGGGTGGTCGGGCGGCCGATCAGACGGCTGAGATCGCCGGTGACGATGCCCAGTTCACCCGCGGCGATGGTGGCGTCGATCGCCACCGCGAACCCGGCGGCGCCTGCGTCCACGCCTGCCTCGGCGAGGATCGATGCGTGTTCGGCGGGCGACACGTCGTGCACGGTGATCTCGCGTCCCAGCACCTCGCCGATCGCTGCGGCCAGGTCGGCCTGGGTCCAGGCGACATCACCGGAGAGTTCGTAGATTCCCGAGGGCCGGTCGGCGGCCAGCGCGGCGGCGGCCGCCTCGGCGTAGTCGGCGCGCGCGGCGCTGGCGACCCGTCCCTCCCCGGCGCTGGTGAGCACGGTGCCGGTCTGGGCGGCTGAGTGCAGCGTGCCGACGAAGTTCTCGGTGTACCAGCCGTTGCGCAGCAGCACGGGGGTGACTCCGGATTCGGCCAGGTAGTCCTCGGTGGCGACGTGCTCGGATGCCAGAGGATTGCTGGTCGCTTTCGCACCGAGCAGGCTGGTGTAGGC